>NZ_JBIVLI010000020.1:0-193734 GCF_044751205.1 Streptomyces sp. NPDC088732
CGAACCGGTAGATCTGGGCGATGGCTCGGCTGAACAGCGCCACGCCGACCACGGCGAGTACCAGCGACACGATGATCGCGGCGAGTTGCATTTCAGGGCTCCTCGGACCTGCGAGAGCGGCGGCTCGGGCCGACTGCCCGGCTGTCTACTAAGCAGTAACTTATGCAGTTCTCCTGAGGGTACCCAGTATCGGCGCACGCGTGCAGCCGCGCCGCCGGTGATCTGTGTCGCTGAGGGCAGCCTTGCCCGGGCCGGGGCGCCGCCGGAGGGTCGCCGGAGGGGCCGATCGGCCGTGCCGCGACGGCCCTGCGCGCAGGGGCGGCTCTAAAGTTGAGCGGCACCGACTCAGGTCTGTTGACACGGAGGACGCCGTCCGGCACTCTTGAGTCAGTTCCACTCAAGTAGGCAGTTGGAGGGTTTCACCATGGCACGTGCGGTCGGCATCGACCTGGGCACGACTAACTCCGTCGTCAGCGTTCTCGAAGGCGGCGAGCCCACCGTCATCACCAACGCCGAGGGTGCCAGGACCACGCCGTCCGTCGTCGCCTTCGCGAAGAACGGCGAGGTGCTCGTCGGCGAGGTCGCCAAGCGCCAGGCTGTCACCAACGTCGACAGGACGGTCCGCTCGGTCAAGCGCCACATGGGCACCGACTGGCGGATCAACCTGGACGGCAAGGACTTCAACCCGCAGCAGATGAGCGCCTTCATCCTGCAGAAGCTGAAGCGTGACGCCGAGGCCTACCTGGGCGAGAAGGTGACCGACGCGGTCATCACCGTCCCGGCGTACTTCAACGACTCCGAGCGCCAGGCCACCAAGGAGGCCGGCGAGATCGCGGGCCTCAACGTCCTGCGCATCGTCAACGAGCCCACGGCCGCCGCCCTGGCGTACGGCCTGGACAAGGACGACCAGACCATCCTCGTCTTCGACCTCGGTGGCGGCACCTTCGACGTCTCGCTGCTGGAGATCGGTGACGGCGTCGTCGAGGTGAAGGCCACCAACGGCGACAACCACCTCGGTGGTGACGACTGGGACCAGCGCATCGTCGACTACCTGGTGAAGCAGTTCGCCTCGGGTCACGGCGTGGACCTGTCCAAGGACAAGATGGCGCTGCAGCGTCTGCGCGAGGCCGCCGAGAAGGCGAAGATCGAGCTGTCCTCGTCCACCGAGACCTCGATCAACCTGCCCTACATCACGGCGTCCGCCGAGGGCCCGCTGCACCTGGACGAGCGCCTCACCCGCGCCCAGTTCCAGCAGCTGTCCGCGGACCTGCTGGAGCGCTGCAAGATCCCGTTCCACAACGTCATCAAGGACGCGGGCATCCAGCTCTCCGAGATCGACCACGTCGTCCTCGTCGGTGGCTCCACCCGCATGCCCGCCGTCGCCGAGCTCGTCAAGGAGCTGACCGGCGGTCAGGACGCCAACAAGGGCGTGAACCCGGACGAGGTCGTGGCCATCGGCGCCGCGCTCCAGGCCGGTGTGCTCAAGGGCGAGGTCAAGGACGTCCTGCTGCTCGACGTCACCCCGCTGTCCCTCGGTATCGAGACCAAGGGCGGCATCATGACCAAGCTGATCGAGCGCAACACCACGATCCCGACGAAGCGTTCGGAGATCTTCACCACGGCCGAGGACAACCAGCCGTCGGTGCAGATCCAGGTCTACCAGGGCGAGCGCGAGATCGCGGCGTACAACAAGAAGCTCGGCATGTTCGAGCTCACGGGCCTGCCGCCGGCCCCGCGCGGCATCCCGCAGATCGAGGTCGCCTTCGACATCGACGCCAACGGCATCATGCACGTCTCCGCCAAGGACCTCGGTACCGGCAAGGAGCAGCGCATGACCGTCACCGGTGGCTCCGCGCTGCCGAAGGACGACATCGACCGCATGATGCGCGAGGCCGAGCAGTACGCGGACGAGGACCACAAGCGCCGCGAGTCCGCCGAGACCCGCAACCAGGCCGAGGGGCTCGTCTACCAGACCGAGAAGTTCCTCAAGGACAACGAGGACAAGGTCCCCGGTGACGTCAAGACCGAGGTCGAGGCGGCTGTCGAGGACCTCAAGGAGAAGCTGAAGGGCGAGGACTCCGCCGCCATCCGCGAGGCCACCGAGAAGGTCGCCGCCACCTCCCAGAAGCTGGGCCAGGCGCTCTACGCCAACGCCCAGGCCGAGGGTGGCGCGGCCGGTGCCGCCGGTGCCGCGGGCGGTGCCCCGGCCGACGACGACGTCGTCGACGCCGAGATCGTCGACGAGGACAAGAAGGACGGTGCCGCGTGACGGAGGAGACCCCGGGCTTCGAGCAGGAGCCTGACGTCCCCTCTGCCGAGGCCGGTTCCGCGTCGTCCGCGGACTCCGCGGGCGACACGGCGCCGGGTGCCGGGTCCGCCGAGCAGGCGGCCCCGGCGTCCCCGGCCGGGGACGCGAACGCCATGGTCGCTCTGCAGGCGCAGCTGGACCAGGTGCGTACGGCGCTCGGTGAGCGCACGGCGGACCTCCAGCGGCTCCAGGCGGAGTACCAGAACTACCGCCGCCGGGTGGAGCGGGACCGGATCGCGGTCCGCGAGATCGCGGTCGCCAATCTGCTCACCGAACTGCTTCCGGTGCTCGACGACATCGGCCGTGCCCGGGACCACAAGGAACTGGTCGGCGGCTTCAAGTCGGTCGGCGAGTCCGTGGAGACGGTGGCCGCCAAGCTGGGCCTCCAGCAGTTCGGCAAGGAGGGCGAGCCCTTCGACCCGCTGGTGCACGAGGCCCTGATGCACAGCTACTCGCCGGACGTCACACAGACGACCTGCGTGCAGATCCTGCAGCCCGGGTATCGCATCGGGGAGCGCACCATCCGCCCCGCGCGGGTGGCGGTCGCCGAGCCCCAGCCGGGCACGCAGGGAACGCAGGGCAACGCTGACGCGGCCGACGAGGAGAACGGTGGCCCGGAACAGGGCTGACGTGAGTCACGCGCAGAAGGCACGGAAGGAGGGACGCCGGGGATGAGCATCAGCAGGGATTTGTTCGAGAAGGATCTCTACAAGGTCCTCGGCGTCCCGAAGGACGCCACCGAGGCGGAGATCAAGAAGGCGTACCGGAAGCTCGCCCGCGAGTTCCACCCGGACGCCAACAAGGGCGACGCCAAGGCCGAGGAGCGCTTCAAGGAGATCTCCGAGGCCAATGACGTCCTGTCGGACGCCAAGCGCCGCAAGGAGTACGACGAGGGCCGCGCCCTCTTCGGCAACGGCGGCTTCCGCGGCGGCCCGGCCGGCGCGGGCGGCTTCGGCTTCGACCTCGGCGACCTCTTCGGCGGCGGCGCCGCCGGCGGTGCCGGCACCCCCCAGGGCGGCGGCTTCGGCGGCGGCCTCGGGGACGTGTTCGGCGGCCTGTTCAACCGGGGCGGCGCCACGACCCGTACGCAGCCCCGGCGCGGCCAGGACGTCGAGACCGAGGTGACGCTGAAGTTCACCGAGGCGGTGGACGGTGCCACGGTCCCGCTGAAGATGACCAGCCAGGCGCCCTGCAAGGCGTGTTCGGGCACCGGCGACAAGAACGGCACGCCCCGGGTGTGCCCGACCTGCGTCGGCACCGGGCAGGTCTCGCGCGGCGGCGGTGGCGGTTTCTCGCTCACCGACCCCTGCGTGGACTGCAAGGGCCGCGGCCTGATCGCGCAGGACCCCTGCGAGGTCTGCAACGGCAGCGGCCGGGCCCGCTCGGCGCGCACCATGCAGGTGCGCATCCCGGCCGGCGTCACCGACGGGCAGCGCATCCGGCTGCGCGGCAAGGGCGCCCCCGGCGAGCGCGGCGGCCCGGGCGGCGACCTGTACGTGACCGTGCACGTCGACGCCCACCCGGTCTTCGGCCGCAAGGGCGACAATCTCACCGTCGTGGTGCCGGTCTCCTTCACGGAGGCGGCCCTCGGCGGCGAGATCAAGGTGCCGACGCTCGGCGGTCCCCCGGTCACCCTGAAGTTGCCCCCGGGTACGCCCAACGGGCGTACGCTGCGGGCGCGTGGCAAGGGTGCCGTCCGCAAGGACGGTACGCACGGCGACTTGCTGGTCACCGTCGAGGTCGCCGTTCCGGCGGCCACCGAGGGCAAGGCGCTGGACGCCCTGGAGGCGTACCGGGAGGCGACCGCGGACACCGATCCGCGGGCAGAGCTGTTCAAGGCCGCGAAGGGAGACTGAACCGATGAGCATGGGCGGCGGCATGCGGGGCGGACGGGGTCGCAACCCGTACGAGCTGACGGACGAATCCCCCGTCTACGTCATCTCGGTGGCGGCCCAGCTCTCCGGTCTGCACCCCCAGACCCTCCGGCAGTACGACCGGCTCGGCCTGGTCTCGCCCGACCGCACGGCCGGGCGGGGCCGGCGCTACTCGGCCCGTGACATCGAGCTGCTGCGCGAGGTCCAGCGTCTGTCGCAGGACGAGGGCATCAACCTCGCGGGCATCAAGCGCATCATCGAACTGGAGAACCAGGTCGCGGCCCTCCAGTCGCGGGTGGCCGAACTGGCCGCCGCCGTCGAGGGCGCCGCGGCCGCCATGCAGCAGCGCGAGGCGGCCGTCCACGCCTCCTACCGGCGCGACCTGGTGCCGTACCAGGACGTGCAGCAGACGTCGGCGCTGGTGGTGTGGCGGCCCGCCAAGCGGCCCGAGTAGACCCGGCGGAACGTTTCACGGCAGCAGGTCGGCGGGCCCCTGCGACACATGGTGCAGATGGCGGCCCGAGGCGATCATGGCGTGCAGCAGCCGGTGACCCTCCGCCGCGGGCACGAGCCCGTCGGCGCACGCGTCCCGCATCAGGTCGAAGGTCTCCTTCGTGGTGATCCCGCGCCGGCGGGTGAAGTTGCGGGCGGAGCGGTCGTCGGTGATCCAGACGGCGCCGCGGAACTCCCGCCGCCGCGTGATCAGTACGCAGGTCTCGGCCTCCCCGAGATGCCGGGTCGGCGCGTTCGACGGGCCGCCGAAGACCGCGCGGCGCAGCCGGTCGACCTCCCGGAGCTCAGCGCTCTCGGTGATCTCCACGGGCTCGCCCAGCCAGCCGGCCTCGGCCAGCCCGGCCAGACGCGGCAGGAACCGCGCGGAGCGGGCGGCCTCGTGGGCGACGGCCTGGGTCCAGCGGCCGCGGCCGTCCAGCACCTTCTCCAGCAGCAGCATCCGGTCCACGGCGGCGAAGTTGCACAGGACGGTGTTGTCCGGGAACCACCAGGTGGTCATGGCTGGAAGACCAGGTCCCCTTCTTCGGCGTCCTGTTGATCGGTGCCGTTGCCGGCCGCGGACTCGGGGGCGAGCAGGTCGTGCAGCCGCTCCACGTCCGTGTCCAGCAGTGCGGCGAGCGGGCGCAGCGTCGTCTCCCCCGCCAGATAGGCCTTGTACAACTCCGAGGCCAGGCGCGGCGGGAAGCGTTCGGCGAAGGCGCGCGACGCCTGCCGCTGGTACTCGTCGCCGGCGCCCGCCAGCAGATGGCAGGACTCCGTCGTCAGGGCGCGCAGGTGCTTGCGCCGTCCGGCGTCGATCAGGCCGAGTTGGTGCAGGCGTGCGGCGAGCGCGCTCGGCGACACCCGGAAGCGGACGACCAGCCGCTCGAAGGCGGCGTCCGTCAGCTCCCCCTCCGCGGCGGCGGCCCGCGTCAACTCCCGGGCGGGCATCAGCAGATGCGAGGCGAAGACATTGGCCCGCACCTCGGCGAGGTCCTTCTGCCGGCCGGGGGCGACATGGGACTCCACCACGACACTGCGGGCGTCCTTGGCGAGGATGTGGCAGAGCTCGTGGGCCAGGGTGAAGCGCTGCCGTGTCCACAGATCGGTGGGCGCGAGGAGCACGAGGCGGAACGTGTCGGTCTGCCAGGCGAGTCCGTCCACAGCCTGGGGAAGCCCGGTGATGGCGACGTCCACGCCGAAGTGCTCCTCGACCGCGGCGATCAGCTCGTCCGTCTCCAGCCCCGCCGCCGGCAGCCGCTCCCGTGCCTCCTCCGCCAGCCGCTCGCCCTGCGCCGCCCAGCGCTCCAGCGCGGGGTCCGGCTCCGGCACGGCGGGCAGCTCTCCTGCCCGGTCCAGCAGTTCCAGTACCTCGTAGGCGGCCGCGAACCGCTCGGTGACCTCCCGCGTCCCCGCCGGGTCGGGCGCGGTGTCGCTGCGCGTGCGGGCCGCGAGGGCGGGCCGCAGCGGCTCGTTGCCGGTGAGCAGCCAGTCCACGGTCGTGCCGCCGGCCTCGGCGATGAGCGCCAGGTCCAGCGAGGTGAAGCGGCGCACGCCGCTGAGCGACTTCGACAGCTTGTCGGGCGTGAGCCCGACCGTCCGGGCGAAGGCGGCCTTGGTCATCGCGGCCGCGTCCATCACGGTGCGTACACGTTCGATGACATACGGGTCCATGAAAACAGCGTAGGCGGGCCTTGCGATTATCGCAAGGCCCGCCTACGGTCGCGCTGCTAGGGCGCCAGAACCGCGTAGGCACCGCCCGGTGCGGACTCCGTGCCGTCCGCGTCCACGGCGGTCACCCAGTAGTAGTGGGTGGTGCCGCGGGGCGCGGTGGTGTCCTTCCAGGTCGTGCCGGTCACCGGGTCCGGCGTCAGGCTCTCGTACCGGCCGTCGACAGGATCCCAGCGGTAGACGAGGTAACCGGTGGCGCCGGTCGCCTCGTTCCAGCCCAGCCGCACACCGTCGGTCACGTCCTCGGCGGTCAGCTGCACGGGCGAGCCCTCGGGCGTCCCGACGGAGGGGGTGAGGTCGAGTTCGGTGAACTCCACCACGGAGGCCTCGTTCTCCCACAGGAAGAGGGAGTTGCCCCAGGTGTCCTCGGCGTCGACGAAGTAGCAGCCCCGCTCGCCGTCGGGCAGCCGCTCGGCGAGGTATCCGGTGGCGTGCGGGCCCAGCCACTCGACCGCGTGGCCGAAGCAGACCCGCTCCCCTTCGTCCTCGTAGAGCTCGCCGCGGTAGACCGTGTAACGGGCCAGGTCCGGCTCGGTGTTGGGGTTCCAGTGCAGACGCACCCCGTACTCGGTCGGCTCGGCGGTCAGACCGGAGACCAGGGCCGGGGGGACCTCGTCGCCGGGCGTGGTGAAGGCCGCCTCGTTCGAGGGTGCCGAAGCGAGCCCGTCGACGGTCTGGGTGACGGCGTAGTGGTAGGTCACGCCGCGCAGGGCCATGCTGGTGTCGGTGCAGCTGAACCGGGCGGGGTCCGCGCCGAGGTTGCCCTCGTAGTCGATCGCGCAGTTGAGGCGGGTCGCGGTGGCCGGGTTCACCGGCGAGGTGGCCGAGCGGTACACCGTGAACGTCCCGACGACCTGCGCCCTGGGGAGGCTCCACGTCAGCTTGACGCCGAGCAGGTTCTCGAGGGGGGTCGCCGCCACGTCACGGGGTGCGTCCGGCCGGATCACCAGCGGGGCCGCGCTCGCGGTCGCCGACCTGGCGGAGCCGTTGCCCGCGGCGTCCTGCGCGGCGACGGCGTAGAGGTACGCCGTCCTGGCGGCGGCCGTGGTGTCCGTGTACGACGCGCCCGACGGGGTGCCGAGGGCGGTCCACGGGCCGGTCGCCGACGTCGCCCGGTACACCTGGTACTTCGTCGCGTCCGCGACCGCGTTCCAGGTGAGCGCGTAGCCCTTGCCGTCGGCGGTGGCCACGGCCTTCAGGCCGGTCGGCGCGGCCGGGGCCTGCTCGTCGATCGAGGTGACGGTGACCGCGGACGACAGCGCCGAGGCGTTGCCGGCCTTGTCGACGGACATGACCGCGTACGAGTAGCGGGCGCCGTTGGACGCCGGCAGGTCCCGGTAGGACGTCGCGGTCACCGGGGCCGTGCCGCTGAGCCGGGTCCAAGTGCCCGAGCCCGTGCGCCGGTAGACGCGGTACCCCGCGAGGTCCATCTCCGCGTTCTTGGTCCACGCGAGGGTGAACGCGTGCCCGGTGGCCGGGGCCTTCAGCCCGGTCGGCGTCAGGGGCTTCACCTTGTCGACCGACGCCGTCGTGCGCGGCGCGTACGTGAACTTGACGTTCGCGGTGCTCTTGAAGGCGCCGAAGTCGACGCGGAGGGTGTGGCGGCCCTTGGGGACGGTGAGGTTGAGGGTCTTGGTCTGGGTGGTGGAGACGTCCTTCCAGAGGTTGATCTTGAGGCTGGAGTCGACGTAGACGCGGATGCCGTCACGGGCGGCGGCGGTGAAGGTGAAGGGGCCGCCGGAGCCGAAGTCGCGGCTGAGCGTCCAGCGCACGCCGAAGTTGTCGTTGGGGAGTGCGATGCCGGCGGGGTGGCCGGTGCCCCAGTTCTCGTTGATCGAGGTGTCGCAGGCAGTCTTCTTCGGGGTGCCCTTGAACGTGGTGTTGGCGTAGTAGGCCGCCGTCCACACCCCGGCGGAGCAGGTGGTGGCGGCGTGGGCGGTGCCGGCGGGCAGGGAGAGTCCCGCGGCCGCCGTGGCGAGGACGAGCGCGGTGGCGCCCGTTCGTATAGGCGTGGTCAAAGATTCCTCCTGAGGAGGAAAATACTGACACTCCCGAACGCCTGTGCACAGCCGTCGCGCGTACCCCGTGATCATGCCGTGTCCTGCCGCCCCGGTTTCCCCCGAACGCGGGGAACGATCACGGGCCCGCCGTGAGACTGGCCGCATGGATGCGATGAACGCAATGAACACGGTCTTCAACGCCGTCGCGCTCTCCTTCTCCCTGCTGGCCCTGCTCGTCTCCGCCGTCAGCGCCCGGCGGCAGGCGGAGGACGTGCGCAGGACCAATCTCCTGCTGTTCGTCGTCGAACTCAGCGCCGCCGCCCGTGCGCCCGAGTTCCGCGAGTCGCTGGAGTACGTGCGCGACCGCATGGGCGGCCACGACCCGGCCGCGGGCGTCACCGGGCTGCCGCGCCCGGCGCGCGACCACGCGCACCGGGCCGGGGGCTTCTACCAGGAGCTGGGGGTCCTCGTCGTCACCGGCGTCATCGACGAGGACAAGGCCGTGGCCATGCACTACACCGGCATCAAGGAGACATGGCGGGCCCTGGAGCCCTTCGTACGCGCCGAGCGGCAGCGCCTCGCCGCACGGGAGGGCGGCGGCTTCTGGGGCTCCTTCGAGCACCTCGCGGTCTACACGGCGCGGACGCCCTACTCGGACCTCGGCGCGCGGTTCCCGCGCCGCCGCTTCCCCGAACCCCGTCCGGCCCCCGAGGCGTGACGCACCCCCGCACGGGGCGGCCCCGTCGGCCGAAGGGGTGGCGGGGGCGGCCGGGCGGGGCGTGTGGGGGGCGGGGCGGGGAAGACGCGGGACATGTCACGTGAAGCGCTGTGGACCGGTGTGGTGCCGGGTCTGTCCGTCGGGATGCTGGCCGCGGCGGTGCCGCACGCGCTGGCCTGGCGCTCCGAGGGACTGGACGTGGCGATGGCGACGGTGGCCATGTGGGCCGCGCTGCGGCTCGCCTCGGACCGCGAGGGGCCGTGGTGGGTGTCCGGCGTCCTGGCGCTGGTCCTGGTGAGCCTCGGGGTGGCGGCGTACGGGCTGGAGGGGGTGCCGCGCTACGCGGACCTGGTGCCGGTCCCCGTGGTCGTGGCGCTGCTCGCGGTCGGCGGCGTCGGCTCGGTGTGGGCCCGGCGCCGCGAGGTGACCGTGGCGGGCGCGGCGCTCGGCGCCGGGGCGCTGCTGGCCGCCGCCTGGCTCCCGCTGTGGGCGGCGGTGGCGGCGTGGGCCGCGGCTCAGGCCGGTTCGACGTCGCGGACCTCGCTGCGCACGAGGTAGTCCTCCGGCTGGAGCGGCATCCGCTCGCGCTCGGGGCTGTTCCAGTAGCGGGCGTTGGCCGCGGCGAAGCCGTCCTCGCCCGCGTAGCCGATCAGCCGGACGAACTGGCCGCGCTCCCGGTCCACCCAGGCCTGGCCGATCTCGAAGCCGTGCGCGCGGCGCAGCGGCACGATCTCGGCGTGCAACAGGCCGAGCCAGGCGTCGAGCATCCCCTCCTTGATGGTGTACGTACGCAACTGCAACCGCGGTGCCGTGGCCATGCCGGACACTCCCGGGGGTTTCATGGGGCCGTGTGGACGCGGACCTGCTGGGGACGGACGACGCGGTCGCCGACGCGGTAGCCGTGCCGGACCACTTCCGCGACGTCGCCCGCGAGTTCGGGGCGGGGCGCGGGCACGGTGCCGACGGCCTCCTGGTGGGCGGGATCGAAACGGCCGGCGGCGACCGGGATGCGGGTCATGCCGTACTTCTCCAGGACGGTGAGGAGTTCGGCGCCCACGGAGTCGGCGAAACCGCCGTCGATGCCGGGGTGGCGGTCGATGCGGTCCAGGAGGAGTACGAGGTCGTACAGCAGGGGCTGCATGAGGCGGCCCTCGGCGGCCTTGCGGGTGTGGTCCAGTTCGGCGCGCAGTTCGTCCAGACCGCGCCGGCCCTCACGGTCGTTGAGCAGCCGGCGGCGGAACTGGTCGCCGAGCGAGGCCATTTCCTCCCGCAGTCCGTCCACGGCGTCGGCGACGATCGCGAACGGGTCTGGGGAGGGCGCCGCAGGCGCGGGCACCGGCGCCGGCTCCGCCGCGGCGGCCTCCGGCGGCAGCGGGAGCGCGGGTGGCAGGGGCGGCGCGGACGGGACCGGCGGCACGGGCGGTGGAGTGCTCATACGGTGCTCCAGGGCTGCGGCTGTCGCTGCGGGTCGCGGGCGTGCCGGGGAAGGGACTTGCGGGTGTGGAACCACCGGGGCCGGTAGCCGTACCAGGCCAGGAACACGACGACGGCGGCCGTCACCAGCACGCTGTAGAGGTTGACCTTGCCCTGGCCGGCGGCGAACGCCAGCACCAGGCCGACGAAGACGATCAGGACCATGCTGCCGCGCCAGTTCCACGTCTTGCGCAGGGCGTCCCGCGCGAGGCCGGCGTAGAACTCCAGCCGCCCCGTCAGTTCCGGGTCGCCGGGGCCGACGGCGAGCCCTTGGTCGACGCAGTGCAGCACCCGCAGGGCGGACTCCGCGGAGGCGACGACCAGCCGCCGGGTGAGCGGGTGCGTGACCATCGTGCCTTCGGCGCGCAGCGACCAGATGCGGGCGATCTGGTTGCGCAGCCCGGCGTGGCGGCTGCTGTGGCTCAGGGCCTGCTCGTACCAGTTCAGGGCCTCGTCGAAGCGCGAGGCGGCGTACAGCCCGTCGCCGATGGCGATCTCGGTGTCCAGATCGCCGGGCGCGAGGGCGGCGGCCTTCATGTACCAGCTCAGCGCGGTGCCGTGATCGCCGAGAGCGGTGTGGACGGCGCCGACCAGGTAGTGCGTGCCGGCGCTGTCCGGCTCCAGGTCCAGGGCCCGCGCGTGCTCCTGGAGGGCGTCCCGGTACTCGCCGAGGTCGCTGTGGACGGCGCCGAGCAGCCGCCAGGCGAAGGCGTTGCGCTCGTCGTGGTGCACGGCCTGGCGCAGTTCGTAGGCGGCGGCCTGCAGATCGCCCTCGGAGAGGAGCCGCTGGGCGGTGCCGACCCAGTCGCGGACGGTGCCGCCGAGAGTGGGCTGCACCGGTTCCGCGCGGGGCGGCTGCCGCGGCACGCTCCGCTTGGCGCGGGCGAGCCGCTGGTCGTACTGGGTGCGGGCGGAGGGGTCGGTGAGCGCCTTGCGGGCGTCCAGGACGCGCCGCACCTTGTCCTCTGCCTCGCGCCGCTTCTCCGCGGAGGGGGCCTTGCCGGCCCTTCCCGCCCAACTGCGGTGCTCGCGGTCGAGATGCTTGCTGATCTCCTCCGGTGTGGCGCTGGTACTGATCCCGAACTCGGTGTAGTAGTCGGGGACTTCGGTCGCGGTCATGGCGCGGCGCCTCCGGCTCCGGTCACAGGGCGGCGGTACGGGCCACCCGGTCGCTGAGTTCCTCCAGTTGCCCGGCGCCGAGGTTGTCGGGCCGTTCGACCTCGAACTCGCCCAGCCACGTGCCCGAGGTCAGGTCCTTGACCTCGACGTGGATGATGCCGTCCACGTCATAGGCGTAGAAGACCTCGAAGGGGGCGCCCTTGGGGTACGGCGGGATCTTGAGGGTGCTCTCGCCGACGACCTTCACGTAGTCCAGGTCCTCGCCCTCGCCCTCGGTGACCTGCACGCGCAGCGCGGTCTGCCGTTCGGCGACGGTGTAGAAGGTGTCGCTCTCCTTGGCCGGGACGGTGGTGTTGTGCGCGATGATCACCGCGTTGTACTCGGGGGAGCCGGGCGCGTCGGCGTGCACCGCGATCATGCCCAGCGACTGCGAGGTGACGTCCTTGATGGACTTGACCCTGCCCTTGGTCAGCCGGGCCAGGCCGTCGCCGGGGGCGGACTCCACGTGGGCGCCGCTGCCGATGTACTTCTTGCGTTCCGCGGCCTGCTCGGCGCGCACCTCGGCGTCCAGGGCGATCAGCGCGGCGCCCAGCGCCACCACCTCGTCCTGGTTGACACCGCGTTCCGCGCTCTTCCCGGACAGCCGCTCGACCAGTGCCGGCACCTGGGGCATCCGCGTGGAGCCCCCGACCAGCAGCACCTTGTCGATGTCGGCCCAGGCCAGGCCGGACTCCTCCAGGACGCCCTCGGTGAGGATGCGGGTGCGGTCGAGGAGTTCGGCGGTGAGCTCCTCGAACCGCTCGCGGGTGACGCGGATCTGCTCGTGCCGGCCGCCCGCCGAGAGCACGACGACGGCCTGCGGGGCGTTGGACAGCGTGCGCTTGGCGATCTCGGCCTTGTCGCGCAGTTCGGCGAGGGTGGCGCTGTCCTCGGTGAGGTCGGGGCCGCCGGCCGCCATGAAGGCGCCGTTGAGGTGCTCCATGAGCGCGCCGTCCCAGTCGAAGCCGCCGAGGTTGCGGTCGCCGTCGGTGGCGACGACGTCGTAGTCGCCGTCCTCGACCTTCATCACGGTCACGTCGAAGGTGCCGCCGCCCAGGTCGTAGACGAGGACGGTGCCGACGTGCTCGTCCTCGTCCTGGTCGACGCCGTAGGCCAGCGCGGCGGCGGTCGGCTCGTTGACGATCCGCAGCACCTCCAGGCCGGCGATCCGGCCGGCGTCCTGGGTGGCCTTGCGGCGGGCGTCGTCGAAGTACGCGGGGACGGTGATCACGGCGCGCTCCACCGGCTCGCCGAGCATCATCTCGGCGTCCTCCTTGAGCCGCTTGAGGATCAGCGCGGAGATCTCCTCGGGGCGGAAGGCCGTGCCGGACTCGGAGGTGTAGACGGGATGGGGCTCGCCCATGTAGCGCTTGACGAACTGCACGACGTGGTCCGGCGCGGTCGCCGCGGACCGCTTGGCCTGCGAGCCGACGACCACGGTGTCGCCCTGGAACATCACCACGGACGGGGTGATGTTCTCCCCCTCACGGTTGCGGACGATGGACGCGGTGCCGGTCCGGTCGGCCACCGCCACCGCGGAGTACGTCGTTCCGAGATCGATTCCCACAACCCGTGCCACCCCCGGGCACCTCCCCGTACGTCATGCCGCCCGAATCTGCCGGAGCGTCAATCATGCAACATGCAGGGGTGTTCACGGGATGGGATTGACGGGGTCAAAGGGGTTCAGGCGCGGCCCATGGCGCGGGTCAGCGCGATCTCGACGACGACCCGGTCCGGGTTCGGGGCGGGGGTGCGCCCGTAGCGCTCGGCGTAGCGGCGCACGGCGTCCGCGACGGCCTCCGGATCGGTGTTGACCCGGGCCACGCCCTCCAGCGTCGCCCAGCGCCCCTTGGCGACCTGGCAGACCGCGACCCTGGCCCCCTCCGGCCCGGCCGCCAGGATGTTGGCGACCTTGCGGCTCGCCTTGTTGGTGATCACCCGCGCGAGCCCCGCCCCGGGGTCGTACGTCACCCCCACCGGCACGACGTGCGGAGAGCCGTCGGGCCGGTGGGTCGTGAGCGTGCTCATCAGGTACTCCTGCCAGAAGGCGAGGTAGCCGGGGTCGGGGTCGCGCGGGTCGACGGTCATACCGGGAAGGATGTCACCCGGTGGGCGCCAGGGCGATGGAGCCCTGGGCGCGGGCGGCTCGGCCCCGTTGCCGGAGGCCGCGGTGCGGGGGTCCGTGGGCGAACGGGACGTCGGCCCTCTCCTTGGAGGCGGCGAAGTCGGGCGCGGAGGCTTGCCCACCCGTTTCCGGCGGCCGCTCACGGGATTGCCCTCGAAGCGGACACGGGTGCCTGCGCGGCGGCGGTGGGGCGCGGACAGTGGGCGGGACGCCCGGGCTTTTCGGGCCCCGGAGCTGGCATTCACAGACTTGAGTGGAATAGACTCAACTTGTCTCACGCTGAACCAGGCAGCTTCGAAGTGGCTTCAGAAGGAGGAGTACGCGGACGTGGACGCCGAGCTGACCAACAAGAGCCGGGAGGCCGTGGGTGCCGCCAACGCCAAGGCGGTGTCCGAGGGCCACGCGGACCTCACTCCCGCGCACCTGCTGCTCGCACTGCTGGAGCAGCCTGAGAACGACAGCGTGCTGGACGTGCTCGCCGCCACCGGCGCCGACGCCGCCGCGGTGCGGACCGGGACCGAGCGGCTGCTGGCCGGACTGCCCAGCGTGCAGGGCAGCACGGTGGCGCCCCCGCAGGCGAGCCGTGAGCTGCTCGCCGTGATCGCGGACGCCACCGCACGCGCGAAGGAACTCGGGGACGCCTATGTGTCCACCGAGCATCTGCTGATCGGCATCGCCCTCAAGGGCGGGGCCGCCGGCGGGCTGCTGGCGCAGTACGGTGCCACAGGCAAGAAGCTGCAGGACGCGTTCGAGCAGATCAGGGGAGGTCAGCGCGTGACGACACCCGATCCCGAGGGCACGTACAAGGCGCTCGAGAAGTACGGCACCGATTTCACCGCCGCGGCCCGCGAGGGCAAGCTCGACCCGGTCATCGGCCGGGACAACGAGATCCGGCGCGTGGTGCAGGTGCTGTCCCGGCGCACCAAGAACAACCCGGTCCTCATCGGCGAGCCCGGTGTCGGCAAGACCGCGGTCGTCGAGGGCCTGGCCCAGCGCATCGTCAAGGGCGACGTGCCCGAGAGCCTGCGCAACAAGCGCCTGGTCGCCCTCGACCTCGGCGCGATGGTCGCCGGCGCGAAGTACCGCGGCGAGTTCGAGGAGCGGCTGAAGGCGGTCCTGGCGGAGATCAAGGCCAGCGACGGCCGGATCGTCACCTTCATCGACGAACTGCACACGGTCGTCGGCGCGGGTGCCGGCGGCGACTCCGCCATGGACGCGGGCAACATGCTCAAGCCGATGCTGGCCCGCGGCGAGCTGCGCATGGTCGGCGCGACCACGCTCGACGAGTACCGCGAGCGCATCGAGAAGGACCCCGCCCTGGAACGCCGCTTCCAGCAGGTGCTGGTCGCCGAGCCCAGTGTCGAGGACACCATCGCGATCCTGCGCGGACTCAAGGGCCGCTACGAGGCGCACCACAAGGTGCAGATCGCCGATGCCGCCCTCGTCGCCTCCGCCACCCTGTCCGACCGCTACATCACCGCGCGCTTCCTGCCCGACAAGGCCATCGACCTGGTCGACGAGGCCGCCTCGCGGCTGCGCATGGAGATCGACTCCTCGCCCGTCGAGATCGATGAGCTGCAGCGCTCCGTGGACCGGCTGCGCATGGAGGAGATGGCGCTGGAGAAGGAGACCGACCCCGCCTCCAAGCAGCGGCTGGAGAAGCTGCGCAAGGACCTCGCCGACAAGGACGAGGAACTGCGCGGCCTGACCGCCCGCTGGGAGAAGGAGAAGGAGGGCCTGAACCGGGTCGGCGAGCTCAAGGAGCGCCTGGACGACCTGACCACCCGCATTGAGCGCGCCCAGCGCGACGGCGACTTCGAGGCCGCGTCCAAGCTGATGTACGGCGAGAGGCCGAAGCTGGAGGCGGAGCTCGCCGAGGCCACCGAGGCCGAGGAAGTGGCCAAGCGCGGCACGATGGTCAAGGAGGAGGTCGGCCCGGACGACGTGGCCGACGTGGTCGCCGCCTGGACCGGCATCCCGGCCGGCCGCCTGATGGAGGGCGAGACCCAGAAGCTGCTGCGCATGGAGGAGGAGCTCGGCAAGCGGCTGATCGGCCAGGCCGAGGCCGTGCGCGCGGTGTCCGACGCGGTGCGCCGCTCCCGCTCCGGCATCGCCGACCCGGACCGTCCCACCGGCTCGTTCCTCTTCCTCGGCCCGACCGGCGTCGGCAAGACCGAGCTGGCCAAGGCGCTCGCCGACTTCCTCTTCGACGACGAGCGGGCCATGGTCCGCATCGACATGAGCGAGTACGGCGAGAAGCACTCCGTCGCCCGCCTGGTCGGCGCGCCTCCCGGCTACGTCGGCTACGAGGAGGGCGGCCAGCTCACCGAGGCCGTGCGCCGCCGCCCGTACACGGTGGTGCTGCTGGACGAGGTGGAGAAGGCGCACCCCGAGGTCTTCGACGTCCTGCTCCAGGTGCTCGACGACGGCAGGCTCACCGACGGCCAGGGCCGCACCGTCGACTTCCGCAACACCATCCTCGTCCTCACCTCCAACCTGGGCAGCCAGTACCTGGTCGACCCGGTGCTGAGCGACGAGGAGAAGAAGGAGAGCGTCCTGGAGACGGTCCGCACCTCCTTCAAGCCGGAGTTCCTGAACCGGCTGGACGACATCGTCGTCTTCACCGCCCTCGGCAAGGACGAACTGCGCCACATCGCGCGGCTGCAGATCGACCGCCTGGCCCGGCGGCTGCGCGACCGCCGGATCGGCCTCGACATCACCGACGAGGCGCTGGACTGGCTGGCCGAGGAGGGCAACGACCCGGCCTACGGCGCCCGGCCGCTGCGCCGCCTGGTGCAGACCGCGATCGGCGACCAGCTCGCCCGCGAGATCCTGGCCGGCGAGGTCAGGGACGGCGACACGGTGCGGGTCGACCGGGTCGGTGACCAGCTGCTGGTGGGGGCGGCCACCGGAAAGACTCTCTGAGTCCGGCGACGCGTCGCCGGCAGGACGGGCCGCGCTTGCACAGCGCGGCCCGCCGTGAGGGAGGATGGTGTTATCCGTACGAAGGGAACTCCAAGGTGAGCATCGACCCGTCCTCGATTCCGAATTTCGGGGGCCAGCCGGACCCCCAGCCCGGCCCTGCCGGGAACGTGGTCATTCCTGACCAGGATCTGGTCAAGCAGCTGCTGGAGCAGATGGAGCTCAAGTACGTCGTCGACGAGGAGGGCGACCTCGCCGCGCCGTGGGAGGAGTTCCGCACCTACTTCATGTTCCGCGGGGAGGAGGACCAGCAGATCTTCGCGGTCCGGACCTTCTACGACCGCCCGTACAGCATCGAGGACAAGCCTCAGCTGCACGAGGCGCTCGACGACTGGAACCGCCGCACGCTGTGGCCGAAGGTCTACACCCACACCCACGACGACGGCACCGTCCGCCTGATCGGCGAGGCCCAGATGCTGATCGGTCTCGGCGTCGGCCTGGAGCACTTCGTCTCCAGCACGGTCAGCTGGGTGCGCGCGTCCATCGAGTTCGAGAAGTGGATCCTCGAGGCGCTGGGGCTGGAGAAGGACGCCGACTCCTCCGACGGTGAGGCCGACGGCGACACCGAGGACTGACGCAGGCCAACGCGGCAGCCCGGCCCCGCACGACCGCCCCCGGCGGCCGCGCGAGGCCGGGCTGCCGCCGTTTCGGCGCCGCCGCCCGGAGCGGACCCAGCCGGTCACCCGGCCCCTACTGTGGGGCGGTGACCGTCTCCGTGCTGCTGTGCAACGACCCCCTTCGACCGGCTCGCTGCGATCCGCACTTCGCGCCGCAGGCGGATGCCGCCCGCCGGGCCGGGGCAGAGGTGGCGCTGGTGGATCACGACGCCCTGCTGCTCGGCCGCGCGGACGAGGCCGTGCGGCGCGTGCCGCACGGCCTGGGAGCGGTCTGGTACCGCGGCTGGATGATCCCCACCGACGTCTATGCCGAGCTCGACGCGGCACTGGCCGGACGAGGCGCCCACTTGCTGACCACGCCGCCGATGTACCGGACGGCACATGAACTCCCCGGCTGGTACGCCACCTTCGCCGAGGTCACACCGGCGAGCGCCTGGATACCCGGAGAACCCGGAAGACCGCCGGGTCCGCCTGCGCTCGCACGGGCCGCCGCGGATCTCCCGCACGGTCCGGGGATCGTCAAGGACTTCGTGAAGTCCCGCAAGCACGAATGGGACGAAGCCTGCTACCTGCCCGACCTCGCGGACACCTCCGCCGTCCATGCCGTGGTGTCCCGCTTCGTCGAACGGCAGGCGGACTCTCTGGCGGGCGGAGTCGTCCTTCGCGCCTTCGAGGACTTCCGGCGGGACATCGGCGAGGCCCGGATCTGGTGGCTCGACGGTGAACCGGTACTGGCGACCGGGCACCCCGACACCCCCGGGCTGCGGCCCGCACCGGCTCTCGACCCCGTCCGTCCCCTGGTGCGCAGGCTGGGCTGCCGGTTCGTCGCCACCGACCTCGCCCGGCGCAGCGACGGCGCGTGGCGCGTCGTCGAGGTCGGCGACGGACAGGTCAGCGATCTTGCCGACGGCACGGACCCGGCCGCCCTGCTCGGGCCGCTGCTCGCCATCGCCCCCGCACCCCCGCTCAACCGGTGAACGCCTCGCGGAGACGGGTCGCCGCCTCGGTGAGGACGTCGTCGCGCTTGCAGAACGCGAAGCGGACCTGGCTGCGGCCCGCGTCGGGGTCGTCGTAGAAGACGGAGTTGGGGACGGCGACGACGCCGCAGCGTTCGGGGAGGGCGCGGCAGAAGGCGAGGGCGTCCTTCTCGCCGAAGGGGGTGATGTCGGTGGTGATGAAGTACGTGCCCTGCGGCTCGTGGACCTCGAATCCGGCCGCGCGCAGCCCGTCGGCGAGCAGGTCGCGCTTGCGCCGCATGCCGTCGCGGAAGTCGCGGAAGTAGGCGTCGGGCAGGGCGAGGGCTTCCGCGACGGCGTACTGGAACGGGCCCGAGGCCACGTACGTCAGGTACTGCTTGGCCGCGCGGACCGCGCTCACCAGGGGCGGGGCGGCGGTGACCCAGCCGACCTTCCAGCCGGTGAACGAGAACGTCTTGCCCGCGCTGGAGATGGTGACGACGCGCTCGCGCAGGCCCGGGAAGCGGTCGGCCAGGGCGGCGAGCGGGATGTGCTCGCTGTCGTAGGTCAGGTGCTCGTAGACCTCGTCGGTGACGACCAGCAGGTCGTGTTCGAGCACGAGTTCCGCGACGGCGGTCAGTTCCTCGCGGCTGAGCACGGTCCCGGTGGGGTTGTGGGGGCTGTTGAGCAGCAGCAGCCGGGTGCGCGGGGTGATCGCGTCGCGCAGCGCGTCGAGGTCGGGGCGGAAGGCGGGGGCGCGCAGGGTGAGCGGGACGCGGACGGCGCCGGCCATGGCGATGCAGGCGGCGTACGAGTCGTAGAACGGCTCGAAGGCGATCACCTCGTCGCCCGGTTCGAGCAGGCCGAGCATGGCGGCGGCGATGCCCTCGGTGGCGCCCGCGGTGACCAGGACCTCGGTGTCCGGGTCGTACGTCAGGCCGTGGAAGCGCGCCTGGTGACCGGCGACGGCCTGCCGCAGCTCGGGCACGCCCGGCCCGGGCGGGTACTGGTTGCCGCGGCCGTCGCGCAGCGCCCGGACGGCGGCCTCGCGGATCTCCTCGGGGCCGTCGGTGTCGGGGAATCCCTGGCCGAGGTTGATCGCGCCGGTGCGGGCGGCGAGGGCCGACATCTCGGCGAAGATGGTGGTGCCGAACTCCGCGAGTGCGCGGTTGAGCGGGGGTCGCGAGGAGGTCATGCCCGCCATCCTCCGCCGAACCTCCGGACTTCCTCAACGTGGCTTCGTGGGTGAACACCTGCGGCGGTGCCCAACGCGCCACCTCTGACCAGGGGAAGGCCGGCGTCGTCCGGCGTCGTCGGCTGCCCTCGGACGGCCCACGGACGGCCCGAGCAACATCGGCTTCGGGCGGCCGTAATTGGCTTGACCCAGCCGCGGCTCGACGCTGCACTGTGGCGGGCGCCATGAGCGTGGTGCCGGCATTGCGGGGAGGCAGCGGCAGCAATGAAGATCCGTCCCACGACCGACCAGGACCGCGACGTTTTCGTCGACACACTCCATGCCGCGTTCGGGCGCTTCCCGGAAACCCCGACCGAGGGCGGCGGCGGAGTCTGGTGGGCGGCGCTCGAAATGGACCGCAACCTGCTGGCCACGACGGCGGATGGGCGGCCCGTCGGCACCGCGGGCGCGTACTCCTTCGAGCTCACCCTGCCCGGTGAGGCCGTCGTCCCGGCCGCCGGGGTCAGCGCCGTCGGCGTCCTGCCCTCACACCGGCGCCAAGGCGTCCTCAGCGCCATGATGCGGCATCAACTCACGGAGTTCCGGGAGCGAGGGGAGTTCCTCTCCGTACTGCTGGCCTCCGAAGCCCCGATCTACGGCAGGTTCGGCTACGGACCGGCGACCTACACGGGCCGGCTGACCGTGCCGCGCCACAAGGCCGCCCTCGCCGTACCGCGTGCGCGCGGATCGGCCGACGTCACGGCGACCGGCTCAGTCGAGCTGCTGCCGCGAGCCGAGTGCGGCGAGATCCTGGAAGAGGTCTACGACCGGTACCGCCGCGCACAGCCCGGTGCGCTGTCCCGGCCGCACCGCTGGTGGGCCCTGGGCGCAGGGCAGCCCCCCGTCGCCCCGGCACCGCGCTACGTTGCCGTCCACCGCGACACCGACGGCGTCCCGGACGGGTACGCCAGCTACTCCCTCGGAGAGTCCGACACTCTGACGGTCGACGAGACCATCGCCACCACCGACACCGCCTTCACAGCGCTGGCTCGGTTCGTGCTCGGCCACGACCTGGTCACTGAGGTCGTGTTCAAGCACGTCACGACCGATCACCCGTTGCGCTGGCAGTTTGCGGATTTCCGGGCCGGCCAGGCAACCCACACCGACTGGCTCTGGGTGCGGTTGCTGGACGTCCCGCGTGCGCTGACCGCGCGCGGCTGGTTCACGGACGGCGAGCTCGTCCTCGACGTCGACGACCCGTTCCTCGGCGAGCACGGCCGGTACCTGCTGACAGTCCGGGACGGCAAGGCGGACTGTGTCCCCACGGACCAGGAACCCGACCTGTCGCTGGACATGAGCCACCTGGGCTCGGTCTACCTCGGTGGCACCACCCCGAGCACCCTCGTGCGGGGCGGGCACATTCGGGCCCACCGCCCCGGTGCTGCCACCCTCGCCGACACTCTCTTCCGCGCCGAGCGCCCCCCGCACTGCCTGCACTGGTTCTGACCCACCGTGCAACATCTTGGTCATCTGACGTCGTTGGCACCTGGGCGAGCACGACCAGGGAGCGTGAGCGACGCCGGGTGCCTTGAGGAGGCAGGGGAATCCGCACTTGGTGCGGCAGATCAAGCAGGTGGAGGGCACGCCCTCGTTTGCCCTGCCTGATGTTGAAGATCACGGCCCTTGGACGGCCCAGTCGTTCACCCTCGGCCCCTGGTTCTGCTCCTGACGCAGACCAGGGGCCTTCGCGTACCCGGAAACCTCTGGACTTCCTCAACTCTGCTTTCGGCCGCGAGGGCCAAGGGCATCACCGTGGCACAACGGAAAGCAAGGAAAGCGGGGGGTGGTACCGATGGGACCTCTTGTTGTCATTCTGGTGATCCTCATAGGGTTCGGTCTGGTAGTGGGACTGGTGGTCGCGGCCGTACGGAGCGGCCATCGGGGGCGGGGCCGCGGCCGGAGCAGGTTCGGCTCGTCGGCCGCCGATGCGGGCGGGGCGTCGGTCGGCGCCTGGTGGGCGGGGGACAGCGGCCCGTCGCCGCACGGGGGAGGCGGGGGTCACCACGGCAGTCACCACGGCGGTCACCACGGGGGAGGCGACAGCGGCCACGGAAGCCACCACTCGTGCGGCGGCGGAGGCCACTCCTCCTGCGGCGGGGGCAGTTCCTGCGGCGGCGGCGGCGGTGGCTGCGGCGGCGGAAGCTGACGACACGAAATTGCGCATTGCCCGAGGCGAATCGCATATGCGCCCGGTGGGTTACTCACCCGTCGGGCGCATTTGTGGTGAACACCTGAACCCGTACACGCCCTTGGGGATGTAAAGCGGGTGGAGATGGGTAAAAAGGCTGAGGACGGCGCGCCTTTCATGATTGCGTATTCTCCGACCCCTGCGTGGGCGCATGCCGACGGGCGATTTCCCCACAGTCGCGGGTCGCCCCGCCTTCTTCCGTGTGAATTTTCCCTTCCCGGCCTTCTTCCCCCTTCCCTGCTTGCTCGCGATGCGCCTGCGGAGCCGATCCCATGCTCACCACCCTTCAGACCGCCTACACCGACACCCGCGCTGGGGACCTGGCCTGGTGTCTGGGAATGGACGAGCTGCCGGCGCTGGCCGTGCTCGACCGTGAACTCCCTGGCATCGGCCCGGCGGCGGCCGCCGCGCCCGCGGTCCACGTCCAGCTGCGGCTGCTCGGAGCGTCCCACCAGGTCCTCCTGGACTCCCCGAGCGGCCGGTGCTCGGAGACCGTGGCCTGCATGCCGGGCAGCAGCACGCCGCTGCCCTTCGGGGTGGCCAGACGGGTGGCCGGCTGGGACTACGAGTTCGCGGCGCGGATCGAGACGCTGACGTGGGGCGGTTTCGCCGGACGCGCACAGGAGTTGCTCGCACTCGTGGCCGATCACCCCAACGGCCTCGCGGGCACGTTCCCGGGTGATCCGCACGCGTTCACCGCGATGCTCGTGCAGTACAGCGCCGGGAGCGTGCTGTGGCGCACCTGGCACGCGTACCCCCAGGAGGGGCGGTTGGTCGCGACCCGGTCGAGGCTGAGCGCGCAGACGTGAGCGTGGGTACGGCGGGCGACCTCGGGGGCGTCAACGCGCCGCCGGGTGCCACCCGTCGCACCCCTGTGGGTGACGTCCGACGCCGTACACGTGACATAGCGTTCAGACATGATCGACCAGTCGACCTCCACCGCGGCCGGGTCCCGGCCCCCGGCGGGCCGGCTGCGGCTGCCCGTCCCGGCGGGGCAGGCGCGGGCACTGGTGCTGGCCGTGGTCTTCGTCTGCGCCGCGTGCGGGCTGGTGTACGAGCTCGAACTGGTCGCCCTCGCCTCGTACCTGGTGGGCGACTCCGTCACGCAGGCGTCCGTCGTGCTGTCGGTCATGGTCTTCGCCATGGGCGTGGGCTCCCTGCTCGCCAAGCGGCTCACCTGCACACCGGCGGTCGGCTTCGCCGCGGTGGAGATCGCGCTGGCGCTCGTCGGCGGGCTGTCGGTGATGGGGCTGTACGCGGGCTTCGCCTGGTACGGCCAGTCCCGTCCGGCCATGGTGGGCCTCGCGTTCGCGATCGGGGTGCTCATCGGGGCCGAGGTCCCGCTGCTGATGACGCTGATCCAGCGGATCCGCAGGCAGGAAGCGGGGGGCGCCGTCGCCGACCTCTTCGCCGCGGACTACGTGGGCGCCCTGGTCGGCGGCCTCGCCTTCCCCTTCCTTCTCCTTCCCTTACTGGGCCAGTTGACCGGCGCGCTGCTCACCGGCGCGGTCAACGCGGTCGCGGGCGGGATCGTCGTGCTGTGGCTGTTCCGCGCCGACGTGCCCCCCCGGGCGCGTGCCCGGCTGCTCACCGCCAATGTCGCCGTTCTCGCGGTGCTGGCCGCGGCGGCCTGGGCGGCCGGGCCCTTCGAACGGGCGGCGCGGGAGGCCCTGTACGGCGGCCACGTGCGGCTGGCCGAGCGGACCGCGGTCCAGGAGGTCGTGCTCACCGGCTCGCCGCTGCGGCTCTGGCTCGACGGGCGGCTGCGCGTGTCCGGCCGCGACGAGTACCGCTACCACGAGGCCCTGGTCCATCCCGCGATGGCAGGGCCGCACCGCCGCGTGCTCGTCCTCGGCGGCGGCGACGGCCTCGCGCTGCGGGAAGTACTGCGCTACCCCGGCGTCCGGTCGGTGACGCTGGTCGACCTCGACGCCGAACTCGTCGCGCTCGCCCGCACCGACCCGGAGCTCTCCCGGCTGAACCGGCACGCCTACCGCGACCCCCGGGTACGGGTGCGGACCGGGGACGCCTTCGACTGGCTGCGCCGGTCGCCGCAGGCTCCGGGTGCGTACGACGTCGTGCTGGCCGATCTGCCCGACCCGGGGATGTCGCGCAGCGCGAAGCTGTACTCGCAGGAGTTCTACGGCCTTGCCGAGCGCGCGCTGGCCCCGGGCGGGCGGCTGGCCGTGCACGCGGGCGCGCCGCAGAAGGGCTTCTGGACCGTCGACGCCACGGTGCGCGCGACGGGCCTGCGTACCACCGACTACTGGATCGGCGACTGGGGCTTCGTCCTCGCCGCCCGGCACCCCCCGCCCCTGCGCCTGGCGGCCGACGCCCCCCGCCTGCGCTCCCTGTCCCCCGCCTCGCTCGCGGCAGCCGCCCGCCGCGCCGGTGCCTCCGCGGTACCCGACCTGCCGCCGTCCACGTTGATGCATCCCCGCACGGGCTGACGGGGGTTGGGCGGTCGCGCGCCTCGCCGCTGCCGCCGTGCGCCGGGCTGATGCGTCTCCGTGCGGGCTGCCCCGGGCCCGGTGGGTGTCGTTCGCGACCGGCACGCGCTGTGCGGGTGCGTCTGCGGTGCCGCGATCTGCCGCGAACCACATGGGTGCATCCGCATAGAGACTGACCCGGGCCGGGCGGGCGTGTCCGTGGTGCGTGATCTGCCGCCGTCCGCGTTGATGCGTCCGCGTGCGGGCCGACCGGGGTTGGGTGAGTGTCGCTCGCGGCTGCCGTGCGTGATCTGCTGCCGGCAGGTTGACGCATCCGCGTACGAGCCGCCCCGGGCCGCCGCGCGGGTGCGTGAGGCGGGGTGCCCCGGGTCGGGTGTGTGCCGTCAGGCGCTCGTGGGCGGCACCCGGGGGCGCGAACCCGGCCCGATCGCCCGACGGATCGCGCCGGGGGCTATTAGGCTCGCCCGCATGGAGCCGCATGAGGTGTTCGTTCCGTTTCCGGCCGAAACCATTCGCCAGGCGCTCGCCGACCTGGAGCGCGTCGCCCGCTGCGTTCCCGGCCTCCAGCGCGACGCAGGTGCCGCCGAGGGCCTTGCCGGCCGGCTGAGGCTCCGCATCGGCGGTTCGACGATCACCTACCGCGGCACCCTCCGGCTGGCCCCGCGCGGCGGCGGCCTGTCCGTCGAGGGCGAGGCGGTGGAGGCCCGCGGTGCCGGCACGGTCAAGCTGGCGCTGGAGGTCGGTGTGGACGCCGTGTCGGGCGGGACGCTGCTGACCTTCACCGGCGGGGCGCAGGCCGACGGGCGGCTCGCGGAGTACGACGACGCCGTGGCGGCGGCCGCCGGGGTACGGCTGCTGGACCGTTTCGCCGCCGCCCTCACCTCCGACCTGGAGCCGGCCGGGGCGGGCATCGAGGAGGTCGCGGGCCTGGTGGACCTCGCCGAGGAGGACCTGCCCGCGCAGGTCGACGAGTTCACCGTGCACGACGTGCACGAGACCCGCGACGCCCGCGCTCCCGGGGAGCCCGGGGAACCCGGCGACGCCGCCGAGCAGCTCGACGACGACCTCGCGGGCGATCTCGACGACGAGGACGACGACATCGACGGCATCGGCCCCATCGGCCGGGTCCCCGACGTCCCGGAGGACCCCGCCGGGATCGATCTGCCCGCCGAGGCCGCCTACGCGCGCCGCACCCTCATCGGCCGCAGTGCCGAGGAGGTCGACCACGCCCCGCCGCGCGGCCGGTACGCCCCCGTGCCGGCCCCGCAGAACGGTTCGGCCACGGCGTCGCTGCGCCGCTATGCCCCGGCCGCGGCAGCCCTGCTGCTGTCGGCGGTGGTCGCGGGGCGCGTGCTGAGGCGCCGCAGGCGGTCGTTCCCGTAGGGTCTGGTGCGTGGCCACGGACCAGACCCATGACGGGCGAACCGACGAGAACGCAGTCCAACTCGAGGCAGGACAGGCACGGCTGACGATCCACCCGGATCGCGGCTGCCGTGTCGCCTCGCTGACCGTCGACGGCGTGGAGCTGCTCAGGCAGGGCGAGAAATTCGGCTCGTTCCCGATGGTGCCGTGGTGCGGCCGCACCCGGGACGGGCAGTTCCGCAACGGCGGCGTGCTGCATCAGCTGCCCCGCGACGCCGGCCCGCACGCCATCCACGGCACCGGCCGGCACACCGCGTGGGCGCAGGCACCGGGCGGCACCGCCACCGAGGCCAGCTTCTACTTCGACCTGGCCGAGCCCTGGCCGTACAAGGGCCGGGTCACCCAGCGTTTTGTGCTCGCCGAGGACCACGCCGAGCTCACCATGAGCGTGGAGACCACCGGCGACTCCTTCCCCGCCCAGGCCGGCTGGCACCCCTGGTTCCTGCGCAACCTCGGCAGCGGCGGCCAGGACGCTGAGATCGCGTTCTCCCCCGGCTGGATGGAGGAGCGCGGCGAGGACCACCTGCCCACCGGGCGCCGGGTCGACCCCAAGCCGCGCCCGTGGGACGACTGCTTCGGCATGCCGGACGGTGTGGACGTGACGCTGACCTGGCCGGGTGAGCTGCTGCTGCGGGTCACCAGCCCGGCCCCGTGGGTGGTGCTGTACGACGAGCAGCCCGAGGCGGTCTGCGTCGAGCCGCAGTCCGGTCCGCCCAACGGCCTCAACACCGACCCGCGGCTGGTGACCCCGATCGAGCCGCTGGAGATGCGCGCGACCTGGGCCTGGGAACGGCTCGGATAGGCTCGCGACCATGAGCGACGCGCGTGAAGCCCTGCTGCGGCAGATCAAGGACAAGGCCGTGGTGCACGGCAAGGTGACCCTGTCGTCGGGCCTCGAGGCCGACTACTACATCGACCTGCGCCGGATCACGCTGGACGCCGAGGCCGCCCCGCTGGTCGGCCAGGTCATGCTGGACACCACCGCCGACCTGGACTTCGACGCGGTCGGCGGGCTCACCCTGGGCGCCGACCCGGTCGCCACCTCGATGCTGCACGCCGCCGCCGCGCGCGGCCGGAAGCTGGACGCGTTCGTGGTCCGCAAGGCGCAGAAGGCGCACGGTATGCAGCGCCGCATCGAGGGCCCGGACATCGCGGGCCGCCGGGTGCTGGTCGTGGAGGACACCTCCACCACCGGCGGCTCCCCGCTGACCGCCGTGGAGGCCGCCCGCGAGGCCGGCGCCGAGGTGGTCGCGGTCGCCGTGATCGTCGAGCGCGGCGCCGCGCCGGCCATCGCGGAGGCGGGTCTTCCGTACCTCAAGGCCTTCGGTCTCGAGGACCTCGATCTGGCCTGACTCCCGTCCTGAGCTGGGGTTTTCATCAGGGGTCGGTGGTTTCACGTGAAACCACCGACCCCTGACGTATGTCCGCGGTGCGCATAGTGTGGAGCTGATGCGGTCGTCTGCCAAGATGGGGGCGACGATGACGTCGATCCCAGGTCAGGGTCACTCACCGAACAACCCGCACATCACAAGGAGCGGACACAATGCCCATCGCAACCCCCGAGATCTACAGCGAGATGCTCGACCGGGCGAAGGCAGGCAGGTTCGCCTACCCGGCCATCAACGTGACCTCGACCCAGACCCTGCACGCCGCGCTGCGCGGCTTCGCGGAGGCGGAGAGCGACGGCATCGTCCAGATCTCCACGGGCGGCGCCGAGTTCCTCGGCGGCCAGTACAACAAGGACATGGTCACCGGTTCGGTGGCGCTCGCCGAGTTCGCGCACATCGTCGCGGAGAAGTACCCGGTCAACGTCGCGCTGCACACCGACCACTGCCCGAAGGACAAGCTCGACGGCTATGTGCGCCCGCTGCTGAAGATCTCGCAGGAGCGCGTGGCCGCCGGCCGCAACCCGCTGTTCCAGTCGCACATGTGGGACGGCTCCGCCGAGACCCTCGACCACAACCTCGCCATCGCGCAGGAGCTGCTGGCCGAGGCCGCCAAGGCGAAGATCATCCTCGAGGTGGAGATCACCCCCACCGGCGGTGAGGAGGACGGCGTCTCCCACGAGATCAACGACGAGCTCTACACCACCGTCGAGGACGCGCTGCGCACCGCCGAGGCCCTCGGCCTGGGCGAGAAGGGCCGCTACCTGCTCGCCGCCTCCTTCGGCAACGTGCACGGTGTCTACAAGCCGGGCAACGTCGTGCTCCGCCCCGAGCTCCTGAAGGACCTCCAGGCGGGCGTGGGCGCCAAGTACGGCAAGCAGGAGCCGTTCTGGTTCGTCTTCCACGGCGGCTCCGGCTCCACCAAGCAGGAGATCGCCACGGCGCTGGAGAACGGCGTCGTCAAGATGAACATCGACACCGACACCCAGTACGCCTTCACCCGCCCGGTCGTGGAGCACATGTTCCGCAACTACGACGGTGTGCTGAAGGTCGACGGCGAGGTCGGCAGCAAGAAGCAGTACGACCCGCGCACCTGGGGCAAGTCGGCCGAGGCCGGCATGGCCGCCCGCGTCGTCGAGGCCTGCGGCGACCTGCGTTCCGCCGGTACCCGCATGAAGTAGCCGTCGCCCGCGCGCACGGCACCGCCACCGGGCCCGGTCCCTCCACGAGGAGGGGCCGGGCCCCGGCCATACTGGGGCCCATGGCCATTCACGAGAACCTGCTCGGGGGACCGCCCCCGACCCACCTGCCCGACGACCCCGAGCCGCGCGAGCTGCTCGCCTCCGGGGCGGCCGCCGCGGATGTCGCCGCGAAGTACCCGACGTCCTCCCTGGCCTGGGCCGAGCTGGCGGACGATGCCTTCGCCGGCGGCCGGGTCGTCGAGTCGTACGCCTACGCGCGCACCGGGTACCACCGCGGCCTGGACGCCCTGCGCCGCAACGGCTGGAAGGGCCACGGCCCGGTGCCCTGGGAGCACGAGCCCAACCGCGGCTTCCTGCGCGCCCTGCACGCGCTGGCGCGGGCCGCGCAGTCGATCGGCGAGAAGGAGGAGTACGAGCGCTGCTCGACCTTCCTGCGGGACTCCTCCCCGACCGCCGCGGACACCCTGGGCTGATGCCCGCGGGGCCCGGAACGGCCGAGCCAGGACCATCGCGGCAGGTGGGAGGGGCTTGCCGGACCGGGCCCCGACCACGCATGATGCGCGATGGGTCCGGCACGCGCGTGAGCGCCGGCCCGAGGGGACCGGGGCCCGCCGTCGTACGGCGGGGGGCAGACCGCTACCCGGTAGCTCGTATTCACGGAGACACCGATGTCCCACCACCCCGATGTTTCCCAGGCGGCCCCCGAGGCCCCGCACCTGGACTTCGAGGGAACGACCCCGTACGAGGACTACGTCCAGGCGGACGTCCTCACCCATCTCCAGCAGCCCCGCTCCGACGACCCCGGCGAGATGGTCTTCCTGGTGACCACCCAGGTCATGGAGCTGTGGTTCACCGTCATCGTGCACGAGTGGGAGACCGCCTCCCGGGCGCTGGCCGCCGACGACCTGCCGACGGCGCTGGCGGCGCTCAAGCGCAGCACGTACGAACTGGAGTCGCTGAACGCCTCCTGGGAGCCGATCGCGCACCTCACCCCGGCGCAGTTCAACGCCTACCGCGCCGCGCTCGGTGAGGGTTCCGGCTTCCAGTCCGCGATGTACCGGCGCATGGAGTTCCTCCTCGGCGAGAAGTCGTCCTCCATGCTGGTGCCGCACCGCGGCTCGCCGCGCGTCCACGCCGAGCTGGAGAAGGCGCTCCACGAGCCGAGCCTGTACGACGAGGTGCTGCGCCTGCTGGCGCGGCGCGGGCACGCGATCCCGGCGCGGGACGACCTGTCCCAGCGGTACGAGGGCGATCCGGCCGTCGAGCGGGCCTGGCAGGAGATCTACTCCGGCGACCAGGACGCCGACCTGGTGCGGCTCGGCGAGGCGCTGACCGAGGTCGCCGAACTGGTCTGGCGCTGGCGCAACGACCACCTGGTCGCCACCCGCCGCGCGATGGGTGCCAAGACCGGCACGGGCGGCTCCGCGGGGGTCGCCTGGCTGGAGAAGCGCGCCACGAAGAACGTGTTCCCCGAGCTCTGGACGGCCCGCAGCCATGTCTGACAATCCGCACCTCCCCGAGTCCGAGTCCGACTCCGAGTCCCCGGCGGCGAAGGCGCTGCGCCTCGACACCGCCGACGAACTGGCCAAGGTCCGCGACCGCTTCGTGATGGACGACGTGATCTACCTGGACGGCAACTCGCTGGGCGCGCTGCCCGCCGGGGTGCCGGACCGGATCGCGGACGTCATCGCGCGCGAGTGGGGCGCGCTGCGCATCCGCTCGTGGGACGAGAGCGGCTGGTGGACGGCGCCCGAGCGGATCGGCGACCGTGTCGGCGCGCTGGTCGGCGCCGCCGCCGGCCAGGTCGTGGTCGGCGACTCCACCAGCGTCAACGTCTTCAAGGCCGTCGTGGGTGCCGTTCGGATGGCCCAGCAGGCCGACCCGGCCCGCACCGAGGTGCTGGTCGACGCCACGACGTTCCCCACCGACGGCTACATCGCGGAGTCCGCCGCCCGGATGACCGGCTGCTCGATCCGCGCGGTCGACGCCGACGGCATCGCCGCCGCGGCCGGCCCGCGCACCGCCGTCGTCCTGGTCAACCACGTCGACTACCGCACCGGCCGGCTCAACGACCTGCCGGGCACCACCGCCGCGGTCCACGCCGCCGGCGCGCTGGTGGTCTGGGACCTGTGCCACACGGCCGGGGCGCTGCCGGTGGGCCTGGACGAGCACGGCGTCGACCTGGCGGTCGGCTGCACGTACAAGTACCTCAACGGCGGCCCGGGCGCACCCGCGTACCTCTACGTCCGCCGCGACCTGCAACCGCGCTTCGACTCGCCGCTGCCGGGCTGGAACTCCCACCGCGACCCGTTCGCGATGGAGGCCGCCTACCGTCCCGCCGACGGCAGCGTCCGCGGCCGGGTCGGCACCCCGGAGATCCTGTCGCTGCTGGCGCTGGACACGGCCCTCGACGTCTGGGACGGCGTGTCGCTGGGCGCGGTGCGGGCCAAGAGCCTGGCCCTGACCGACTTCTTCCTGGAGTGCGTGGCCGCGTACGTCCCGGCGGGGGCTGTCACCGCGGTGACCCCGGCCGCGCACGCCGAACGCGGCAGCCAGGTCGCCCTGCGGTGCGCCGGCGCGGGCGCGGTGATGACCGAACTCATCGCCCGGGGCGTGGTGGGGGACTTCCGGGAGCCGGATATCCTCCGCTTCGGATTCACCCCGCTGTACACGAGGTTCGCGGACGCGGAGCGCGCGGCGCGGGTCCTCGCCGAGGTCCTCGAAGGAAGCCGGTAAGCATGCACGACCCCACCCCGCCCCCCGTCTCCGCCGGCCGGCCGGAGACGGCTTCCGGGCCGAGCGAGTCCACCGCGGCCGGCGTCGCCGGGGCGGGGGAGGGGGCCGCGCTGCGGGACGCCGCCGAGGAGGCGTCGGCGCTGGGGCACGCCCCCGTGGCGCCGGACGCCACCGCCGCGTACGGCGAACACCCCGACCAGATCATCGACTTCCACCGTCCGGCCGGCGCCGCCGAGGGGCGGCCTGGGCCGCTCGTGGTGTTCTTCCACGGCGGCGCCTGGCGGACCGCGTACGACAGGAGGCACGTCTCGCCGCTCGCGGCGTTCCTGGCGCGGCGCGGCTTCGCCGTGGCCTCGGTGGAGTACCGCCGGGGCAACGGCGGTTCGGCGGCAGGGCGCTGGCCGGACACCTTCGACGACGTGGCCGCCGCCGTGGACGCCGTGCCGGACCTGGCCGTGGCGGCCCTGGGCCCGCAGGCCGTGGACCCCCGGCGGATCGTGCTCGCCGGGCACTCCGCCGGTGGCCACCTCGCGCTGTGGGCGGCGGCGCGGCACGTACTGCCGCCGGAGTCGCGCTGGCACCGCCCGGCGCCCGCCCCGCTGCGCGGGGTGGTCGCGCTGTCGCCCCTGGCGGACTTCACGACGGCGGTGGAGCTGGACGTGTGCTCCGGCGCGGTCGCGGAACTGCTCGGCGGCCCGGAGCAGCTGGCGTCGCGCGGCCCCGAGACCGACCCGGCCGCGCTGCTGCCCACCGGCATCCCGGTGGCCGTCGTGCACGGCAGCGCCGACACCGTGGTGCCGCCGCGGGTGGCGGAGGCCTTCGTGACCGCGACGGCCAAGGCGGGCGAGGAGGCGCAGCTGACGCTGCTGGCGGACGTGGGCCACTTCCCGGTCATCGACCCGGACGCCGACGCGGCGGCCGTGGTCGCCGAGGAGATCGCGCAACTGGCCTGGTGACGCCCGTGTCGTACTTGAGACGGATGCCCGGACGTCATCTTCTGCGGTGACGACGGCGAACGGAGCGATCCCTACGGTGAGAACGTGACCGAGACAAGCCAGACCACGCTGCGGACCGAGCTCCGCATGGCGCGGGGCGCCCTTCAGGGGCTGCGACGGGACCTGATAACCGACGCCTTCGCCTTCCATCCGATGGCGCCGCTCCGTGACGGGCACCCCCTGCTCGGCCTGGTGCCGCGCCGGTTCCGGGGCTACGCCCGCTGGCTGCCGCACGCGACGCTGACCGGCTTCACGGTGCTGCTGATGCTGACGGCGACGGAGGGCTACGCCGGGCTCGGCGGCGTGCTGGCCGCGCTGCTCGCCGGGGTGCCGCTGCTGACGACGATGTTCCGGCCGATCGGCGCCTGGTGGCTGTCGTTCGGGGCGACGTTCGTGACGGCGCTGCTGTACTCCGGCTGGTCGTCCACAGGGCCGTGGACGGACACCGGGTTCGTCTCGCACCTGGTGGTGATGGGGGTGGTGGCGGCGCGCACCCGGCCGCGGGTGGCCGCCGAGATGTGGCTGCTCACCGCGCTGCTGGCGCTCGCCTTCAGCTCTTGGGCGGACTGGTACGGGGCCGACCCGTTCATCATGATCTTCCTGTCCGGGGTCGTGCTGTTCGTCGTGGCGGCGGTGCGCGGGCTGCGCGACTCCCGCAAGGAGGTGGCCGCGCAGGTCGCCGTCACCGAGGTCGAGCGCACCCGGCGCACGCTGCTGGAGGAGCGCACGACCATCGCCCGCGAACTGCACGACGTCGTCGCCCACCACATGTCGGTGATCGCCATCCAGGCGGAGGCCGCCCCCTACCGCGTCGAGAACCCGCCCGAGGAGCTGACCCAGAGCTTCGCGATCATCCGCGAGAACGCCGTCATCGCCCTCACCGAACTGCGCCGGGTGCTCGGTGTCGTACGGGCGGAGGACTACCAGGCCCCGGACGCGCCGCAGCCGACCCTCGCCGACCTCGACCGGCTGATCGCCAACGTGCGCGAGGCAGGGCTCCAGGTGGAGAAGACGGTCACCGGCGCGGTGCGCGAACTGCCGCAGGGCGTCGAGCTGTCGGCGTACCGGATCATCCAGGAGGGGCTGAGCAACACGCTGCGGCACGCGCCGGGCGCCGCCGCCCGGGTCGAGATCTCCTACGTCCTCGGCGGGATCGGCCTGCGGGTCCTCAACGGGCCGCCGCGCGGCCTCCTCAAGCCCTCGCCGGGCGCCGGCCACGGCATCACCGGCATGCGGGAGCGGGTGACGATGCTCGGCGGCGAGATGACCGACGGGACCACCGACGACGGCGGCTACGAGATCGCGGTCTTCATCCCGGTCCCCGGGGAGCGGGCATGACCGGGAAGACCATCCGGGTGCTGATCGCGGACGACCAGATGATGGTCCGCGAGGGGTTCTCGGTGCTGCTCAACGCGCAGCCGGACATCGAGGTGGTCGGCGAGGCGGTCGACGGCCGGCAGGCGGTCGAGCAGGTCGCCGCGCTGCGGCCGGACGTGGTCCTGATGGACATCCGCATGCCCGAGATGAACGGGCTGGAGGCGACCCGCGAGATCGTCGCCGCGGACGCCGATGCCAAGGTGCTCGTACTGACCACCTTCGACCTGGACGAGTACGTCTACCAGGCGCTGCGGGCGGGCGCGTCGGGCTTCCTGCTCAAGGACGCCTCCGCGCGCCAGCTCGCCGACGGGGTGCGGGTCGTCGCCGCCGGGGACGCCCTGCTGGCCCCGGCGATCACCCGCCGGCTCATCACCGAGTTCAACCGGCTCGGCACACCGCGGCCACCGACCCAGGAGCGCGTCGGCGACCTCACGGAGCGTGAGACCGAGGTGCTGGTGCTGGTCGCCCAGGGACTGTCCAACGCGGAGATCGCCGGGCACCTGGTCGTCGCGGAGTCCACGGTGAAGACCCACGTGAGCCGGGTACTGGTGAAGCTCGGGCTGCGGGATCGGACCCAGGCGGCGGTCTTCGCGTACGAGGCGCGGCTGGTCACCCCTGGCGGCTGACGGGACGGAGGGTAGTCTCCGCACATGAGCAGCCCTGCGACCGCCTTCGATCCCTGGTCGGCCGAGTTCGTGGCCGACCCCTACCCGGCGTACTCCCGGCTTCGGGCGGAGGGCCGCGCGCACTGGTTCGAGCCCAGCGGCCAGTGGCTGATCCCGCACTACGCGGACGTCAGCGCACTGCTGCGGGACCGCCGCCTCGGCCGTACCTACCTGCACCGCTTCAGCCACGAGGACTTCGGGCGCACCCCGCCGCCGCCCGAGCACGAGCCCTTCACCGTGCTCAACGGCAACGGCCTGCTGGACCTGGAGGCCCCGGACCACACCCGCATCCGGCGGCTGGTCTCCAAGGCCTTCACCCCGCGCACCGTCGAACGCCTCACCCCGACCGTCCAGCGGCTGGCCGGCGAACTCGTCGAGCGGCTGGTCGCCGAGGGCGGCGGCGACCTGATCGCCGCCGTCGCCGAACCGCTGCCGGTCGCCGTCATCGCCGAGATGCTCGGGATACCGGCCCGCGACCGGCATCTGCTGCGGCCGTGGTCCGCGGACATCGTCGGGATGTTCGAGCTCAACCCGACCGAGGAGGCCGCCCGACGGGCGGTCCGGGCGAGCGTGGAGTTCTCCGAGTACCTGCGCGAACTGATCGCCGAGCGGCGCAAGGCCCCCGGCGAGGACCTGATCAGCGCGCTGATCGCGGCGCATGACGAGGGGGACCGGCTCAGCGAGCAGGAGATGATCTCCACCTGTGTGCTGCTGCTGAACGCCGGGCACGAGGCGACGGTCAACACCACCGGGAACGGCTGGTGGACGCTGTTCCGGCACCCCGAGCAGCTGGCGGCGCTGCGCGCGGCGCCGGAGGAGCTGCTGCCGACCGCGATCGAGGAACTGCTGCGCTTCGACACCCCGTTGCAGATGTTCGAGCGCTGGGTGCTGGACGACATCGAGGTCGGCGGCACCGTTATCCCGCGCGGCAGCGAGGTGGCCCTGCTGTTCGGGTCCGCCAACCGCGACCCCGAGCGGTTCGCCGACCCGGACAGCCTGGACCTGACGCGGCCCGACAACCCGCACATCACCTTCGGCGCCGGGATCCACTACTGCCTCGGCGCACCCCTGGCCCGCATCGAACTCGCCGCGTCCTTCTCGGCCCTCCTGCGGCGCGCGCCGCGGCTGGAACTGGTGGCGGAACCGGCCTGGAACGAGGGATATGTCATCCGCGGCCTGCGGGAACTGCGCGTCAGCTGCTGAACGCCGGCGCGCCCCCGGCCGCCCGGTTCTCCCGGGCGGCGGGGGTGCGCCGCCGCCGTGACGTCACGCGGTGAGGTCCCGGCGGCGCAGGGCCGTGAGTCCGGCCGCGCCCAGGGCGAGCGCCAGCACGGTGAGCAGCACCAGCGGGCCCGCGGTGACCTCCGCGGACGGCGCCTTGGGAAGGTGCGTGAAGACCGACAGGTCCATCACCCAGGGCGACAGCTTCAGCGCCGGTCCGTACAGCCCGATCCCCAGGGTCAGCGAGGCCACGCCCCAACTCGCCACCGCGGCCTTGGGAACGGCGCCGTACAGCAGGAGCGCGACCGCCGCCACGCACCACACGGCGGGCAGCTGCACCAGCGCCGCGCCGGTCAGCCGCACCATCTGACGGCCCGCGTCCCCAGCGGTCACCCCGTAGCCGAGGCCCATGGTGAGCCCGGAGACCAGCATGAGTAGCACGCACCCGCCGGCGGCGAGCAGCGTGTGGCTCACGGCCCAGCGGACCCGGCCGACCCCGGTGGCGAGAACGGGTTCGGCGCGGCCGGAGTTCTCCTCACCCTGGAGCCGCAGGACGGCCTGGACGGCATAGAGGGCCGCGATCATGCCCATCACGCCGCTCATCGAGGCGAGATAGGAGTCGACGAGGCCCGACGCCCCGCCCATCTTCCGGATGACGTCGGCGAGTTGCGCATTGCCGCGCACCAGGTCGGTGGCCCCGTCGGCCAGCGCGCCGAGCGTGGCGCCGCCCACGGCGAAGCCGAACGCCCAGCCCCACAGGGAGCCGCGCTGCAACCGCCAGGCCAGGCCCTGCACACCGCGCAGCCGGGGACCGGCCGCGGCGGGTCCGGGACGCGACGGGATGAGGGAGGCGTCGATGTCCCGTCGGGCCACCAGGGCGTACGCGAGGGCGACGAGCCCGGCGACCCACCCGGCGAACAGCGCGAGCACCCACCAGCGTTCGCCGCCGTAGGGGCGTATGTTCTCGGCCCAGCCGAGCGGGGAGAGCCAGGTCAGGGTGCCGGAGCCGCCGTCCCCCGCGGCGCGCACCAGGAAGGCGAGCCCGAGCACGGCGCCGCCGATGCCCCGCGCGGCGCGGGCGCTCTCGGTGAGCTGCGCGGCGACCGCGCCGACGGCGGCGAAGGCGCAGCCCGCGCCCGCGAAGGCGCCTCCGAAGGCCAGGGCCCCGAGCGCGCCGTGGCCGAGCAGTCCCAGCGTGACCAGGACGCCGAGCGCGACGGAGGCCCCGCAACCGGTGAGCAGGGCGGCGGCCAGCGGCGCCCGGCGACCCACGGCCCCCGCGCCGACGAGTTCCAGCCGGCCCTCCTCCTCTTCCTCACGCGTGTGCCGGACGACCAGGAGCACGGCCATCAGCCCGGTGGCGGCGGCGCCGAAGGCCATCATGCGCCAGGCCGTCAGCCCGCCGATGCCGGTGTCGAAGACGGGTCCGTACAGGGCCCGCAGCGAGGCGTTGCCCGCGGTGCTCGCGGCGACCTCGGCGCGCTTGGCGGCGGTGTCGTACAGCGAGCCGAAGGCCGAGGCGGTGGAGACGACGAGCAGGGCGATCGGCACCGTCCACGCCGGGATCATGATCCGGTCGCGGCGGAGCGCGAGGCGCGTGAGCACCGCCGTCCCGGCGAGTGCGTCCGGCCGCGTCACCGCGCCGCCTCCGCCATGCCCGCGGTGTCGCCGTCGCCGGTCTCGTAGTGCCGCAGGAACAGCTCCTCCAGCGTGGGCGGCGTGCTGGTCAGGCTGCGCACCCCGGCCTCGCTCAACCGCCGCAGCACCGCGTTGAGTTCCCCCGCGTCGACCTGGAGCTTCACCCGGTTCCCCCGGACGTCCAGGTCGTGCACGCCGGGCATCCCGTCCAGGGCCGCGACCGGCCCGGCGAGCTCGGCGGTGACCGAGGTCCGGGTGAGATGCCGCAACTCGGCCAGGCTCCCGGTCTCGACGGTGCGTCCCTTGCGGATGATGCTCACCCGGTCGCACAGCGCCTCGACCTCGCTGAGGATGTGACTGGACAGCAGCACCGTGCGCCCGCGGTCGCGCTCCTCCCGGACACACTCCCGGAAGACCTCCTCCATCAGGGGGTCCAGCCCGGAGGTGGGTTCGTCGAGTATCAGCAGTTCCACATCGGAGGCGAACGCGGCGACGAGCGCGACTTTCTGCCGGTTGCCCTTCGAGTAGGCGCGGCCCTTCTTCGTCGGGTCCAGCTCGAAGCGCTCCAGCAGCTGACCCCTGCGTGCCTGGTCCAGCCCGCCGCGCAGCCGCCCGAGCAGGTCGATGACCTCGCCGCCGCTGAGGTTGCGCCAGAGCGTGACGTCACCGGGGACGTAGGCCAGCCGCCGGTGCAGGGCCACCGCGTCCCGCCACGGGTCCCCGCCCAGCAGCCGGGCGCCCCCGCTGTCCGCGCGCAGGAGCCCCAGCAGGACCCGGATGGTCGTGGACTTCCCCGCCCCGTTGGGCCCGAGGAAGCCGTGCACCTCGCCCGTCTCGACGGCCAGGTCCAGGCCGTCCAGTGCGTGCGTGCGGCCGAAGGACTTGTGGAGTCCGGCCACACTGATTGCCTTCGTCATGATTGTGAACGTACAGTAGCTTCACGAATTTGTGAAGATAAGGAACCGTATAAACTCCGGACGGGAGGCGATAGAGGTGGCAGAGCGATCCATCGAGCCGATGACGTTCGTCGAACGGTTCGCGGCGGAACTGGTCGAGGCCGGCATGCAGCGCATGGCCGCCCGCGTCTTCGCGGCGCTGCTCGCCTCCGACACCGGCATGCTCAGCGCCGCCGAACTGGCCGAACGCCTCCAGGCCAGCCCCGCCGCGGTCTCCGGCGCGGTCCGCTACCTCTCCCAGGTCGGCATGCTGACCCGCGAACGCGAGCCCGGCTCCCGGCGCGAGCGTTACCGCGTGCACAGCGACCAGTGGTACGAGACCTTCACCCGCCGCGACCGCATCCTCGCCCGCTGGGAGGGCACCCTCCGCGACGGCATCGAGGCCGTCGGCCCCGACACCCCCGCCGGCCGCCGCATCGCGGAGACCGCCGCCTTCTTCGACTTCCTCCAGAAGGAGATCGTCGACCTGATGGACCGCTGGCGCGAGCACAAGTCCGACCTCCGCGAAAGCGGCCTCCTCTAGCCCCGGTGCCGCCCGGGTCGCGTGCCCGAATCAGCCCACGGCCGACGGCTGCGGCGCAAGGAAAGCGCACGGGCCCCGTTCGGACGCTGTTCCGGCGAGCGGGCCGATGTGTGCGCGGCGAGTGAGCCGAAGGGAGCGGCCGGTGTCGAAAATGAGAGCGCGCGGAGCCTGCGAGGAACGAGTAGGCGAGCACGGTCGACTGTCGACACCGGCTGAGCGACCGGAGGCGAACCGAGCCTCCAAAAAGGCGAACCGGAGGCGAACCGAGCCTTCACAATCAAAAACCCCGCGGCACCGTCAGGCGCCACGCGCCCGGCATCACCGTCCAGGTGCGTCGCCGGACCGGTCCCGCGCTCGCCGCGTCCGCGGTGTAGCGGAAGTCGCGCCCGGAGACCGTGACCGTGCGGGCGTGCACCGGGCCGGCCGGGGCGGCGCCGTCGCGGCGGACGAGGACCTCGGCGATGCCGGGGGCGGCCATGGAGACGGACACCTCCTCGACGCAGTCGTCCAGGTCGGCCAGGACGACCCCGTCGGCCTCGACGCGCAGCCGCTGCACGCCGCGCATGGCGAGCCCCGCGGGGTGGCCGTGCAGGCTCAACGTGCGGGCGAGCGAGCGGGCGCGCCGTTCGACGGGCATCAGCCATGCCGGGGTCGCGGAGGAGATGCGCAGGGCCCCCAGCACGATGCCGCCGCTGTCGTCGAGCAGGAGGTCAAGTTCCCGTTCGGCCCCGTCGAGCACGGCGCGTGCTGCGTTCACCGCGCCGCCGGGCACGCCCAGGGCGCGGGCCAGGGCGGTGCTCCGTCCGACGGGGACCAGTCCGACCACCGCCTCGCCCAGTGCCCGCGCCCCGTGCAGGGCCCGTACGGTCCGCAGCAGCGCCGCGTCGTCGCCGACCACGACCGGGCGCCGCCGCCCCCGGTGCTCCAACACCCGTACGGCCTCTTCCTCGGACTCCGGAAGTGCGATCTTCACGGAGGGCGATCCCCCGCACAGCACATCCTTCGCGATGCGTACGGATTCGCCGTCCATCACACGGGCGGCGGGGTCGATGACCACGAGCAGGGGTTGCCCGACCGGTCGCTGAGCCGACACCTTGGTCCTTCCTCAGGTAACATCTCGGTGCAAGAGCCCCTTGCGCTGCCTTGCGCCAGGGGCTTCGTCTATTCCGGGGCACCGGTCCGACCGCTCTCCCCGCCATGGGGAGCCACGTTGGACATGCCCCGCCCGGAAGGGGTGTACGCCTGTGCCCGCACTTGTGCTGCTCGGTGCTCAGTGGGGTGACGAGGGCAAGGGGAAGGCCACCGACCTGCTCGGTGGATCCGTGGACTACGTGGTGCGCTACCAGGGCGGCAACAACGCCGGCCACACGGTGGTGGTCGGTGACCAGAAGTACGCGCTGCACCTTCTGCCCTCCGGAATCCTCTCGCCCGGGTGCACCCCCGTGATCGGCAACGGCGTCGTCGTCGACCCGGCGGTCCTGCTCTCCGAGCTGAGCGGGCTGAACGAGCGCGGCGTCGACACGTCCAAGCTCCTCATCAGCGGCAACGCGCACCTGATCACGCCGTACCACCAGACCCTGGACAAGGTGACGGAACGCTTCCTCGGCAAGCGCAGGATCGGCACCACGGGCCGCGGTATCGGCCCGGCGTACGCGGACAAGATCAACCGCGTGGGCATCCGGGTGCAGGACCTCTTCGACGAGTCGATCCTGCGGCAGAAGGTCGAGGCCGCGCTGCACGACAAGAACCAGGTCCTGGTCAAGATCTTCAACCGGCGGGCGATCAGCGTCGACCAGGTCGTCGAGGAGTACCTGGGCTACGCCGAGCAGATCGGGGGCTACGTCGCGGACACGACGTTCCTCCTGAACTCCGCCCTCGACGAGGGCAAGGTCGTGCTCCTGGAGGGCGGCCAGGGCACCCTTCTGGACGTCGACCACGGCACGTATCCCTTCGTGACGTCGTCCAACCCGACCGCGGGCGGTGCCTGCACGGGTTCGGGCATCGGCCCCACCAAGATCAGCCGGGTCATCGGCATCCTGAAGGCGTACACCACCCGCGTCGGCGCGGGCCCGTTCCCGACCGAGCTGTTCGACGAGGACGGCGACGCGCTGCGCCGTATCGGCGGCGAGCGGGGAGTCACCACCGGCCGCGACCGCCGTTGCGGCTGGTTCGACGCGGTGATCGCGCGCTACGCGACGCGGGTCAACGGCCTCACGGACTTCTTCCTCACCAAGCTCGACGTGCTGACCGGCTGGGAGCGCATCCCGGTCTGCGTCGCGTACGAGATCGACGGCAAGCGCGTCGAGGAACTGCCCTTCAGCCAGACCGACTTCCACCACGCGAAGCCGGTCTACGAGACGCTGCCCGGCTGGAGCGAGGACATCACCAAGGCCAAGACCTTCGCCGACCTGCCGAAGAACGCGCAGGCGTACGTGAAGGCGCTGGAGGAGATGTCGGGCGCCCCGATCTCGGCCATCGGCGTCGGCCCCGGCCGGACCGAGACGATCGAGATCAACTCCTTCCTGTAGCCGCACCGGGGCCCGCGGGGCGGTCCCACCGGACGAAGGGGCGGGCGCGCCGTACAACCTGTCGGCGCGCCCGCCCACTGGGATACAGGGTGCCAATGGGGCCCCGTCCGGGCGTCTGCTTAGCCTTGGGGCCATGACCCCCCTTTACGCAGACCCCGAGACCGGCGCCGCCGTGAAGGCCGCCGACCGCGCGCACGTCTTCCACTCCTGGTCGGCGCAAGGCCTGATCGACCCGCTCGCGGTCGCCGGGGCGGAGGGCGCGTACTTCTGGGACTACGACGGCAACCGCTACCTGGACTTCACCAGCGGCCTGGTGTTCACCAACATCGGGTACCAGCACCCCAAGGTCGTCGCCGCGATCCAGGAGCAGGCCGCGAAGCTCGTCACCTTCGCACCGGCCTTCGCCGTGGAGTCGCGCTCCGAGGCCGCCCGGCTGATCGCCGAGCGCACCCCCGGCGACCTGAACAAGATCTTCTTCACCAACGGCGGCGCCGAGGCCGTCGAGAACGCGGTGCGGATGGCCCGGCTGCACACCGGCCGCCCCAAGGTGCTCTCCGCGTACCGCTCGTACCACGGTGCCACCGCCGCCGCGATCAACCTGACCGGCGACCCGCGCCGCTGGCCGTCGGACAGCGGCTCGGCCGGTGTCGTGCACTTCTGGGCGCCGTTCCTCTACCGCTCGCCGTTCCACGCGGAGACCGAGGAGCAGGAGCGCGACCGCGCGCTGCAGCACCTGGAGGACACGATCGTCTTCGAGGGGCCGCAGACCGTCGCCGCGATCGTGCTGGAGACGGTGCCGGGCACGGCGGGCATCATGGTGCCGCCGCCCGGCTATCTGGCGGGCGTCCGCGAGATCTGCGACCGGTACGGCATCGTCCTCGTCCTCGACGAGGTCATGGCCGGTTTCGGCCGCACCGGCAGCTGGTTCGCCGCGGAGCAGTTCGACGTCGTCCCCGACCTGCTGACCTTCGCCAAGGGCGTCAACTCCGGTTACGTGCCGCTCGGCGGTGTCGCCATCAGCGAGGAGATCGCCGCGACCTTCGCCACCCGCCCCTACCCGGGCGGGCTGACCTACTCCGGCCATCCGCTGGCCTGCGCCGCGGCCGTCGCCACGATCGGCGTGATGGAGGACGAGGGCGTGGTCGCCAGGGCCGCCGAACTCGGCGAGCACACCATCGGCCCCGGCCTGCGCGAACTGGCCGGGCGCCACCCGTCGGTCGGCGAGGTGCGGGGCCTGGGTGCCTTCTGGGCGCTGGAGCTGGTGCGCGACCGGGAGACCCGCGAGCCCCTGGTGCCGTACAACGCCGCGGGTGAGGCGAACGCCCCCATGGCGGCCTTCACGGCGGCCTGCAAGAAGAGCGGTCTGTGGCCGTTCGTGAACATGAACCGCACCCATGTGGTGCCCGCCTGCAACATCACCGAGGCCGAGGCCAAGGAGGGCCTCGCGCTCCTCGACGCGGCCCTGTCGGTCGCCGACGAGCACACGGTCTGAACCGGACCGGCCGCGCGTGACCGACGCCACAGGCGCCGACCACCCGCGGCCGGGCCTCGCATAGGGTGAAGCGCATTCAGGCGCACGCACATCCGAGGGAGGCACCGGGCATGCGGGATGGTGCAGACGCAGGGCGCCCCGTCAGACGGAGCAGTCTGCGCCAGCAGATCGCCGACGCTCTGCGCGACGAGGTGCTCACCGGCCGCATGGTCGCCGGACGCCACTTCACCGTGAAGGAGATCGCCGAGCTGTACGGGGTCTCCGCGACGCCCGTGCGCGAGGCGCTGGTCGACCTCGCCGCGCAGGGACTGCTCGAGGTCGAGCACCATCGCGGCTTCCAGGTGCGCCGCTTCACCGAATCCGAGTTCCGCTCCATGGTGGGAGCCCGCACCCTGGTCGTGGAGGGGATCTTCCGGCGGATCGCCACACGCGGCATGCGGGAGGTCGAACCGGCCGCGCTCGCCTCCGTCCGCCGCCGCGCGGAGGCCGCCGCACCGGCGGCCCGCGCCGGTGAGCTGGACGTGCTCATCGGCCACGACATCCGTTTCTGGCGCGAGCTGACCGCGCTGGCCGGCAACGCCCATGTCGCCGAGTTCCTGGACCGCATCCGCATGCAGACCTGGGCGTACGAGGTGCCCTTCCTGCGCGCCCGCACCTCCCTGGAGGGGGTGTGCTGGGCGGACCACGTGGAGCTGGTGGGCGCGGTCGAGAAGCGCGATCCGGAGACCGCCCAGCGGATCATGGAGGAATTCAACGACCACTCTCTCGCGCTGATGCGTCGGCCCCCCGCCCCCTAGCCGACTACGCTGGCCCGACCACGCACGGAAGGACTTGGAGCGCCTGTGGCCTGCGACTTGTGGCTGGTTCCCCTGGTGGACGTGCTCTGCCACAGCCCGGACAACCCGTTCGCCGAGGAAATCGCCCGCTACGACAAGGCACTGAGCGACGCCGGTCTGCCACCGGTGCCCGTCTACAGCTACATGCCCGGCCTGTCCGGCGACGTCGCGCCGGTCGCCGGTTTCGACTACGACGCGCTGCACTTCCTGCGCAGGGCGTACCTGCTGCAGATCCAGGGCCTGGCCGTCACGCCCGTCGACGAACTCGGCGGGGACTACGAGCAGTTGCTGGAGATGTTCGAGACCACCGCCCAGCAGTCGCACCTGGTGTGGCACTACGACCACGCCGGCGCCTATGTGCCGCTGGACTTCCCCTTCCCGCTGGTCAACGACGAACTGCTGGAGGGCGGCGGCCCCTTGGGCTCGGCCCACGGGCTGCTGCGCGAGCTGGACTTCGTCGCGCCGGTCATCGGCATCGACCCGCTCAACCCGCCGCCCCCGCCCCTGCCGCCGGCCGGGCCCACCGAGCTGGAGGAGCCGGCCGCCGCGCCCGCTTCCGGCGACGGCGGCCCCTTCGCTCGGGAGCGGCACGTGTGGCTGGGGCTGCACGCGGCGGCCACCCGGTCGCTCGGCCAGGGCTCGATGATCGTCTTCAGTTAGCCGTTCCAGGGCTGCGGTTCAGCCCGCGCGCGGCCCCTCCGGGGGCCGCTGGCGCGGCATGTTCGGCCGGCCGCCCGGCAGCAGCGGGAACCGCCCGCCGGTGCCGGGCGTACCGCCGTCCGGGCTCCGCGCGCCCCATCCCCAGGTCAGGGACTGCGTGCGCAGGGGGGCGCCGCCGGCCCGGAAGTCCAGCATCCAGTCGGCGGTCTCGGACCGTACGAGCTCCGAGACGTCCTCGGAGAAGCGGCGCAGCACCGTCAGGCAGCGCTCGGCCGCCTCGGCCGCGGTGCCCTCGGTGGGGCCGAGCACCTCGCGCACGGACTCCGAGGCCCAGTCGTAGCGCAGCGCCTCCAGACGGCGCTGCACGGCCTGGGCGGTCGCCACGTCCCGCATCCACCCGGCGGTCAGGCCGAGATGGCGGTCCAGGCCGACGCAGACGACGGCCAGCAGCAGCGCGGCGTACGCCCAGCGGTCGCGCACCCCCGCGCCGGTCACGGCGAGGACGGCGCCGGAGGTGGCGGCCAGCGCGGCCGCGACGCGCAGCCCCCTGGCCCACAGCCGCTTGCGCACGCGGTCGGCGAGGTACCACTCGACCGTGCGCAGCGCCTCCGCCTCGGCCCAGCGGTAGAGCTCCTCCAGCCGTTCCGCCGGCTCGCCCCAGTCGCCCAGCGGGAACGAGGGTGCCCGCAGGTCCTCCCGCTGCCGGTGGAGCGCCCGCCGTTTCGGTTCCTCCCGAGGTACTTCCTCGGGATACATGTCCGGCTGGCTCACCTGCACGCTCCCTCGTGACGTCGATGACGGAGCCCCCTTCTTACCGCCGAACGGCTGAGCTTGCGAAGTGGATGACGGTAATTCCGCCCTTACGGGGTGCTTGATCAGGTATGGGCTCCCGCAGGCAGCACCCGAACGAGTGACGCCCGCGGGCGCCGGGAGGGGCACGGGGGAGCCGGTGGCCAGCCGATACCCTTGGCGCCGTGAACGTCCTTGTCATCGGCGGCGGTGCCCGCGAACATGCCCTGTGCCGCGCTCTGTCCCTCGACCCCGACGTGGCGGCGCTGCACTGCGCCCCCGGGAACGCCGGCATCGCCGAGGTGGCGCGGCTGCACGCGGTGGATCCCCTGGACGGGGACGCGGTCGCGGACCTCGCGGCCCGGCTGGGGGCCGACCTCGTGATCGTCGGCCCCGAGGCCCCGCTCGTGGCGGGCGTCGCGGACGCGGTGCGCGCCCGCGGCATCGACTGCTTCGGCCCCTCGCGGGAGGCGGCGGCCCTGGAGGGCTCCAAGGCGTTCGCCAAGGACGTGATGGCGGCGGCCGCGGTGCCCACCGCGCGCGCGTACGTGTGCACCACCCCCGCCGAGGTCGACGAGGCGCTGGACGCCTTCGGCGCCCCGTACGTCGTCAAGGACGACGGCCTGGCCGCGGGCAAGGGCGTCGTGGTGACCGACGACCTGGAGGCCGCCCGGGCGCACGCCAACGCCTGCGAGCGGGTCGTGATCGAGGAGTACCTGGACGGCCCGGAGGTCTCGCTCTTCGCCGTCACCGACGGCGAGACCGTGGTGCCGCTCCAGCCCGCTCAGGACTTCAAGCGCGCCCACGACGCGGACGAGGGCCCCAACACCGGCGGCATGGGCGCGTACAGCCCGCTGCCGTGGGCCGATCCGCGACTGGTCGAGGAGGTGGAGCGCACGGTGCTCCAGCCGACCGTCGACGAACTGCGCCGCCGCGGCACGCCCTTCTCCGGGCTGCTGTACGCGGGCCTGGCCATCACCTCGCGCGGTGTGCGGGTCATCGAGTTCAACGCGCGCTTCGGCGACCCGGAGACGCAGGTCGTGCTGGCCCGCCTCAAGACCCCGCTGGCGGGGCTGCTGCGCGCCGCGGCGGCCGGCCGGCTGGCCGCCTTCCCCGCGCTGCGCTGGAGCGAGGGCGCCGCGGTCACCGTCGTGGTCGCGTCCGAGAACTACCCCGGTACGCCGCGGACCGGTGACCCGATCACCGGTCTGGACGAGGTCGCCGCCGAGGACGAGCACGCCTACGTGCTGCACGCGGGTACCAAGGCGGACGCCGACGGGCGGGTGGTGAGCGCGGGGGGCCGCGTCCTGTCGGTCACCGCGACCGGGGCGGACCTCACCAAGGCCCGTGAGCGCGCGTACCGGGCGGTGGCCCGGATCGGCCTGAAGGGCTCGCACCATCGTTCGGATATCGCGGAAAAGGCCGCCAGGGGCTGAACCCTGGGCAAGGCCACTCCAAGGGGTGATGGCTTGCCCATCCTGCTGACGTGAGCCCGGGGCCCAACTAGGGTGCGGCGCAAGCGCACTGCGAGAGCGCACGACCACCGCACAATCGGCCCTACCGGCATTGCGGTGTCCGTGGGCGGTGCGACAGTGGGGGCATGCAGTCGCGTCAGCAGCTTGGGGGTGAGCACACCGTTGGCCGGGGAAGCAGGTGAAGGAGCCGCGCGGGCACGCGCGCTGGCCGTCCTGCGGATTCGCAGCATCGCGCTGGCGGTGGTGCTGCTGCCCGCCGCGCTGGCGGTCGTGCTGCTGGTCGGCGGCGCGACGGGCCGGATCGTCGGCGAGACCTCGGAGATCCTGCGCTGGCTGGTGGTCGGGGGCGCGCTGCTGGTGCTGCTGCTCGCGGGCGGCGTCGCGGCCGTCGTCGTCCGGGCGCGACCGGCCGTGAGCCCCACGGTCCCGGTCGCCGAGAAGTCCGCCCCGGACCTCTACCGCATGGTCCGGGACCTCGCGGTGCGCCTCCAGGTGCCCGTGCCCTCCGCGATAGAACTGACCCCGGACTGCGACAGCTGGCTGGAGGACCGCACCCACGGCACGCGCCGCAAGGCACCGCCGCAGGCCCCGGCCCTGGTGATCGGCTCGCCCTTCATGTGGTGGATGCGGGTCGCCGAGCTGCGGGCGCTGCTCGCCCCGGTCGTGGCGGGCACGGGTCCCGCGGCCGATCCGGACATCGCCGCGGCCCGCCGCTTCGTACGCGGGCTGGACGCGGCGGCCGGTGTGGCCACCGCGGCCCACGAGCCCTCGCTCACCGGATGGATACGCCGGCCCGCCTACGCCTTCCTCGGCTGGGTCGCCAAGCTGCTGCTCCGCGCCTGTCGCGTGCATGCCGCCGAGATGGAGCGCGCGGTGGCCGGCGCCGCCTCGGAGCGGGCCCAGGCGGTCGACTACGGACTGCGGATCGTGGCCCAGGAGCAGGTGGGCCTCGCCTACGCGGGCTGGGACCGGCTGCTGACCCGGGTGGCGCTGCCGGCCTGGCGGATGGGGCGCTGGCCGTCCCGGCTGGACGCGGGCGTGGTGGCGGCGCTGACCGAGCTGTCGCGGCGGGACCGGCTGGCCGAGGGGTTCGAGTCGCGGCTGGGCGAGCGCCCCGCCTGCGACCTGCTGGAGGAGCCGGGCACGGTCGACGAGGCCGCCTCGCTGCTGGCGGCGCGGCTGTTCCACGGCGGCCCGCGGCAGCAGGGCCCCGACTGGTCGCCGGTCGCGTGGGACACCTATCCCGAAGAGGTCGTGGACCGGATCTGGCGCAGCGACGCGGCCCGCCTGATCACCGTTCTCGACGAGGCGCACGAACCGGCCGGGGCGCTCGGTCCCCGTCGTGTGTCCGTCCCCACGGGCGCGGCCGCGGGCCTGTCCGGCACCCCCGACCAGCCCGGCCGCGCGACCCTGGCCCGGGTGCTGGACCGGCTGTCGGCGGGCGGCAGCGAGGAGCTGGCCGCCCGGATCACCCGGCACGTCGCCCGTGAGGAGGCCGAGCGGGAGGAGACCACCCGCGAGGAGGCCGCCGCCCAGGCCGCCGTGGACGGCGCGTTCGCCCCCGTCTACCACCTGCTGCCGCCCCGCACCGGCCGGGAACTGCTCACCGACCACGTCACGGCGATGGTCTGCTGCGCCGCCGTGGACACCGCGGGCGCGGCCCCCGGCCTGGACTGGCTGGACGGCCCGGCCCTGCTGGTCGGCGGGGTGCGCCGGGGCGACCTGTCCTGGCCGGTGCTCCGGCTCGTGGAGAACGGGGACGCGGCACCGCTGCGCTCCTGGCTCACGGCGGTGGGCGTACGCCCCGAGAAGCCGATACGCCTCGTCTGACCGGAACTTGACCGGATATGTCCCGTCGGCGTGAATCCCTTCCAATAAAACGCCACGAACAGTGACCGGGACAGCGCATTGTGTGATGTCCTGGACCTGGGCACGCGTACACCACCTCGGGGGACGGCGAGGAGGGGAAGAATCGTGGTGAGGGAGCAGGTCCACCGGTGGCAGTCCGGAGCGCTGGCGCACGGCGTCACCGACCCGTTCGGGCAGGGCCCGGTGCCCTGGCTGCGCGGGGCCGAGCAGTATCTGGACGACACCGGCCAGGTCGTTCCCTGGTACGTCGATCTGACGGCCTCCCGCGGCGAGTCGCACGGCGCGCCGCGCGTCCCGGGACCCCGTTCCGCGGACGACGTGCGCTGCCAGATCAAGGGCTTCGCCACCGGCGCCTCCGTGGTCCCGGGCGACGCGATCGACTTCCGCGTCACCGTCGACCCGCCGCAGAGCTACAACGTCGACGTCTACCGCATCGGCCACTACGGCGGCGACGGCGCGGCCCAGGTGGGCACCAGCCCGCGGCTGTCCGGCATCGTGCAGCCGGCGCCGCTCACCGCCGGCCGCACGGTCTCCTGCCATCACTGGTGGCAGTCCTGGCGGCTGCAGGTCCCCTCCTACTGGAATCCCGGCGCCTATGTCGCCGTGCTGACGACGCAGGACGGCTACCGCAGCCACATCCCCTTCACCGTGCGCGACGACCGCCCGGCCGATCTGCTCCTGCTGCTGCCGGACGTGACCTGGCAGGCGTACAACCTCTATCCCGAGAACGGCAGGACCGGCGCCAGCCTGTACCACGCCTGGGACGAGCAGGGCCGGCTGCTCGGCGAGGAGGAGGCCGCGGTCACGGTCTCCTTCGACCGGCCGTTCGCGGGCGCCGGGCTCCCGCTGCATGTGGGCCACGCCTACGACTTCATCCGCTGGGCCGAGCGCTACGGCTACGACCTGGCCTACGGCGACGCCCGCGACCTGCACGCCGGCAGGATCGATCCTTCCCGCTACCGGGGCATGGTCTTCCCCGGCCACGACGAGTACTGGACCGTCCCCATGCGGCGCGCCGTCGAGGCCGCCCGGGACGGCGGCACCTCGCTGGTCTTCCTCTCCGCCAACACCATGTACTGGCAGACCGAGCTGGGCCCGTCCCCGGCCGGTGACCCCGACCGGCTGCTCAGCTGCCGCAAGCGCAGGGACGCGCCGCCCGGCCGCAGCGCGCTGTGGCGCGACATGGGCGAGCCCGAGCAGGTGGTGATCGGCGTGCAGTACGCCGGCCGGGTGCCGGAGCCGTCCCCGCTGGTGGTGCGCAACGCCGACCACTGGCTGTGGGAGGCCGCGGGGGCCGGCGAGGGCGACGAGATCGAGGACCTGGTGGCGGGCGAGGCGGACCGCTACTTCCCGCGCACCCCGCTGCCCGGCTACTCCGAGCGCATCCTGCTCGCGCACTCCCCGTACGAGGACTCCGCCGGCCGCCGGGCGCACCAGGAGACCTCGCTGTACCGGGCGCCGTCCGGGGCGTACGTCTTCGCCTCCGGCACCTTCGCCTGGTCGCCCGCGCTGGACCGCCCCGGCCATGTCGACGAGCGCGTGCAGCGCGCCACCGCCAATCTGCTGGACCGCATCTGCAAACACGGCTGACACCCCGCCTCGCGCCCGTCGGGGTGGCGTGCGGGAGAATCGGGAGCCGAACCACCGATCGGGGAGGCCCCCATGTCCGGATTCGTCGAGAAGCCCGAGCCCGTGCAGGTACCGGGACTCGTGCACCTGCACACCGGCAAGGTGCGCGATCTCTACCAGAACGAGGCCGGTGAGCTGGTGATGGTCGCCAGCGACCGGCTCTCCGCGTACGACTGGGTGCTGCCCACCGAGATCCCGGACAAGGGCCGGGTCCTGACCCAGCTGTCCCTGTGGTGGTTCGACAAGATCGCCGACCTCCTGCCGAACCATGTGCTGTCCACCGAACTCCCCGCGGGCGCCCCGGCCGAGTGGGAGGGCCGCACCACGATCTGCAGGTCGCTCAGCATGGTCCCGGTCGAGTGCGTCGCGCGCGGCTACCTGACCGGTTCCGGTCTGCTGGAGTACCGGGCCGACCGCACGGTGTGCGGGCTGGCGCTGCCCGAGGGCCTGACCGACGGCTCCGAGCTGCCCGCGGCGATCTTCACCCCGGCCACCAAGGCCGCGGTCGGCGAGCACGACGAGAACGTCAGCTACGAGGAGGTCGCCCGCCAGGTCGGCGCCGACACCGCCGCCGCGCTGCGCCAGGCGACCCTCGCGGTCTACTCGCGGGCCCGCGACATCGCCCGGGAGCGCGGCATCATCCTGGCCGACACCAAGTTCGAGTTCGGCTTCGACGGCGAGACGCTGACCATCGCCGACGAGGTGCTGACCCCCGACTCGTCCCGCTTCTGGCCCGCCGAGGAGTGGGAGCCGGGCCGGGCCCAGCCCAGCTACGACAAGCAGATCGTGCGCGACTGGCTGACCTCCGCCGAGTCCGGCTGGGACCGGCGCAGCGAGCAGCCCCCGCCGGCCCTGCCGTCGCACGTCGTGGAGCGCACGCGCACCCGGTACCTGGAGGCCTACGAGCGCCTCACGGGACTGAGCTGGTAGTCCCTGCCTCGCTGCGTCGCGGGCCCCGGTCGTTCCCGGCCGGGGCCCGCTGCCGTTCCCCCGTCCTTCCGCCGGCCGGGCCGTTCCCCCGTCCTTCCGCCGGCCGGGCCGATTCGCCGTCCACAGCCTGTGGACAGCGGGCCGGGGCGCGGCCGACGCGGCGTCAGCGGTACATCCTTCGCGGGTGGGTGGGGTGTCAGCGGGCCGGTCCGAGCCGCAGTTCGCGGGCGAGCGACCGCTCCAGGGGACTCAGCGGCACCTCGGGGCACAGGCGTTCCGGATGCCCCGGCGGCAGCCCGTCCCGGCGGGCGGCAGGCGGGACGGGCTGCGGCCCGTCGATCGCGAAGTACAGCTCGCCCAGCGCGACCAGTTCCCTGGTGAGGATCCGTCCCATGGCCCGTACGGCCTCGCGGGCAGCCGCCCGGAGGGACTTGCGCATGGGGGACCTCCTGATGGGGCACCCCGGCCGGGGCGGGCGGCGCGCGCCGCGTGGTGCCGTCAGGATCGGCGCCGCGCCCCGGTGCCCGCGCGGCGACACGCTCGGGCGGGGCGCCGCGTCCCCCTCCCGGATCGCCCCGGGAACGCCGAAGACCCCGGTCGATCGACCGGGGCCTTCTTTCACGAGCGGACGACGAGGCTCGAACTCGCGACCTCAACCTTGGCAAGGTTGCGCTCTACCAACTGAGCTACGTCCGCATGCGCCGCGCGTTCCCGTGCGGTGCGTCATCCACTATAGCCAACCCGGGGAGTGCTCGGCACACACCACGCCCTGTCCTTTCGCCGTGGCGTGGGCCGCGGGCCGTCCAAGCGGCCCGCGCGCCCGGTGCGGCGCCGCCCCGCGCGCGGCCTCGGGAGCCCAATTCCCCGGCGCGGCACCGGTCTCGGTCCGTTACGGGAGCGATCCGCCACGGCGACGGCGGCCCGGCACCGGCGCCCAGGCCCGCCGCGATGTGGGGACGGTCACAAAGCCGCGGCCGACGGAAAAGGCGAACGCACACGAAGAAGGCCCCGGTCGAATGACCGGGGCCTTCTTTTCTTGAGCGGACGACGAGATTCGAACTCGCGACCCTCACCTTGGCAAGGTGATGCTCTACCAACTGAGCCACGTCCGCAGGACGCGACCACTCTACCCGATCGTGAGGACCGGTCGAGCAGTCAGAGCGGGTGACAGGGATCGCACACTGCGCCTTCCCCCTGGAAGAGGGATGTTCTACTACTGAACTACACCCGCGTGATCCGTGGGCCCGGCCTTTCGGCCCTGCCCTCGGCGCGCCTCTGACTCTAGCGGATCAACGGGGGTGGCTGTCCAATCCGTTCAGCCGGGAGCCGGCTCGCGGACATCAGTTGGCGGCGGCGTGCGCCTCGTAGACCTTCTTCGGAATGCGGCCGCGCGGCGGCACGTCGAAGCCGTTGGAGCGCGCCCAGGCGCGGACGGTGGCCGGGTCGGAGGTCAGCGCGGTGTGCTTGTAGGTCTTGCCGAGCCGGCTGTGGCGGCGTCCGGCCTCGACGTACGGCGCGAGTGCGGTGCGCAGCGCCTCGGCGTTCCCGGAAGAGAGGTCGATCTCGTACGACTTCCCGTCGAGGCCGAAAGTGACCGTTTCCGCTGCTTCACCGCCGTCGAGGTCGTCGGAGAGGGTGACCACTACGCGCTGCGCCATGGATGCCGGTCCTTTCGTGGAGAAGGCTGGGAGCCTGCCTCGGCCCCGTTGTTCTACCGAAGTCGGCGGCCCGGGGTCAATGCTTTCCCTTTTTATATGCGGAAATCTTTTCCCGGGAGCGCGCCCGGAGAATTTCTCCGGCTGTGCCCGGGCAATCAGGTCACCCGATATTCCGGGACCATTCCGGCTTATCTACCCGCGTAGACTTTCTGGCAGGGTACGGTTGGGGACATCACCGCAGCACACCACCGGGAGTGACCGTGGCACGCGTCGTAGTCGACGTCATGCTCAAGCCGGAGATCCTCGACCCGCAGGGCCAGGCGGTGCAGCGTGCACTGCCGCGCCTGGGGTTCGAGGGAATCGCCGACGTCCGCCAGGGCAAGCGTTTTGAGCTCGAACTGGAGGGTCCGGTCGACGACGCCGCCCTCGCCCGTATCCGCGAGATGGCCGAGACCTTCCTCGCCAACACCGTCATCGAGGACTTCGTCGTGAAGGTGGAGTCGTGACGGCGCGCATCGGCGTCGTCACCTTCCCCGGCACGCTGGACGACCGGGACACGCAGCGCGCCGTGCGCCTGGCCGGCGCCGAGGCGGTCCCGCTCTGGCACCGGGACAAGGATCTGCACCAGGTCGACGCCGTCGTCCTGCCGGGCGGATTCAGTTACGGCGACTATCTGCGCGCGGGGGCGATTTCCCGCTTCTCGCCCGTCATGGACTCGATCATCGCGGGCGCCAAGGACGGCCTTCCGGTCCTGGGTATCTGCAACGGCTTCCAGGTGCTCACCGAGACCCATCTCCTGCCGGGCGCGATGTTGCGCAACAATCACCTGCACTTCATCTGCCGGGACCAGAAGCTGGTCGTCGAGAACAACACGACGTCCTGGACGGCGGATTACGAGCAGGGCCAGGAGATCAGCATCCCGCTGAAGAACATCGACGGCCGCTACGTCGCCGACGAGCACGTCCTGGACGAGCTGGAGGCGGAAGGCCGCGTGGTGTTCCGCTACGCCGGCCTGAATCCCAACGGCTCGCTGCGCGACATCGCCGGCGTCACCAACGCCGCGGGCAATGTCGTCGGCCTGATGCCGCACCCCGAGCACGCGGTGGAGTCCCTCATCGGGACGGGGCGCACCGACGGCCTCGGATTCTTCACCTCGATCCTCAAGAAGCTGGTCACCGCATGAGCCGCACGCCTCTGGACACGGTCGAGCACGCGGCCGTGACCCCCGACGTCGAACTGCCCTGGGCCGAACTCGGACTGAAGAAGGACGAGTACGAGCGCGTGGTCGAGATCCTCGGCCGCCGTCCCACCGGCGCCGAACTCGCCATGTACTCGGTGATGTGGTCCGAGCACTGCTCGTACAAGTCCTCGAAGGTCCACCTCCGCCAGTTCGGCGAGAAGGCCCCGCAGTCGGACGCCCTCCTCGTCGGCATCGGTGAGAACGCCGGTGTCGTCGACGTCGGCCAGGGCTACGCCGTCACCTTCAAGGTCGAGTCGCACAACCACCCCTCGTACGTCGAGCCCTACCAGGGCGCGGCCACCGGCGTGGGCGGCATCGTGCGCGACATCATCGCGATGGGCGCGCGGCCGGTCGCGGTCGTCGACCCGCTGCGCTTCGGCGCCGCCGACCACCCCGACACCAAGCGCGTGCTGCCCGGTGTCGTCGCGGGCATCGGCGGCTACGGCAACTGCCTGGGCCTGCCCAACATCGGCGGCGAGGTCGTCTTCGACGCCTGCTACCAGGGCAACCCGCTGGTCAACGCCGGTGCGATCGGCGTCATGCGGCACGAGGACATCCACCTCGCGAAGGCCTCCGGCGCCGGCAACAAGGTCATCCTCTACGGTGCCCGCACGGGCGGCGACGGCATCGGCGGTGCCTCGATCCTGGCCTCCGAGACCTTCGACGACGCCAAGCCGTCGAAGCGCCCCGCCGTCCAGGTCGGCGACCCCTTCCAGGAGAAGCTGCTCATCGAGTGCACCCTGGAGGCCTTCCGGGAGAAGCTCGTCGTCGGCATCCAGGACCTCGGCGCGGCCGGACTGTCCTGCGCCACCTCCGAGCTCGCCTCCAACGGCTCCGGCGGCATGCGCGTCACCCTCGACGACGTACCGCTGCGCGACTCCACGCTCTCGCCCGAGGAGATCCTCATGAGCGAGTCGCAGGAGCGCATGTGCGCGGTCGTCGAGCCGGAGAAGGTCGCCCGGTTCCTGGAGATCTGCGAGAAGTGGGACGTCATCGCGACCGTCATCGGTGAGGTCACCGACGGCGACCGGCTGGAGATCTTCTGGCACGGCGGCAAGATCGTCGACGTCGACCCGCGCACCGTCGCCCACGAGGGCCCGGTCTACGAGCGCCCCTACGCCCGCCCGTCGTGGCAGGACGCGCTCCAGGCCGACGACGCGAACAAGCTGCCCCGCCCGGAGACGGCCGAGGAGCTGCGCGACCAGGTCATGCGGCTGGTCGCCTCCCCGAACCAGGCCTCCAAGTCCTGGATCACCTCCCAGTACGACCACTTCGTGCAGGGCAACACCGTGCTGGCGATGCCCGAGGACTCGGGCATGATCCGCGTCGACGAGGAGACCGGGCTCGGCGTCGCCATCGCCACGGACGGCAACGGCCGCTACGCGAAGCTCGACCCGTACACGGGCGCGCAGCTCGCGCTCGCCGAGGCCTACCGCAACGTCGCGACGACCGGCGCCAAGCCGCTCGCCGTCTCCGACTGCCTGAACTTCGGCTCGCCCGAGGACCCCGCCGTCATGTGGCAGTTCGCGGAGGCCGTCCGCGGCCTCGCGGACGGCTGCCTTCAGCTGGGCACGCCGGTGACCGGCGGCAACGTCTCGCTGTACAACCAGACCGGGGACGTCGCCATCCACCCGACGCCGGTGGTCGCCGTGCTCGGTGTCATCGACGACGTCGCCCGCCGCACGCCGGTGGCGTTCGCGGAGACGGGGCAGCTGCTCTACCTCCTCGGCGACACCCGTGAGGAGTTCGGCGGCTCGGCCTGGTCCCAGGTCGTCCACGACCACCTCGGCGGGCTGCCCCCGAAGGTGGACCTGGAGCGCGAGCGGCTGCTCGGCGAGATCCTGATCTCGGGCTCCCGGGACGGCATGATCGACGCCGCCCACGACCTGTCGGACGGCGGTCTGGTGCAGGCCGTGGTCGAGTCCTGCCTGCGCGGCGGGAACGGCGCGCGGCTCGTGGTGCCGGACGGCCTGGACCCGTTCGTGTTCCTGTTCTCCGAGTCGGCCGGACGGGCGGTCGTCTCGGTCCCGCGCAGCGAGGAGCTCCGCTTCACCGACATGTGCGGCGCGCGGGGTCTGCCCGCGACGCGCATCGGTGTCGTGGACGGCGAATCGGTCGAGGTGCAGGGCCAGTTCACGATCGGGCTGGACGAACTGCGCACGGCGCACGAGGACACGATCCCGGCCCTGCTGGGCTGATCGCACGGCGCCGACGACGCGCCCCCGTGCCGCTGGGCGCGGGGGCGCGTTGACCTTTTGGTAACCGGCCGCACGGACGGCCGGTCCATACTCCAGGCGTGAGTGACCGCAGAGCCCCCGGCGAACTGCCCTTGTGGCGTGCCCGCGACACCAGGCGCTGGGCGGCCTGCCGGCCGGCCGTGTGGTCCCGTCCGTGGTGGGGCGCCCTGGCGCTTGCCATGGCCGTCGGCGCCGTCCTCGTCCTCGCCCCCGGGGCCCTCGCGGCACCGCACTGCTGGCTGGCGGCCGCCCAGGTGTACTGGCTGTTCCGGCTGCCTCAGCTCACCTTGGTGTCGGCGCCCTTGTCCGTGGCGCTGCTGGTGTGGCTCGCGGAGCCCATGGCCGCCCTGCCGGTCTGCGCGGCGCTCGCCGTGTGCTGGGCCGGCGCCCGCCACCGTCTCGCGGTCCGGCGCCGCCGGCGGCTGCTCGCGGCCAACGCCGCCGGTGACGTACGCCTTCGGCTGCCCGCGCCGGTGCCCGCGCTGCGCCGCCGCGGGCTCGTGCCGGCCGCCGTCGGGCTGCCGTTGTGCGCGGTCGCTGCCGTACCGTTCCTGCTCCCGGTCGCCCTGGCCGGGTTCACCCTCCTGGTCACCGGGCTGCGGGCGATGCGGCGGGCCGCGGCACTGCGCCGGGACGAACTGCCGGTGCTGCGGGTGCTGTCCCGCGAGGACGAGGACACCCGCGTGTGGGTCTACGCCGCCGACGACACCGCGGGCCGCGTGCCGGTCTTCTCCTGTCCCGTGCGGCCCGGTTCGGCGATCCCCGACGACGACCACGCGCCCGGCGACAGCCGGCTGCGCGACACGCTGCTGTTCGGGGCGCCCTTCGAGGGCGCGGAACTGGTCCTGCTCTCCGCCGACGTGGAACACGGCCCGCTGATCGACCGGGTGGCCGGACCAGTGCGCCCGGTGGCGGGTTAACCTGCGTCCGCAAGGCAACCACCGCCACGACGAGGGGTCCTGACCGATGTACGAGTACAAGGTCGTCAACTTCCGTGAGTCGCTCATAGGGGACGCGATCGACAGCGACAAGCTGGAGAAGACGCTCAACAAGCACGCCGAGGACGGCTGGCAGCTCAAGGCGATCACCGCCGCCGACGTCAAGGGCCGCATCGGTCCCGGCGCCGTCGAGGGTCTGCTGATCACCTTCGAGCGGGCCCGCCAGGCCTGACCGCCGCGGTCCCGGTGCGGGGCCCGGCCGGCGCGTAGGCTGCACGCCATGCCGCCCGCCGCCCGCCGCCCCCGCACCTACGACCCGGCGCGGACCGCCGCCGCGCTCACCGCGCAGGCGGGACACGTCCTCGACGCCGCCCGCGCCCTGGACGCGGAGCAGCTGTCCGCCTCCTCGGGGCTGCCCGGTTGGGACGTGCTCCACCTCCTGGTGCACATGGCGCGCCAGATCGAGGTGGTCCCCCGGGTGCTCGGCGAACCGGCCCCGGCCAGGGCGGACCTGGACCTGACGGGCTGGGCCCGCTCCACCAACCGCATCGCCGTCAACCTGGACACCGACACGCGCGAGGCCGCGCTCGGCACCGCGGATGTCGCCGGACGCCTGGAGGCGGCGACGGCCTCCCTGCGGGACGTGCTGCCCGAGGCGGTCGACCCGGCCCGGGTGATCGCCATCACACTGGGCGCGATGCGCGCTCCGGACTTCCTCGTCACCCGCCTCGTCGAACTCGTTGTGCACAGCGACGACCTGGCCACGGCGACCGGTGTCCCCGTCCCGCTGGACCGGCAGGCGCTCGCCGCCGTGGTCCGGCTGCTGGCCGACACCCTCGCCGTCACCGCGCCCGGCAACTCCGTCGAGGTCCGCGTGCCGCCGTTCGCGGCCGTCCAGTGCGTCCCCGGCCCGCGGCACACCCGCGGCACCCCGCCCAACGTCGTCGAGACCGACCCCGTCACGTGGGTGCGCCTGGCCACCGGGCGCACGACCTGGGACGCCGCCCTCGCCGCTGGCGCCGTCTCCGCGAGCGGCGAACGCGCCGACCTGGCCCCGTACCTGCCCCTGCTGGGCTGAGCCTGCGAGGTCGTCCGCATAATGCGCCGGTGACCTCGACGACCGCCCCCGCGGACATACCGGCCCGGCCCTGGCTCTCCGCCGACGCCCAACGCTGGGCCGCCGTGCGCCTGCCGGGCTGGGCGCGCCCCCTGTGGTGCGCGCCGGTACTGCTGGCGGCGGTGATCGCCTCGATCGCCTTCGCGCCGGAGGACGTGTGCACGCCGGCCGCGCCCTGCGGCCCGATGTGGCTCGACGCGAGCGGCTCGGTCGGCTTGTTCTTCCACTTGGTGTGGATCTTCGTACTGCCCGAGGCCGTGCTCCTGTCCGCGCCCTTGCTGGTGCTGTGGACGGCGACCGGACCCGCCGAGTGGTCCGGCGGCACCGGCGCGCGTGTCGCGGATGTCGCGGTGATCGCCGCGCTCTGCTGGAGCTGGGCGGCGGTCGTGGCGCGTCTGCGGATGCGGCGCCGTCAGCGGGCGCTCGCCCTGGAGGCCGCAGGTGGTGCCGCGCTGCCGGTCCCGCCGCTGGCCGTCCCCGTACGACGCGGTGGGATCCGTGTCGTTGCCGGGGCGGCGGGCCTGGCCGTCGCCGCGGTGGCGGCGGTGGCCGCGGTCAGCGGTGACCGCGCGGACGAGGCGCACGCCGCGGCGGCGAAACACGTCGAGGCGGTCGTGGTCGCCAACGGCGCGGAGGATCACGTCGTGGTCCGCTTCGCCGACGGCACCCGCCACCGCGTCGAGGTGATGTTCCCCGAGGACTACGCCCGCGACGCCGAGGTGCCCGTCCTCGTCGACGGCGGCTGGACGCGCCTGGCGGCGGAGCCGTACCGGGACCGGACCGGGCCGCAGCTCCTCGTGCTTGCGGCGGGTGGCGCGGGGCTCGGCCTGCTGTGGTCCGCCGCCCTCACGATCACCCGTGTCCGGGCGGTGCGTCGTGGACCGGCGCCCGCGCTGCGGGTGCTGGCGCGGCGCAAGCACGGGTTCACCGTGATCCGCCCGCTGGACGGCAGGGCCGAGGCGCCGGTCCTGATGTACGACCCGGTCAAGCTCGGCGGGCCGCCCCAGGGGGAGAGCGTGCTGTTCGGCCTGCCCGCCGAGGCGGGCGAGTTCGTGCTCGTCGGCTCGGGGAAGTCCGGCCGTGTCGTGACGGAGGTGAGTGCCTCCCCCGCACAGCGGTGGTCGAAGCTCCCCTCTGTTCACGGGCCGCACTGGAACGCCAGGCACCGCCGTGAGGCGGAGGCGAGGGTGGCCGAGGCGGCGGCCGGGATGAAGCCCGCCACGGGCCCCGTGCGCTGGCAGAGCGGTCCGTTGAAGTGGGCGGTGGGTGTGCCGGCCCTGATGCTCCTGGGTGCCGTCCCGGCGGTGCCCCATGTCCTCGACGGCAACTGGTGGCACTGGATTCTGTGGGTCGCGGGCATATGGGGTATCGGCAGCGAATCGGTGCTTCTGATCAGGTGGCGCATCACGGCCGACGCGGACGGGCTGTGGATACGCCGTTACTGGAAGAGCCGCCTTGTGCCCTGGGCGGAGGTGAGCCGGGTCGACCGCACCTCTGGGGGCGACCTGGTCGTGCGCCGCACCAAGGGCCTGGACGACCTTCGCCTGGACAACGTCAGCAGCCCCCGGTGGAAACGTCTGCGCCGCCGCCCGTCCCCCGCGACGCGCGCCGCGGCCGGACTGACGGCCATGGTCCGCCACCCGGAACTGCGGCCCTGACGAACATCGGAACCGGTCGGGACCGGTCAGCAGGACGAAGGTCACATGCCCATGCGCCCCATGGGTTTACGCGCATAGAACACGGGTTTGTCGGGTTCCCTCGTTCGGACGACACCGCAACCTGCCCTAGACTCGATGACGTGCCACGTGGTGACGGACGACTCAACCACGACCTGCTCCCCGGTGAGAAGGGCCCCCAGGACGCTTGCGGCGTCTTCGGTGTCTGGGCTCCCGGCGAAGAGGTCTCCAAGCTCACCTACTTCGGGCTGTACGCCCTGCAGCACCGCGGACAGGAGTCCGCGGGCATCGCAGTGAGCAACGGCTCCCAGATCCTGGTCTTCAAGGACATGGGTCTGGTCTCCCAGGTCTTCGACGAAACCTCCCTCGGCTCCCTCAAGGGCCACATCGCGGTCGGGCATGCCCGTTACTCGACCACGGGTGCGTCGGTCTGGGAGAACGCCCAGCCCACCTTCCGCGCCACGGCCAGCGGCTCCATCGCGCTGGGCCACAACGGCAACCTCGTCAACACCGCCGAGCTGGCCGAGATGGTCGCCGCGCTGCCGCAGGGCAACGGCCGGGCCACCAAGGTCGCCGCGACCAACGACACCGACCTGGTGACGGCGCTGCTGGCCGGTCAGGCCGACGCGGACGGCAAGCCGCTGTCCGTCGAGGAGGCCGCCCGCCATGTGCTGCCCAAGGTCAAGGGCGCCTTCAGCCTGGTGTTCATGGACGAGCACACCCTCTACGCCGCCCGCGACCCGCAGGGCATCCGCCCGCTGGTGCTGGGCCGCCTGGAGCGCGGCTGGGTGGTGGCCTCCGAGTCCGCCGCCCTGGACATCGTCGGCGCGAGCTTCATCCGGGAGATCGAGCCCGGTGAGCTGGTCGTCATCGACGAGAACGGGCTGCGCTCCTCCCGCTTCGCCGAGGCCAGGCCCAAGGGCTGCGTCTTCGAGTACGTCTACCTGGCCCGCCCCGACACCGACATCGCCGGGCGCAACGTCTACCTCTCCCGCGTGGAGATGGGCCGCCGGCTGGCCAAGGAGGCCCCGGCCGACGCCGATCTGGTGATACCGACCCCGGAGTCCGGCACGCCGGCCGCCGTCGGCTTCGCCGAGGCCAGCGGCATCCCGTACGGCTCGGGCCTGGTGAAGAACTCCTACGTGGGCCGGACGTTCATCCAGCCCAGCCAGACCATCCGGCAGCTGGGCATCCGCCTGAAGCTGAACCCGCTCAAGGAGGTCATCCGGGGCAAGCGCCTGGTGGTCGTGGACGACTCGATCGTCCGCGGCAACACCCAGCGTGCGCTGGTCCGGATGCTGCGCGAGGCCGGCGCCGCCGAGGTCCACATCCGGATCTCCTCGCCGCCCATCAAGTGGCCGTGCTTCTTCGGCATCGACTTCGCCACCCGCGCCGAGCTGATCGCCAACGGGCTGACCGTCGACGAGATCTGCAAGTCGCTGGACGCCGACTCGCTGGCGTACATCTCGATCGACGCCATGGTCGAGGCGACCACCATCGCCAAGCCGGACCTGTGCCGCGCCTGCTTCGACGGCGAGTACCCGATGGAGCTGCCGGACCCCGAGCTGCTCGGCAAGCACCTCCTGGAGACCGAGCTGGCCGGCGGCCCCGACGCCGCCGACGCGCTCCGTCGTCCGTAAGCACACGACGCAAGGACACCTCACAGTCATGTCCGAGAACACCGGTGCCAGCTACGCCGCGGCGGGAGTCGACATCGAGGCGGGCGACCGCGCGGTCGAGCTGATGAAGGAATGGGTGAAGAAGGCCACCCGCCCCGAGGTCGTGGGCGGTCTTGGCGGCTTCGCCGGGCTCTTCGACGCGAGCGCGCTCAAGCGCTACGAGCGCCCCCTGCTGGCCTCCGCCACCGACGGGGTGGGCACGAAGGTGGACATCGCCCGCCGGATGGGCGTGTACGACACCATCGGCCACGACCTCGTCGGCATGGTCGTGGACGACCTGGTCGTGTGCGGCGCCGAGCCGCTGTTCATGACCGACTACATCTGCGTCGGCAAGGTCTTCCCCGACCGGGTCGCCGCCATCGTCAAGGGCATCGCCGAGGGCTGCGTGCTGGCCGGCTGCGCCCTGGTCGGCGGCGAGACGGCCGAGCACCCGGGCCTGCTCGGCGAGGACGAGTTCGACGTCGCGGGCGCCGGCACCGGCGTGGTCGAGGCGGACCGGCTGCTGGGCGCGGATCGCATCCGTAAGGGTGACGTGGTGATCGCCATGGAGTCCTCCGGTCTTCACTCCAACGGGTACTCGCTCGTGCGTCATGTGCTCTTCGACCGGGCGGGCTGGGCGCTCGACCGCGAGGTCCCGGAGTTCGGCCGCACGCTCGGCGAGGAACTGCTGGAGCCCACCCGGATCTACTCGCTGGACTGCCTCGCGCTCACCCGCACCGCCGAGGTGCACGCCTTCTCGCACGTCACCGGCGGCGGCCTGGCCAACAACCTGGCCCGGGTGGTCCCGGACGATCTGCACGTCACCGTGGACCGCTCGACCTGGGCGCCGGGTGCGGTGTTCTCGACCGTCGGCGAGCTCGGCGGAGTGGCACGGCGGGAGCTGGAGAAGACCCTCAACATGGGTGTCGGCATGGTCGCCGTGGTCCCCGAGGAGTCGGTCGACGTGGCGCTGACGACGCTGGCCGACCGGGGCCTGGAGGCCTGGGTGGCCGGCGAGGTCCTGGAGCGCGGCGACCGCGCCGAGGCCGTCGAGCTCACCGGTGAGTACGCGAACTGACCCGCCCGGGGCCGCGGCCCCACGCGGCGGGCAGCACGAAACCCGGTCCGGGCGTGCCCGGACCGGGTCAGCGGTCAAGCTGGATTGGTTTGTCCTGCGTCAAGCGCGACGACGTTGGGACGAGGGCTCGGACTCGTCTTCGTCCTCGTCGTCCTCATCGTCGCCGTAGAGATCCGCGTACCGTGCGTACGGGTCGTCTTCCAGCTCGTCGTCATCGTCGTCTTCCTGTACTTCCGGCGGATTTACCGGCAGCGGTGACGATGCGCCCAGCTCTTCGGCCAGACGTGACAGGTCCGTGCCGCCGCTGTTGTACTTCAGCTGGCGGGCGACCTTCGTCTGCTTGGCCTTGGCCCGGCCGCGCCCCATTGGCTCGACCCCCTCAACGTGGGGCTCGACGGCCCCGAGTCTTGACACGCGTTCACGATGTGGAACGGGCTCTCGCACGAGAGTCCCGGTCCGTAGGGCTTCAACGGTACCTGCTTCCGAGGCCGCACGGTACGTCGCCCGCACGACGCGCGTCGGAGCAGGGGCCCGCCGATGGCCCGTCCTGGCTGGTCAGTCGTGATTTTACCTTCTTCCGCCGCGGTCTGGCTGCCAGGGCGTGGTAACGACCGAATCTCCAGTCTGCGGCCCGTGTCCCGGGCGGCCGGCGAAGGCCTCACGGGTGAACGACGGGCGCGGGCACACCGTACGACGGCGGGGCGGTCAGGTGTCCGCTTTGTGATGGAGGACACGCCCCCGCCGGACCGGGCGGGGGCGTGCTCACCGTGCCGTCAGTGGGCGGCCGAGGGCCGCAGCCAGCGGTCGGCCGGAGTGCGCTCGGCCATGCGCTGCTCGGCGAGGCGGTCGGCCGCCGCGGCGGGCGGGATGCCGTCGGCCGCGGCCCGCTCGAAGATCGCCAGCGTCGTGTCGAAGATCTTCGTCGCCTTGGTGCGGGCCCGCTCGAAGTCGAAGCCGTGCAGTTCGTCGGCGACCTGGATCACGCCGCCCGCGTTCACCACGTAGTCGGGCGCGTACAGGATGCCGCGGTCGGCGAGGTCCTTCTCGACACCGGGGTGCGCGAGCTGGTTGTTGGCCGCGCCGCAGACGACCGCGGCGGTGAGCACCGGCACGCTGTCGTCGTTGAGGGCGCCACCCAGCGCGCAGGGCGCGTACACGTCCAGCGGGGTCCTGATCAGGACGTCAGCGTCGGTGACGGCGGTGACCTGGGGGTGACGGGAGGTGATCCGCTCGACGGCTTCGCCGCGAACGTCGGTGACCACGACCTCGGCGCCGTCCTTGAGCAGGTGCTCCACCAGGTGGTGCCCGACCTTGCCGACGCCCGCGACGCCGACCCGGCGGCCGCGCAGCGTGGGGTCGCCCCACTTGGCCTGGGCGGCGGCCCGCATGCCTTGGAAGACGCCCCAGGCGGTCAGCACCGAGGAGTCGCCGGCGCCGCCGTTCTCGGGCGAGCGGCCGGTGGTCCACTGCGGGTTGGCGCGGGCCACGACGTCCATGTCGGCGACGTACGTGCCGACGTCGCAGGCGGTCACGTAGCGGCCGCCGAGCGAGGCCACGAAGCGGCCGTAGGCCAGCAGCAGTTCCTCGGACTTGACGGTGTCCGGGTCGCCGATGATCACGGCCTTGCCGCCACCGAGGTCCAGCCCGGCGAGCGCGTTCTTGTACGACATGCCGCGGGCGAGGTTGAGCGCGTCGGCGACGGCCTCCTCGTCGGAGGCGTACGCGTGGAAGCGGGTGCCGCCGAGGGCCGGGCCCAGGGCGGTGGAGTGGATCGCGATGACGGCCTTGAGGCCCGTGGCGCGGTCCTGGCACAAGACGACCTGCTCGTGTCCTCCCTGATCCGATCGGAACAGGGTCCACAAGGGGGAGACGAGGCCGGATGTCTGACGTACGTCGGTCACTGTGGTGACTCCCGATGTCCAGAGGTCGCCCTCCGAGCGGGTGGGGAGGGCCGGTTGCGAGAAGAGTAGAGCCACCTGGTCGTGCGCATGCTCCCAGTGTCGTGGATCACTCCCGGTGGGGGAAGCGGCGTGGGACGATGCAGGGCGTATGCCGTCGTGAGGGAGCGGGTGTGGGCTTGTCTTCGGTACTGGTCCCGTACGCGTCGTATCTGCGCGTGTACGAGCCGCTGGCGGCCTTTCCGGAGCCCGAACGGGGCCGTTGGTACCGGTATGCCGCGGCGGGTGCGGAACGGACCGCACAGGACGAACTGCGCCAGTCCCTGGCGGACCTCCTGCCTGTCCCCCCGGTGCCCGTTCCGGTGCACGAGAGCCGGGACGCCTTCGTGGCCGTCGTCGACGGTGTGACGCACGTCTGCCCCTGGCGCACCCGGCTGCGCGGCTGGCTGGCCCTGGAGGAGCTCACCGAGGAGTTCCCCACCGCGGTGCTGGACGCCGTGCTGCCCAAGGTCGTGCGGGAGCAGGCGGCGGCCGACTTCGCGGCGTGGCGGGCGGAGAAGCCGGAGAACGCCGACGCGCGGCCGTGGATCCGCAGCGCGACCTGGCATGTCCCGGTGCGCTGGTTCACGCTGTTCGACGACTCGGAGCGGGAGTACGAGCTGGCCGGCGCCGGCGAGTCCAAGCAGCCGGTGATGCGCTACCGGACCCCCATGGTGCAGGCCCGCCGGCGCACGGCGCGCGGCCTTCGGGTGCTGAAGGATTCACTCGAAGAGGGTGCACTGATCGACGGCCTGGTGGATGTGGGGCGCTGGCTGGAGGAGTTCCACCCGCGGTCGCTCGTCGAGCTCGACTACGGCGGTCTCGTCCACGTGATCTCCCAGGAGCGGCTCGCCGAGGACCACTCGGCCACCGATGTGGCCGACGCGCTGGCGGCGCTGCGCGACGGGGACGGCGACCGGGCCGGTGAGGCGTACGAGCGTCTCACCGATCGCTGGCGGGCTGTCCGGGAGCTCCAGTACGCGAGTTGAGGGACCGTCGGAAGTCCTGTGGCCGGGGGACCTTGGTCCCGAGTACGGTCGACCGGTACCTTTGGCCTAAGGGTGACGTAAAGCACCTTTGGGGGGCTTGCCCTCATCCCTACCCCCCATGACAATATGGGACATCGGGTCCGTAAGGACCTTATTCCGTCTGCTTGGGCGGAATGTCCGGTATTGCATCCCTTGAGGTGGGGCTGTTGCTCGTGGGTTGGCTGTGACTGATCGTCACTCAGGTGTGACTGTCCGTTATGGCCCGGTCCATCGGCTTCCGTCGAGCTTAGACACCTCGGAGGGCAAATCCATCGGTTTGGCCGACACGGCTGGACAGATGGTGTAGTTGTAGTGCCGAGGACAAGCCGTTCGTCCTATTACCGACTCGGCCCGCGTCCGCCATTTCGGGCAACGCGGGTCAAGGTGCAGAATTTAGAGGAAAGAACCGTGTTGGTTCGGTTCTCTCGAGGAGGCCGCTCATGACCGCTCGCACCCCTGATGCCGAGCCGCTGCTGACCCCCGCTGAGGTCGCCACGATGTTCCGCGTGGACCCGAAGACGGTCACGCGCTGGGCCAAGGCTGGCAAGCTCACGTCCATCCGCACGCTCGGCGGGCATCGCCGCTACCGCGAGGCGGAGGTCCGTGCACTGCTGGCGGGCATTCCGCAGCAGCGCAGCGAGGCCTGACCTGATCCAACGGGCGCTCGTGCAGGGCCCCCAACCTGCCGAAACGTCCGCTCCAACGGCTCCCTGCCCCCATCGGGGAAGCCCAAGGGAACTCAGATCGCACCGGAGTCCGCCGGCTCCGGTGCGATCTTTTTTGTGCGCCTCATGTGTCCGTCTTGTGCAGACGTGAGGCTCATGGGCACGGTGCAATTGCACATATTAAATTGACGGTTCCCCAGGAGCCCTCAAGTTCCCCCAGAGTCGGAACTTTTGACGTGACTCCCGTCACATGCCCAGGCCTTGCCTCAGATGTTCCCGGTGCGGTAGTGACGTTCCGCACGTCGTGCGGTGTGCGGCGTGCGTTGTGCGCTGTGCGGCCGCCGGACCCGGCAGGCGGTCCCCGGCGGCCCCGGCGGGTCGGTGGCGGCCCCAACCGCCCGTGGAGGACCGGACGGTGGAGCCGGATGCCGTCGGCCGTCCGCCGACCCGCCCGGCGGCCGTCCGTCGCCGGCTGAGGCCATGAGCCAGACGTACCACGCAAGAAGGCCCGGATCCAGGGGATCCGGGCCTTCCTTTACTGCGGTCCTGACGGGATTTGAACCCGCGGCCTCCACCTTGACAGGGTGGCGAGCACTCCAAACTGCTCCACAGGACCAGGTTTCGCCGCCCTCTTTCCTGGCGACGAGGATGACTGTACAGCAGGTCAGAGGGTGAAAGCGAACCGGATACCGGGCGGCCTGCGAGCGGACCGCCGGGGTCCCCCGGGGGTCAGCCCCAGGCCTCGTCCAGCGCCTTGAAGATGCGCTTGTCGGAGACCGGGAACGCGGTGCCGAGGGCGTGCGCGAAGTAGCTCACCCGCAGCTCCTCGATCATCCAGCGGATGTCGCTCACCCGATCGGGGACGGGACGCCCGGCCGGCCGCGCGGCGAGCAGCTCGGCGTACTCGGCCTGGATCTCCCGGACCTTCTCCATGCGCGTGGTGTCGCGCTGGGCGCCGCTGGGCATCTGCTGCAGCCGCCGGTCCACCGCGACCAGGTAGCGCATCAGGTCCGGCAGCCGGCGCACCCCCGTGCCGGTCACGAAGCCGGGGTGCACCAGGGCCGCCAGCTGCTCCTTGACGTCCGCGAGGTTGGCGACCAGCGCCAGGCTCTGGGTGGCCTTCAGACGGCGCTCACAGGCCTGCCAGGCGGCCAGCACCTGCCGGACCTGCCCCACCGCCTTGATGGTCAGCTCGACCAGCTCCGCGCGCACGGAGTCGTAGAGCTTGCGGAAGGACTCCTCGTCCCAGACCGGTCCGCCGTTGTCGGCGATGAGCCGGTCGGCGGCGGCGGTCACGCAGTCGTCGAAGAGGGCGGCCACCGAGCCGTGCGGGCTGCGCGACAGGGCGAGCTTGTCCTGGTTGGACAGCCGGTCCGCGACGAACTTCGCCGGGTTGGCGGGCACGTTCAGCAGGATCAGCCGGCGGGTGCCGCGCCACATCGCCTCGGCCTGCTCGGCCTCGGTGTCGAAGAGCTGCACACCCACGCTCTCGCCCTCGTCCACCAGCGCCGGGTACGCCTTGACCGGCTGCCCGGCCCGCCGGGTCTCGAAGGTGCGCGGCAGGGTGCCCACGGTCCACTGCTTCAGACCCGTGCGCCGCTCGATGCCGATGGAGCCCGCCGCGTCGAAGGCCTTGCTGATAGCGGCCTTGGTCTTCGGCCGGAGGCTGAGCTTGAGCGCCTCCAGGTCCTTGTCCTCGGCCAGTTTGCGGCGCCGCTCGTCGGTCACCCGGAAGGTGATCTTCAGATGGTCGGGCACCTTGGCGAGGTCGAAGTCCTCGGCCGTGACCGGCACGCCCACCATGCGCTGCAACTCCCGCGCCAGCGTCTCCGGGAGAGGGTCCTGCACCGGTACGACACGGTCCAGGAACGCCTTCGCGTAGTTCGGCGCCGGTACGTAGTGCCGGCGGATCGCCTTGGGCAGCGAGCGGATGAGCTCGGTGACGACCTCCTCGCGCAGGCCCGGGATCTGCCAGTCGAAGCCGTCCGGGGTGATCTGGTTGAGCACCTGCAGCGGGACGTGGACGGTCACGCCGTCCGCGTCGGCGCCGGGCTCGAACTGGTACGTCACCCGCAGCTTGAGCTTCCCCTGGCGCCACGAGTCGGGGTAGTCGTCCTTGGTGACGGCCTCGGCGTTCTCGTTGATGAGCATGGAGTGCTCGAACGTGAGCAGCTCCGGCTTCTCGCGGCGCTCCTGCTTCCACCAGGAGTCGAAGTGCGCCCCGGAGACGACATGTTCGGGCACCACGCGGTCGTAGAAGTCGAAGAGCGTCTCGTCGTCCACGAGGATGTCGCGGCGCCGCGCCCGGTGCTCCAGCTCCTCGACCTCCGCGAGCAGTTTGCGGTTGTCGTGGAAGAACTGGTGGTGGGTCCGCCAGTCGCCCTCGACCAGCGCGTTGCGGATGAACAGCTCGCGGCTGGTCTCCGGGTCGATCTTCCCGTAGTTGACCTTGCGGTCGGCGACGATGGGCACGCCGTACAGCGTCACCTTCTCCAGCGCCATGACCGCGGCCTGGTCCTTCTCCCAGTGCGGCTCGCTGTAGGACCGTTTCACCAGGTGCTGGGCGAGCGGCTCGATCCACTCCGGCTCGATGCGGGCGTTGACCCGCGCCCACAGCCGCGAGGTCTCCACCAGCTCGGCGGACATGATCCAGCGCGGCGGCTTCTTGAAGAGCGACGAGCCGGGGAACACCGCGAACTTGGCGCTGCGGGCCCCCAGGAACTCGTTCTTGCTGTCGGTGTCCTTCAGGCCGATGTGCGACAGCAGGCCGGCCAGCAGAGACTGGTGCACATGCTGGGCGTTGACCTCGTGGTCGCCCTCGGCGAGGTGGATGCCCATCGTCTTGGCGACCGTGCGCAGCTGGCTGTAGATGTCCTGCCACTCGCGGATGCGCAGGTAGTTGAGGAACTCCGAGCGGCACATCCGGCGGAAGGCGGAGGACGACAGCGCCTTCTGCTGCTCGCGGACGTAACGCCACAGGTTGAGCAGCGCCATGAAGTCGCTGGTCTCGTCCGCGAACCGGCGGTGCTTCTCGTCCGCCTGCTGCTGCTTGTCCTGGGGGCGCTCGCGCGGGTCCTGGATCGACAGGGCGGCCGCGATCACCATGACCTCGCGGACCACGCCGTTGCGCTCCGCCTCCAGCACCATCCGGGCCAGCCGCGGGTCCACCGGCAGCTGGGAGAGCTTGCGGCCGGTCTGGGTGAGCTTCTGGCCGTCCAGCGCGCCCAGTTCCTGGAGCAGCTGGACGCCGTCCTTGATGTTCCGGGCGTCCGGCGGGTCGATGAAGGGGAAGCGGGCGATGTCGCCGAGGCCAGCGGCGGTCATCTGGAGGATGACGGAGGCCAGGTTGGTGCGCAGGATCTCGGCGTCGGTGAACTCCGGGCGGGACAGGAAGTCGTCCTCGGAGTACAGCCGTACGCAGATGCCGTCCGCGAGCCGGCCGCAGCGGCCCTTGCGCTGGTTGGCGCTGGCCTGGCTGATCGGCTCGATCGGCAGCCGCTGCACCTTGGTGCGGTGGCTGTAGCGGGAGATGCGGGCGATGCCCGTGTCGATCACGTAGCGGATGCCGGGGACGGTGAGCGAGGTCTCCGCGACGTTGGTGGCCAGCACGATGCGGCGGCCCGTACCGCGCTGGAAGACCCGGTGCTGCTCGGCGGAGGACAGCCGCGCGTACAGCGGCAGCACCTCGGTGAACCGCAGCTGCCGCTTGTTGAGGGCGTCGGCGGTGTCGCGGATCTCCCGCTCGCCGGAGAGGAAGACCAGGATGTCGCCGGGGCCCTCGGCCTGGAGCTCGTCGACCGCGTCGCAGATCGCGGTGACCTGGTCGCGGTCGTCGTTGTCGGCCTCTTCCGCCAGAAGCGGCCGGTAGCGCACCTCGACCGGGTACGTGCGCCCGCTGACCTCCACGATCGGGGCGTCGCCGAAGTGCCGCGAGAAGCGCTCCGGGTCGATCGTCGCGGAGGTGATCACGACCTTGAGGTCGGGGCGGCGGGGCAGCAGCTGGGCGAGATAGCCCAGGATGAAGTCGATGTTGAGGCTGCGCTCGTGCGCCTCGTCGATGATGATCGTGTCGTACTGCAGCAGCTCCCGGTCCGTCTGGATCTCGGCGAGCATGATGCCGTCCGTCATCAGCTTGACCAGCGTGCTGTCGCCGACCTGGTCGGTGAAGCGGACCTTCCAGCCGACCGCCTCGCCCAGCGGGGTGCGCAACTCCTCCGCGACGCGCTCGGCGACCGTGCGGGCCGCGATCCGGCGGGGCTGGGTGTGGCCGATCAGGCCGCGCACGCCGCGGCCCAGCTCCAGGCAGATCTTCGGGATCTGGGTCGTCTTGCCGGAACCGGTCTCGCCCGCGACGATCACGACCTGGTGGTCCCGGATCGCCTCGAGGATCTCGTCCTTCTTCCGGCTGACCGGCAACTGCTCCGGGTACGAGATCGCGGGTATGGCCGTGCGCCGTGCCTCGACCTTGAGCGAGGCCTTGTCGATCTCGGCCCCGATCTCCGCCAGCACCGCGGTCCGGGCCTCCGGCTTGCGAATACGGCGTGCGCCGTCCAGGCGGCGGCCGAGGCGCTGCGCGTCGCGCAGGGTCAGCTCGGTCAGCCGGGTGCCGAGCTCGGCGAATGCGGGGGTGGGGGGCTGCGTAGACATACGCGTTCCAGCATCGCATTCGGTGCGGCCCGCGGGCGAACCCATTTAGGTCACGCACCCCCGGCGCGCGACACCTGTGCGATGCGCGGGTGCCCCCGGGGGGCGGGCCGCGACATGCGGCATCCCCGGACCAGGGAGACGATCGAGGAGCGGAGTCCCCCCGGGAAGCGGGCCGTACCGCCTCGCTCTCCCGCGGACCGGGGCTCCGCGCGCGTGATCCACGACCCGGCACGTCCGCAGGAAGGACCCCACCATGGCCGCTCCCACCGTTGTGATCACCGGCGCGCTCACCGGCATCGGCCGTGCCGCCGCGGAGGCCTACGCGCGCCAGGGCGCGAACGTCGTGGTCTCCGGCCGCCACCAGGAGGCTGGCGAGCAGCTCGCCGGGGAGCTGGGCGCGCTCGGCGGCCGGGCGGAGTTCGTCAGGACCGATGTGCGCCTGGAGGCCGAGGTGCAGCGGCTGATGGAGCACGCCGTGCAGACGTACGGGAAGATCGACGTCGCCTTCAACAACGCCGGCACCGAGGGCACCCCCGGCGGCGTCGAGGACATCACCGACAAGGAGTACGACGACGTCTTCGACACCAATGTGCGCGGCACGGTGCTGAGCATGAAGCACGAGTTCCGCGCCATGAAGCAGGGCGGCGGCGGCAGCATCGTCAACATCAGCTCCACCTACGGCCAGATGGGCTTCCCGGGCGCCTCCCTGTACGTGGCCAGCAAGCACGCCGTCATCGGCATCACCAAGGTGGCGGCCATCGAGGGCGCGCTGCACGGCATCCGGGTGAACGCGGTGGCTCCCGGCTTCACCCGCACCGCCATGTACGAGCGGGTCACCGCCTCGGACGCGTTCCGCCAGGCGGTGGACTCCATCCTGCCGCTGCACCGCCCGGGCACCCCGGAGGAGATCGCGGACGCCGTGGTGTTCCTCGGCTCCGACAAGGCCTCGTACATCACCGGGCAGACCCTCACCCTGGACGGCGGGCTCATGGCCGGCTGGCCGCTCTTCCCGGTCGGCTGACCTCGCGCGCCGCGGCGCCGGTGCCATGGACACAACGCAGAACCCCCGCCGAGGAATCTCGGCGGGGGTTCCTGCCCTTGCGGGCTGCTGTGGCTGGGGCCGGGGTCGAACCGGCGACCTATCGCTTTTCAGGCGATCGCTCGTACCAACTGAGCTACCCAGCCAGCGCGGTCCTGACGGGATTTGAACCCGCGGCCTCCACCTTGACAGGGTGGCGAGCACTCCAAACTGCTCCACAGGACCTTGCTTTGCGCTTCTCTGTGCGAGACACAGTCTCGCACAGGTCAGTGCGTGCCCCCAACGGGATTCGAACCCGTGCTACCGCCTTGAAAGGGCGGCGTCCTGGGCCACTAGACGATGAGGGCTGATGGCCCGCCGGGCGGTGTTTCGGCCGTCGGGGACGTGAGAAGCATATGGGATGCAGCGGGGGATCGCCAAAACGCTTTAGCCCGCGCCCGTCGGGCGGACCGCGGGGGACGGTTCCCGCCCCGGCGTCACCTCCTCCGGCAGATGGCGGGAGACCTCGGCCGTCGACTGCCCCAGACCGCCCAGCGTGATCTCGTCCCAGGCCTGCAGGGCGTGGGTGTCGCGGTCCAGGTAGAGCACCGACGCCTCCACCTTCTGCGGCGTGTCGCCCTCCACGGCGCGCAGCCCGCCGCCGCCCGTCGTGCCCTGCACCATCAGGCGGCTGCCGTGCTGCAGGACGCTGACGTCGCGCTGATGGGTGTGCCCGGCCAGGATCAGCGGGACGGTGCCGTCCGCCTGGGCGGCCGCGATGGGGTTGTGGGCGATGGCGATGTCGACCGTTCGGCCGGCCGCGTCCTGCCGCCGGATGGAGTCGGCCAGCCGCTGCCCGGCCCGGCGTTCCGCCGCGTCGCCCGCCGCCTCGACCGAGCGGTCGGGGGTGAACTGCGGGTCGCCGATACCGGCGATCCGCAGCCCCTTCACGACCGCCGACTCCCCGTTGTCCACCACGACGGCCCCCTTGCGCGCCGCCACCGCGCGCTGGCTGTCCATGGAGTCGTGGTTGCCGCGCACGAAGACATAGGGCGCGCCCAGGTCCGGGATCGCGGAGGTGAAGCCGTTCTCGGCGGTGGTGCCGTGGTCCATCAGATCGCCGGTGTCGATGATGACGTCGATCCGGTACTCGGCGACGACGGACTGGATGATCTGCCAGGCCGCCGGGTTGAGGTGGATGTCCGAGACGTGCAGCACCCGCAGGGTCGACGGGTCGGGGCTGTACGCGGGCAGCGTGGAGGTCGCGTCGTACAGCCGGGTCATGTTGGTGACCAGGCGTGCCAGCTCCTGCTGGTAGACGTCGAAGTCGCTGACGATGCTACGGGCGTTGCCGACCACGGACGGCGCGCTGCTCAGCAGCCCGGAGAACTTGGGCTCCAGGACGCTGCGCGGGTTCCACGTCCCGTACGCCGTGCCCGCGCAGGCCGCCAGCACCGCCAGCGACAGACCGCCGGCGGCCAGCGCCCTGCGCGGCGTGCGGTAGACGGCCAGGCCCAGGGCGGTGGCGCCGGTCAGCACGGCCAGCGTTGTGCGCAGCGCGAGCTGCACGGTGCTGTTCCGCACGTCCGTGGCGATCTCGTCCTGGAGCCCGCTCAGCCGCTCCGGGTGCCGGACCAGGGCCTGGGCGCGCTCGGGGTCGAGGGTGTCGACGTCCACCACCAGCCGCAGCGGCCCGTCGTGGCTGTCCAGCTGAAGGGCGCCCAGCGGCGCCACGTTCACCCTGGTGTCCCCGGTCCACGACGGGTGCAGGGACATCCGGGTGTTCATCGGCCCCACCGGTTCCTTGATGCTCCCCAGCACCACCAGCCCGAGCCAGCCGCCGATCAGGGTGACGGCGACCAGCGCGAGCGCGGTGAGCCAGGGACGGCGCGGCGCGCCGAGCTCGGGGACGGCGGGGGCGGCGGGACCGGTGCGGGGAGAGACCGAGGGGGAGGAGCGCCGAAGGGTACGGCGCAGCGCGGACCGGACGCGGTGCGGCAGATCTCGGAGCATTGCCGACGTATGCCCTTCTCCTCCCCGGCGTATGCCGTCAGCCCCAGCCCAGCTCGTGGAGGCGCTCCTCCTCGATGCCGAAGTGGTGCGCCACTTCGTGGACGACGGTCGTGGCGACCTCCTCCACGATCTCCTCCGCGGTGGAGCACAGCCGCAGTGTCGGACCCCGGTAGATCGTGATGCGGTCCGGCAGCACCCCGGCGTACCACTCGCCGCGCTCGGTCAGCGGAGTTCCCTCGTACAGGCCGAGCAGTTCGGGGTCGGCCGGGTCGGGTTCGTCCTCGACGAACACCGCCACGTTGTCCATGACCCGGGCCAGCTCGGGGGGGATCCGGTCCAGCGCGTCGCTGACCAGTTCCTCGAACGCTTCGCGCGACATCTCCAGCACACCGCCCATTGTCCGGGACGGCCGGTCGATCGGGCAGTGTCCGACGCGGATCGGATCACACGGGCGCGGCACCCCGCGAAGGCGCGACCGCGCCCGACCCTGGTCGGCGCGCCGCACAATCCGGTGCCGAGTCGGAGTCGGAGCCGCGCGGACGCCCCGGCGGCGACATGCCGCCCCAGGGGCGCGGGGAACGGCGCGACCAGCCCGAGCGGACCCGCCACGGCCCCACGCAGGGCAGCCCGCGGTACCCGTGCGGGGGACCGCCGGTGACCGCGCCCGGGATTCGTGCCGGGCCTGGACCGCACGGTCCGTCAGATGACGCAGGAGTGCGCCGATCGCGGCCCCGATCGCGACGAGCAGTCAGTTCATCCGCGGTCCCTTCGGTCGGTGCCGCGCACGGCCGCGGCCGGAGAGCGGTGACCTGCGTCACGCCCTCTCCGTGTGGCGGGACGGCGACGTGGCCGGCAGCCGCTGCACGCCGAGCGCCGAGCAGCCGGCCGCGTTCACCAGGAACGCCGCCCCCGGGAAGGCCCCGCCGCAGCCCCGCCCCGGAGCGGGCGAACGTCCCGGCCGCCCCGGCGTGCGCGGCGGGTCGCGCCCCTGCCCAGGACGGTGTCCGGGCGCCGCGGCGGGAGGGCCGGCCGGGGGGCGTGCGGCCGTGTGCGTGTCCCCAGGGGCCGCGGGCCCGTTGGGCAGCGCGGAACCCGCTCCGTCGGGCGACTGCCTCCGGAGCCTCCTCAGATGTCCCTCCACTCTCCTCAGACCTTCCGAGGTGCTCCCGTGACCCCTGCCACAGCCCGCGCGCGCACGGCGGCCGTACTGCTTCTCCCCGTACTCGCCCTGGGGTCCCTGACCGGCTGCATGACCGTCGGCGGCACGGGCAGCGACGCCAAGCCCGACGGGGTCTCCTCCGGGATCGCCGGTGAGGACGGCGGGGCGGGCGGCACCGGCTCGGACGGCGGTCTGGGCCTGCCCGCCGCCGTTCCGGGCGCCCCCGTGGGCCGGCCGGGACGGCCGGGGCACTCCCCGTCGGCCTCGGGATCCCCGTCGGCGACCGCGCAGGAGTCCGTGCCGGGGCCGACGCAGGGCCCTGGCGGCCCGCACAGCGGCAAGCCCTCGGGGCGGCCGTCGTCCTCGCCCCGGCCCTCCACGCCGGCGTCCCCGACCGAACGGCCCTCGACCTCGTCGTCGCCCGGCGGCGAGTCCTCGGCGCCGCCCTCCGGCGGCCCCTCGCCCGAACCGTCGCCCTCCAGCGCGCCCTCCGCGAACGGGGCTGTCTGAGGCGTCCAGGACCGAATTGGCCAAAGCGGTCTTCTATGCGTATGCTGGCAGATCGTTTGATCCCCTTGCCCGGCGCCGAACCGAGACGCGCCGCGTTGGCGCGTTCCTTTTCTCCTGTGGCTGACCGCATAGAGGCGGTTGTAAGCAACCTCCGGAGCTGGCGCGTGCCGAAATCTCCGAGAGGTTTTAGCTTCAGCATGTCTATTGACACTGCCGACCGTTCCGCCATGCCCTTCGACACCAACGACAGCGACACCGCTGACGCCGTCAGCACCGCTGACGCGGCCGTCACCGAGGAGCAGACCGCTCCCGAGGTCACCTTCGGCGACCTGGGCCTGCCCGAGGCCATCGTCCGCAAGCTGGCGCAGAACGGTGTCACCACCCCCTTCCCGATCCAGGCCGCGACCATCCCGGACGCCCTGGCCGGCAAGGACATCCTCGGCCGAGGCCGCACCGGCTCCGGCAAGACGCTCTCCTTCGGCCTGCCGCTGCTCACGCAGCTCTCCGGCGGCCACACCGACCGCAAGCGTCCGCGCGGTGTGATCCTCACCCCGACCCGCGAGCTGGCGATGCAGGTCGCCGACGCCCTCCAGCCGTACGGCGACGTCCTCGGCCTGAAGATGAAGGTCGTCTGCGGCGGTACGTCGATGCAGAACCAGATCTACGCGCTGGAGCGCGGCGTCGACATCCTCGTCGCCACCCCGGGCCGGCTGCGGGACCTGATCGACCGCGGCGCGTGCTCGCTGGACCAGGTGCAGATCGCCGTCCTCGACGAGGCCGACCAGATGGCCGACATGGGCTTCCTGCCCGAGGTCACCGAGATCCTCGACCTGGTTCCCCAGGGCGGCCAGCGGCTGCTGTTCTCCGCCACGCTGGAGAACGAGATCGACACGCTGGTCAAGCGCTACCTGAAGAACCCGGTCACGCACGAGGTCGACCCCTCGGCGGGCGCGGTCACCACCATGACCCACCACGTGCTGATCGTGAAGCCCAAGGACAAGGCGCCGGTCACCGCGGCGATCGCCGCCCGAAAGGGCCGCACCATCATCTTCGTCCGCACCCAGATGGGCGCCGACCGCGTCGCCGAGCAGCTGCGCGAGGCGGGCGTCAAGGCCGACGCCCTGCACGGCGGCATGACCCAGGGCGCGCGCACCCGCACCCTGGCCGACTTCAAGGACGGTTACGTCAACGTCCTGGTCGCCACGGACGTCGCGGCGCGCGGCATCCACGTCGACGGCATCGGCCTGGTGCTGAACGTGGACCCGGCCGCCGACCACAAGGACTACCTGCACCGCTCGGGCCGCACCGCCCGCGCGGGCGAGTCCGGCACGGTCGTCTCCCTGGCCCTGCCGCACCAGCGCAAGCAGATCTTCCGGCTGATGGAGGACGCGGGCGTCGACGCCTCGCGCCACATCGTCGGCGGCGCCGGCGCGTTCGACGAGGACGTCGCCAAGATCACCGGCGCGCGTTCGCTGACCGAGGTCCAGGCCGACGCGGCCGGCAACGCCGCGCAGCAGGCCGAGCGCGAGGTCGCCGACCTCACCAAGTCCCTGGAGCGCGCGCAGCGTCGGGCCTCCGAACTGCGCGACGAGGCCGACCGCCTCACCGCCCGCGCCGCCCGCGAACGCGGTGACGACCCCGAGGCCGCCGTCGCCGCCGCGCAGGCCGAGGCCGCCGAGGCGGTCGCCGCCGCTGCCGCCGCGGTCCCGGCGCAGGCCGAGGCCCCCGCGGAGCCGGCCGAGCAGCGCACCTTCCAGCGCCGCGACGACCGGGGCAACTACGAGCGCCGCCGCGACGACCGTCCGTCGTACGGCAACCGGGACCGTGACCGCGGCGACCGGGACCGGGGCGGCTACGAGCGCCGTGACGACCGTCCGTCGTACGGCAACCGCGACCGCCGCGACGACCGTCCGGCCCGTCCGTCCCACGACCGTCGCGACGACCGTCCGTCCTACGGCAACCGCGAGCGCCGTGACGACCGCCCGTCGTACGGCAACCGCGAGCGCCGTGACGACCGCCCGTCGTACAACAGCCGTGACCGCCGCGACGACCGTCCGGCTCGTCCGTCCTACGAGCGCCGTGACGACCGTCCGTCGTACGGCAACCGCGACGACCGCCCGGCGGCCCGCTCCTACGACCGTCCGTTCAACCGCGACCGCCGTGACGACCGCCCGTCGTCCTTCGGCCGCGACCGCGACAACAACGACCGCCGCCCGTACGGTCGTCGTGACGACCACCGCCCCGGCACCACCGGCACCGGGACGGGCACCGGCTCCTTCGGCCGCCGTGACGACAAGCCGCGCTGGAAGCGCAACGGCTGACGCTTTTCGCCCAGCCTGAACGAAGGGGCCCGGCAGGTGAACACCACCTGCCGGGCCCCTTCGCGTACCCCCGCGGCTTCCGGGGTCTGCGAGGCGGCTGTTAAGGTCCGTGCTAATTGCGTGGGGGGTACAAGCCGGGGGGCTTGGGGGATTCCGCGGCGCCGCGCGCCGCGACACCAGTGACCGCTGTGCCGCTGCGCTTCTTCGTGACTTTCAGGAGGAACGGGTGGCCAGACGTGCCCTCGTCCGTATCGCCGCCATGACCGCAGTCCTGTCGTGTGCGGTTGCCGTGGGCTTCGGTCCGCCTCAGACTCCGGCCCGGGCGGCGACGCCGCAGGAGACGGTGATCCCGGCCGTGCCTCGTACGATGCCGCGGGCGGCGTTCCTGCAGAGCGCAGGCGCCTCCGGTTTCCTGGAGTACCGGTCCGACGTTCCGGGCGGGGCCTTGTTCTGGACCCGTAACGACGGTACCCGCGAGAAGCTGGACGACCCGGGACGCCACGGTCCGGCCACAGCGGGCACCTATGGCGTCTCTGACGTCGTCGCCCTGGAGTACAAGCGCCAGGTCGTCCTGAGGGACATGGTGAACGGCACTGTGGACAACGTCACCGTGCCCACGGGGCAGACCTACATGCAGAGCTACGGGCGAACGGTCCTCACCGGCCAAGGGACTGGTGACCAGCGCGTCGGACTGCACCTTCTGCACGACGCCCACGGCACCACCGTGGACGTCCCGGTCACTGGGCTGCCGGAGGGTTCGGTCCTTCCTTCCTACCCGGACGGATCCAGTGACGGATTCCTGTTGTACGTCGACCTCCCCGGCGCCTCCACGGCCGCCTACGCCTGGGTCGATCTGACCGATGGGAAGACGGTCATGCTTCCCAAGGGAGTCGCCAACCTGAACTCGATGGTCACTGCGCAGTACGTCCTGACGCAAAGGCCCGGCACGGTGACGCTCTACGCGCACGGGAACTGGGACGCTCCCGCTCACACTGTCGCGGTGCCCAGCGACGTGAGGGTTGTAGGCGCGGTGGGCGACGCCCTTGTCGTGGCACGCCACGTGCCGGAATACGGCGAGGCGGATTCGGCCAGGGCCGTATGGCGGTTGTCCGCCGTACCCTTCGACGGCTCCGCTGAGCGCACTCTGGCCACCCGTGCGTCCGAGGAGGTGGTCTCGGCTTCGGACGGTGGTCTGGTCTTCGCGGGCGGCGAGTCCGCAACCGACTACGGGATCGGGAAAATCACCGCCGATGCCGACGGGCATCCACAGGTCGCGCGCATCGTCGAGCTGCCGCCCGTGCCCATGGCCGTCGCGGAGCTCACGGTGGCCAACGGCCGACTCGTCACGTTGGAGACCGGCAATGGCCACACCACCTTCTACGGCCGTGATCTGAGCGGCATCTCACAGGTGCAGTACGGCGCGCGGCAGCAAGTGGCCCCCATGACGCGCGTTCACGACAACTGCACCGCGGAGTGCCCGCCGATCAAGGCCACCGGTGACGGGCGGATCGTGTACACGGGCGTAGCGTCCGTCGGCACCGCGCAGAGTCTCTACGTCATGAACGACGGGCCGGCGAGCGCGGTGACCGAGTACGCTACGGGCTTCTCCGGTATCGAGAACGTGGCGCTCCGGGCCGCTTCGGGCCGCACGGCGGTCGTCGGGTTTTGGAACGGCATCAACAACTACAACTTCACGGACATCGACACCGGCCGAGTCGTACGCAAGCTGCCGCAGTCACCTTGGGCTCTATGGGGACACACCCTGTGGACGCCGACGGGCACCACCGGTGTCAACGCCCAGGACGTTCGGTCCGGGGCACGGATCATGTCCTTCCCGATGACCGGCTGCACCGGTTCCGCGATCGTGAATGCGGTGAGCCACTGGGTCAACTGGTCCTGTACCGAATGGGAAAAAGTCACGTCAGCTGTCTACGACACCCTGACGAAAAAGCAGATCGCGCTTCCCCGGACCGACGGAGCCCTGCGATTCGGCGACGGATTCGTCGTGAACCGGGACCTGGCCGGTGGCTTGACGCTGTACGACTTCCACAGCGGAACCGTTGTGAAGCGACGGCTCGCCGAGCAGAGCGGCACGGCGTGGTCGGTGGACCCGTACACCGGCTACGTCGCGTATTCGGACGCCGCTCAAAACGTTCATGTCCTCAATGCCGGCGTGCCCACCTCCGCATTGAGCGTGCCGGACTCGCAGGTCGGGACAACCGTGGATACCGACTCCTCTCCCGTGGACTGGCGCGGCAAGTGGTGGCTGTCGAAGCCCGCCGCCTCGTGGAAGCTGGTGCTCAAGCACAAGGCGACCGGCGCTGTCGTGCGGACGCTGAGCGGCGGCGCTGCCCGATCCACGATCAGCGCGACCTGGGACGGCCGGAGTTCCAGCGGCGCCCTCCTGGCCAATGGTGCATACACCTGGACGCTCACCGCCGGCCCTGCCGATGGCACCGGCGCCGTGCTGACGAACTCCGGGAGCGTGAAGCTGAGTGGTGGAGCGGCTGTGCGACGGGATTTCGCGGGCGGTGACGGGTTCGGGGACCTGCTGACGCAGAGTTCCTCGGGGACCCTGGCCTTCCACCAGGGCGGTGCGGGCACGTTCTCGGGCTCCCTGTCGGGTGGCGGGTGGGCCACCTCGGTCACCGCGGTGCCGTTCGGCGACCTGAGCGGTGACCGGTGCAACGACGTGCTGGTGCGGCTCGGCAACGGGAGCCTGCGGGGGTACAAGCCGGCCTGCGGCAAGGCGCTGACGCCGTCGACGCCGTACACCGCGCTCGGCACCGGTTTCCAGCAGTACAACGTGCTGACCTACCCCGGTGACATCAGCGGCGACGGGCGGCCCGACCTGATCGGACGTCAGTCCTCCACCGGCGATGTCTACCTCTACAAGGCGACCGGCACGGGCACGCTGGCCTCGCGGGTCAAGATCGCTTCGAGGTGGACCGTCTTCAAGAAGCTTGTCGGCGTGGGTGATCTGAACGGCGACGGGTTCGGGGACCTGCTGGCGCAGGACACGTCGAACGAGTTGTGGCGCTTCTCCGGCGACGGCAAGGGGCACTTCAAGCCCCGTGTCCTGCTGGCCAGGAACTGGGGCGCCGCGTACAACGCGGTCGTCGGCGTCGGCGACATCACGGGCGACGGCAAGGCCGACCTGGTCGTCCGGGACACCGCGGGCGTCCTCTACCGCTACGGCGGCAACGGCAAGGGCACCTTCGGCGGGCGCGTGAAGATCGCGACCGGCTGGAAGGGCTACAAGGCCATCCTCTGATGGGAGAGAGCATGAGGAACGTGGTGGTGGGCGCCGCCCTGCTGGCGCTCACCGGGTGTGCCGGGACGGCGGCGCCGTCCGGCGCGGCGGCCCCCGTCACCGAGGCGGCGGCTCCCGCGACCGCGGCGCCCGCCCCGTCGGCCTCGACGGCCCCGGAGAAGGCCGCCGGGCACGGCTACGACCCGAGTCGCGACGCGGCCGCGGACATCGCGGCCGCCCGTACGGCGGCGAAGAAGGACGGCCGTCCCGTGCTGATCGACTTCGGCGCCGACTGGTGCCTGGACTGCGTCGTACTGGGCAAGCGCTTCCAGGAGCCGGGCCCGGCCGCCCTGCTGGCGAAGTACCACGTGGTCACCGTGGACGTCGGGGAGTTCGACCGCAATCTCGATGTGGCCGCGCGTTACGTGGACCTGGAGGGCAGCGGCATCCCGGCGCTGGTCGTGCTCGATCCCGCCTCGGGCCGGATCAAGGTGGCCACGAACGAGGGCGAGTTCTCCAACGCGCGCACGATGTCGGGGGCCCAGGTCGGCGCGTTCCTCCAGCGATGGGCATAGGCGAGACGCGCGGGACGGCACGGCGCGGGGCCGTCGCGCTCGCGGCCGCCGCGGTGTTCGCGCTCACCGGCTGCGCACGGGACGGCGACGGCCCCACGGCGCCCGCCGCGAGCGGCTTCTCGGAGGGCGGGGTCGCCGTGACCGTCCGGGTGGATTCCGGCGACGGCGCCCTGCGCGTCGTCGCCGACCTGCGGCCGGAGCGGGCCGGGTTCCACCTCTACAGCCTCGCCCTCCCCGACGGCGGCATCGACGGCATCGGCATCCCGACCCGCATCCGCGTCGAAGGCGCGCTGCGCTCGGCGGGCCCGGCGACCACCGACGCCGAGGAGCGCGGGCTGACCCCGGAAGGCCTCGGCGTGCGCCTGCCCGTCTACCGGGACGGGCAGGTCACGCTCCGGATCCCGGTGCGGCGTGTCGAGGGCGTGCGCGACGCGCGGGTGTTCCTCACCTACGGCGCGTGCAGTGAGACCGAGGGCTGCCTGGTGCCGGTACGCGACCGGCAGGTCACCGTGCCGCTCACCGGCTGACGGGAACGAGGCCGTTCCGCTCCCGTCGTCCGCAGGGCGAATACGGTCAATTTCAGCCAGCGGACGACGCATGCCGTGCCCCCGGCGAGGGAATCGCTCGGGGCATGACAATTCCAAAAGGATCGGACGAGACCAGAGGGCCCACCGCCCCGGTCACCGACGAGGAACGCCTCGCCCAACTCGGCTACACCCAGGTGCTGGCCCGCCGCATGTCCGCGTTCTCCAACTTCGCGGTCTCCTTCACGATCATCTCGGTGCTGTCCGGCTGCCTGACGCTCTACGCGTTCGGCATGAACACCGGCGGCCCCGCCGTCATCACCTGGGGCTGGGTCGGCGTCGGGCTGATGACCCTGGTCGTCGGCCTGGCCATGGCCGAGATCTGCTCCACCTACCCGACCTCCGCGGGCCTGTACTACTGGGCGTACAAGCTCGCCCCGGCGCGCAGCGCCGCCGCCTGGGCGTGGTTCGCGGGCTGGTTCAACGTGCTGGGCCAGGTCGCCGTGACCGCGGGCATCGACTTCGGTGCGGCGAGCTTCCTCAACGCGTACCTGGACCTGCAGTTCGGGTTCACCAGCACCCCCGGCCACACCATCGTGCTGTTCGCGGCGATCCTGCTGCTGCACGGGCTGCTCAACACCTTCGGCGTGCGGATCGTCGCGCTGCTCAACGACATCAGCGTCTGGTGGCACGTCCTCGGCGTCGCGCTGATCGTCGGCGTGCTCGCCGTCGTGCCCGACCGGCACCAGTCGACCTCGTTCGTCTTCACGCACTTCGTCAACAACACCGGCTGGGGCAGCGGCGTCTACGTCGTTCTGCTGGGCCTGCTCATGGCGCAGTACACCTTCACCGGCTACGACGCCTCCGCCCACATGACGGAGGAGACCCACGACGCCGCCACCGCCGGCCCGCGCGGCATCGTCCGCTCCATCTGGATCTCGTGGATCGCCGGCTTCGTGCTGCTGCTCGGCTTCACGTACGCCATCCAGTCCTACGACGACACCCTCGGCACCTCCACCGGCGTGCCGCCCGCCCAGATCCTCATCGACGGCGCCGGCGCCGTCGGGGGCAAGCTGCTGCTGCTCGTCGTCATCGGCGCCCAGCTCTTCTGCGGCATGGCCTCCGTCACCGCCAACAGCCGCATGATCTAAGCCTTCTCGCGCGACGGCGCCCTGCCGTTCTCCGCGACCTGGCGGCACATCAACCCCCGCACCAAGACCCCCACCAACGCGGTCTGGCTCGCCGCCACCGGTGCCCTCGTCCTCGGGCTGCCCTACCTGATCAACCTCACCGCGTACGCCGCCGTGACGTCCATCGCCGTCATCGGCCTCTACATCGCGTACGTCATCCCCACCCTGCTGCGCCTTCACAAGGGCGACGCCTTCGAGCGCGGGCCCTGGCACCTGGGCCGCTGGTCCCGGCCCATCGGCATTGTCGCCGTCGCCTGGGTCGGCTTCATCACGATCCTGTTCATGCTGCCCCAGGTGAGTCCCGTCACGGTGGACACGTTCAACTACGCGCCCATCGCCGTCCTGGTCGTCCTCGGCTTCGCCGCCACCTGGTGGCTGGTCTCCGCCCGCCACTGGTTCCTCCGCGACCACGCCCCCGCCCCCACCGACACCGCCGGCTGACGCCGCGGTCGCCCCCTCCGCGACGGCGACCGCGTCCAACAGGCCCAATGCGCTCGGAGCGACGGCCACCGTCCGGCTATGCTGCGGTGTGCGGGCCGTTAGCTCAATTGGCAGAGCAGTGGACTTTTAATCCATTGGTTGTGGGTTCGAGTCCCACACGGCCTACCGCTGAGGCCCAGGTCGGAGTGCATCCGGCTTGGGCCTCAAGGCTTCCTGCGGGACTTGGAGACCGCCGGCTCGGCCCACGCTCGGCCGAGATGCAATCGATCATGCGCTGCGCAGCGTGATGCCGATGCCCGAAGAGGTGCCGACAGTTGTCGCATGCGCACGCCGACTGTGTCTCAGATCACGCATGGATCGGACCCGGCCATTGTCGTGCCCGCGGATTGCTCCGTACCGCCGCCTGGGAAGTGTGCGCATGACAGCTATCTACAGGGGAGGGCGTAGTGGGTGACGAGCAACAGGTCCGCGTGGCGGCGCTCAGCGGCACTCGGGGTTGGCGCTCCGTCAGGATGCGTCCGGCCGAGTCGGCGCGCACCCTTTAAGTGCAGCCCTGTTCGTACACCACGCACGCCTGGCGGATGGGGCTGCTCAGGGACGAGGGACGGCATCGCCCGCGTCGATCCCGGCTGAGATACCGGGCTGCTCAACGGTGAATACGTGGTTTGCTGCCGGGATGACAACGGTTCCTCGGATTGCCCGGGAATTGTTGGAACGCATGCTGTGATCACGTCACGTCCCCGGACGATCCCCTCCTACACGGCGGATTACCGCCCCTTCAAGGGTGAGCCGCGCCGGACGTTGCCGTCACCTGTTGGGCGTGCTCCGCGAGCCTCTACGGGGAACGCGGTGCAGGCCCGGGGGTGCGAGCCCGATCGCTACGGTCCGGAATCCGCCACGCACTCGCGCCATGGGGATCGGCCCCCCGCCGCGGGCGAAGCGGGGGGCGAGGCCGTCCGCCTCCGGGAGGCACGGAGCGCTCAGGTCTCGATCAGCTGCATCTCGATCGCGAGAGCCCCGAGCGCCTCCTTCTCCGGCGGGTAGATCGCGCGGATGTCGGCCAGCTGCTCGTCACGGGACGACGTCGGGTTGACGTTCGCCGCACCCTCCGCGTCGAGCAGGGCCTCGAAGTCGTCGTAGGCGGTGACCCTCTTCACGACCACGTCGCACGATTCCTCGGTGCCCTTGATGCGTAAGCGGATCACCTCTCCGGCAGCGAGGTCGGCGAGGTGCGGATACCGCACCCGGACCTCGATCGACTTGCGGCCGGCGGCGACCAGGTCGAAGTACCGGCGGTACAGGTTGAGCTCACGGACACGGCCGGCGCCGCTCATCGGGTAGGCACACTCCTGGCAGTGGGGGTGGTCATCATGCGGCCAGGCTCGCCGGCCGAGTACGCCCGGAAGAAGTGCCGGGGGTCGGAAGCAGGACCTCGGCGAGGGCGGGCAGCCGGTCGACGTACTCGGCCGACGATCCCGGCCGCTCTCGCGTATCGAGCCTGGGTGGCATGTGACGAGTGACGGTCCTTCCCCGGCGCCCTGGGGCTCAGGGGACGTTGGTGCGTCAAGCGGTCGGTGTGTTGGCCGACTCCTCCGCAGATCGTTGGCGTACGACGGATGGCGCGGGCCGGTTGTCGGCGACGTCCTCTTCGGGAGCGCCGGGCCAATATCGGGGCGGGTCGAGTGCCGGGTTCGTCACCTGTAGTCGCTTCCCCCTGGTCGGGTCCACACCTGTCAGGTAGACAAGGCGCTGCCCAGCCGCTTCGGCCAACTCGTCCATTGCATGCGGGAGGCCGGCGCAGACAGTGGCAATCGAAGTTCCCAAGCCAACCAAGCCGCCATGCTTGTTGTTCTGCCGGTACTCGATCCGATGCAGGCCTGACTTGGCGATCGCAACGACCTCCGGGGACCGCTTCATCTGCTTGCTGTCGTTGGTGATGATGGCTTCAAAGCCCGCGGCTTGCGCCTTGGGGTAGAGGGGGATGTCCTTCGTCCCGGACCAGCCGGGCAGATCGTTGACATGCAGCACCTCGTGCCTGACCAAGAGAATGCGCACGATGTCGGCCATGGGCCTAGGCACGTTCTCGTCCAACAGCAGCTTCAAGCGGCAGCCTGCCCCGGCCCGTTGTCACTGGTGTAGCTGTCGACGTAGTCGCTGAAGTCCTTCGCGTCCTCAGCTGCGGCTGCGCTGACTCCGGGATAGAAGTCGTTGATCCGGTCGGGCGGGATTCCGTCACGAACCAGGGCGGCTACGTCCGCGGCAGGGATCCGGGTCCCCTCGATGACGGGCTCGCCGCCCCTGACGGACGAGTCGACCGCCACGTGGTCACGCGGCCTCAGCAAGTCGGGGATCGAACGACCGTTGCGATAGAAGGGAGCGAGTACGTCCACAAGTTCGTGGATCACCACGTTGCCTCCCCTGAGGAGGTCAACCGCACCGCCTGACTCGGCCAGGTAGAGGCTGTCGCCCTCTGCTACGAGGACGTACGACGACAGATGCTTCCGCTCCCCCAGATCTTCCCTCAGGGTGTTCAGCGCCTGGCGGATCTTCTGCAGAGACGTCTCCTGTCGCAGCTTCACGCAGGTGCGGAGCGCGACCACGTCGCGGAACGAGTACAGGATCGGGCGGGCCCGAGACACCTCAGGGATCAGGATGGCGCCCTTGCTGGCAGCGGGATTGCGCCAGTGAGCCAGTTGGCGGATGGTGGCGCCGGACAGTGCCGCCGCCAGTTTCGGTTCGTATGACACTGCGCCCACCTCCCTCCGTATGCCTACCCAGGGGGGTGTGACGCTACCGGATCACGCCGTACGGAGCCCAGACCTTTGGGCCCGACAAGCCCGGATTTCAGGCTTGCGAGGGCATTTGGGCGAAGAGGCGCTTCGAGTGCGGCAGGGTATGCATTTCATGGGTCGGGCCCAGAGAGACCAGACGCTTGCTCCGGTGTTGAGGACGACTCCCAGCAGCGTCAGGGAAAGGGGCGTGCACTGATTCCCGACCGCTTGATCGAGGGTGGAGAAGCGGGTCAGTTCACACAGATGCCGCCCGGCCGGGACTGCCGTGCCTCACGCCGCGTGCGGGTACCGGGCATGGCGGCTCCCGCGGCAGGCACAGGCTCCGGGGTGCGGGCCCACCTCGTTCGACTTACGTTCGAAGAGCCGGGTCGTGCGGGAGCGCACCCAGCACCCCAGCGCGCCAACCTCGGAAGATCGGGAATCCCATGGACCCCAAGGACCTGCACGTGGGCCACAGGGTCGCGATCAGCGGCTTCGGCAGCTTCGGGACAGGAAAGATCGAACGGCAGGCGGGAGCCGAGAAGTTCATTGTCTCCAACCCGCGGACGAAGAAGGCCGAGCAGGTCGACGCCGAGCAGATCGTCCGCGAGCTGGACTGAGGCGGAGGCCCCCAGCGCCCGTCAGGGGCGGTGGGGGCCGATCCTCGCCGGTGAGGCGGGTGGCCTCAGGAGGCGTAGCGCGTCACCTCGGTCACCCGGCACGTCACCTTGCCGGTGGCCTCCGCCGTGCCCTGCGCCTCCTCCTTGGCGGTCCGGCCCGGGCGCAGGTTGTTCGTCGCGGCGTAGCCCTCGCTGATCCGCGTGCCCTTCGCGTCGACGAACTCGACCTCCACCATGTAGTTCGACGTCTTCGAGCTGCGGTTGGTGATGGTGAGCTTCGCGCTCGGCCACGTGGTGTAGGGCTCGATCTCGCACGCGGTGAGCGTCACGTCGCCCGTCGGGCCCGCCGCTTCCGCTTCCGCTTCCGCGACGCCGTCCTCGGCCTTCATCGCGGGTGCGTCGCCCGAGGCCCTGCTCGCCCCCGGCTTGGGATCGTCGTCGCTGCTGCCCCCGCTCACCGCGACCGCGACGATCCCGAAGAGGACGAACAGCAGCACGATGCCGAGGCACCCGAATCCGACGATCTTCCCCGCGCCGGACTTCCGCGGTGCCGGCGGCGGAGCGGCCCATCCCGGCTGCGGCGGTCCGGACGGCGGCGGGTACTGAGGCTGCGACATGGCGTCCCCCTGAGTCGTGGTGCATGTGGGGGCAAAACTGGCAGGACGATGCATGTGGCGGCATGTCACCACGAACTCCGTGACGCGGTCGTGACCGTATGCGGACGGATCATGCATTGTCGGGCGTACGAGGGCAGTTCGCGCCGGACGGCCGGGCCGCGGCGCGTGGGCGGGGCCCCGGGTTCCGTAACGGACGGGGCGTGTGCGCCGGAGCGGAGCGCGCCCGTATCGTTGGGCCACCGCGAGCGCCGCCGCGCGGCTCGTCCCGCCACGCTTGCGCTGCCGACGCCCATCGCACTTGCCAGGAACCGGACCTCATATGACCGCACCCTCCTTGCACAGCTCCGCCGACCTCGCCTCCCTCAGCCCCGAACTCCGGGACGACCTGCGCGGGTACGCGGACCTCGGCGGTTTCACGCTGACCGCCGCCACCCACGCCTGGTACGCCGCCGCGGAGACCATCGGCGGCCCCGAGGAGGCGCGCGCCGCCTCCACCGTTCTCACGGAACTGCGCGTCCGTGACCTGCCCGCCGTCGCCAGGGCTGCCGGCCGCATCGGCGAGGGCACGGACTTCGACGCCCCCGGCACCGTGGAGGAGACCGAACGGATCGTCGCGCTGCTGCTGCGCGTACGGTCCACACTGCGGACGCTGAGCCCCGAGGCGTACGGGCTGTCCGACGACGAACTCCACGAACTGATCGCCGCCACCGCGAACGGCGCCTGGCGGCGCGAACGCGGCCTCAAACTGTCCTGGCTGCGCCGCCGCGCCCCCGGCAAGCGCGCCCGTACCCTCGCCTCCGGACGGGCCCGGCGCGACGCCCTCCACGCCGCGCTGACCGCGACCTCCGCCGACCGCGCCGAATGGGCCGCCCTCCAGGTCCCCGGCCGCCCGGCCCTCCCCGCCGACGCGGACTTCCTCGACGAAGGCGCCCGCGCATCGCAGGCCGCCATCGAGGGCCTGGGCGAACTCGGCCGCCTCCTGCGGTCCGAGAGCGACCTCAAGACGCTCCCCTTCGACGAGCTGACCGAACTCCTCGAGCGCCTCTCCGCCGACGAGGGCACCCTCTTCCGCCTCCCCACCCTCCGTACCGCCCGGGACCGCCTCACGGAGGCCGGCCTCACCGACGTCGTCGCGGAACTCACGGAGCGCCGCACCGACTCCGCCGCCCTCACCGCCCTCCTGGGCGACACCGCGACCGCCGGCACGGCGCCCGTCCCCGCGCCCCGGGTGCCGGCGGACGCCGACGACACCGCGGCGCCGGAGGAGGCGCCCGAGGTCGCCGATGAGCGGGAGGAGCTTGTGGCTCCGGCGGGGGTCTCCGAGCCGGAAGCCGTGACGGAGCCCGAGGCGGACGCTGTGACCCTGGCCGAGGTCGAGCCCGAGGTCGTGGTCCCCACGGCGGAGGTCGATTCGGTGGCGGAGTCCGAGGTGGAGGCCGTTGTCCTGACCGAGGCTGAGCCCGTCGTCGAGCCCGAGGTCGTGGTCCCCACGGCGGAGGTCGATTCGGCGGCCGAGTCCGAGGTGGAGGTAGAGGAGGGGTCCCCCTCCGAGCCGGAGTCGGTGACTTCTGTGGAGCCCGAGGTCGTGGTTGCGGCCGAGCCCGAGCCCGAGCTTGAGGCTGTTGCCGAGCCCGAGGTCGTGGTTCCGGCGGTCGAAGCCGAGCCGGTGGTTGAGAAGACGTCTGTCTCTCAGCCGGAGTCCGTGACTTCTGTGGAGACCGAGGCGACGGCGAACGTCTCCGAGCCGGAGACCGAGGTCGAGCCGGAGCCCGAGCACGAGGTCGTGGTCGCGGCGGCCGCGGTTGAGCCGGCGGTCGAGGCGGAGCCGGAGGCCGGGGAGGCTTCCCTTTCCGAGCCGGAGTCCGACACGGTGTCGGCGGTCTCCGAGCCGGAGTCCGTGACTTCTGTGGAGCCCGAGGTCATGGCCCCGGCGGCAGCCGAGGTCGCCGTTGAGCCCGAGCCCGAGCCCGAGGCCGTGACCCAGCCGGAGCCGGTGGCGGACGCGCAGCCCGACGCGGGGACGTCGGAGCCCGAGCAGCCGGTGGCGGAAGCCCCTGCGCCCGAGGAGGCGGACGGCCAGGTGCGGCCGGCGAGGCCGGCGATCGAGGCGGGGAAGGCCGTGACGGCCTATGCGCCGGAGGAGTTGGCCGCGTTGGTGCGGTGGATCGACACGGACGGCGTCGAGCGGACGGACGACGAACTGCTCCGGGCGGCGATGAAGGAGCTCGGGTTTGCCCGGCTCGGGCCGCGCATCAAGGAGGCACTGGGCGCGGCGGTCGCGGCGGCGCGGGCCTGATTGCGGCACGAGGGTGGATCGCGGCGGCGTGCGCCGCACCGTGGGGGCACTTTCCCGTCGAGGGGGTGCCCCCACGGGTGTTTCCGCACAGGACACGTCACGCGGGCCCGCCGCACGCGCCACACCCGTGCCCACCCGCCCCTCACGGAAAGGGAGTTCGCCGGGCACGGCCCCCTCCCGGCGGCACGGCCGCAATAGGCGGCGACTTCCAGATTTCACCTGAACTCTCTTGTCGTGCCCGTTTCTACGCGCGTAACTTGAGCCGGTCCGCTGTGCGTTGGCCCGAATCCGACGGGCCGACGGCCGTTGAAGGAGAAACCTCGTGCCGATCGCAAGACCGAGCCGATCCCGCAGCCGAACCGCGGCATTCGCTCTCATATCGACGGGAATCGCCACTTCCGTCGCCCTGACCGGACTGCCTGCCGCCCACGCTGCCCCGTCCTCGTCCGCTGTCGTCGCCGAGGTGTACGGCGGTGGCGGCAACTCGGGCGCGACGCTGACGAACGACTTCGTCGAGCTCGCGAACGCCGGTACGGCCCCGTACAACCTCTCCGGTTACAGCGTGCAGTACCTGCCCGGTTCGCCGTCCGCCTCCTCCAAGTGGGGCGTGACGCCGCTGACCGGGTCCATCGCCCCCGGCGGCCGCTTCCTGGTCACCGAGGCCGCCGGCACCGGCGGTACGACCGCCCTCCCGGCCGCCGACGCCAGCGGCAACATCGCGATGAGCGGCACCACCGGCACCATCGCCCTGGTCTCCGGCACCACCCCGCTGACCTGCCTGACCGCCGCCGACTGCGCTGCCGACACGCGCATCGTGGACGTCGTCGGCTACGGCACCGCCACCGTCCGCGAGGGCAGCCCGGTCGCCGGCGCGAGCAACACCGCCTCCGTGTCGCGTGCTTCCTCGCTGGCCGACACCGACAACAACGCGGCCGACCTGACCGCCGGCAACCCGAGCCCGGTCAACAGCGCCGGCCAGACCCCGGGCGGCCCCGGCGGCGACCCGGGCGACCCGGGTGACGGCGGCCCGACGGAGCCCGGCACCACCCGGATCCACGACATCCAGGGCACCACCCGGGTCTCCCCGCTCAAGAACCAGACCGTCACGGGCGTGCCCGGCATCGTCACCGGCGTGCGCACCACCGGGTCCAAGGGCTACTGGATCCAGGACGCGGACGTCGACGCGGACCCGCGCACCAGCGAGGGCGTCTTCGTCTACACCGGCTCGGCCAACCCGACCGTCGCGGTCGGCGACAAGGTGCTGGTGACCGGCAAGGTCTCCGAGTACTACCCGGCCACCGGCGCGCAGTCGCTCACCGAGATCACCGGTCCGACCGCCACCGTGCTGTCGAGCGGCAACACCTTGCCCGCCGCGGTCCGTCTCGACCAGGCCGCCGTCCCGGACGCCTACGCCCCGGACGCGGCCGGCGGCAGCATCGAGAACCTGCCGCTCCAGCCGAACGTCTACGCCCTGGACTTCTACGAGGCCCACGAAGGCGAGCTCGCCCGCTTCACCGGCGGCCGGGTCGTCGGCGGCACGAACGAGTACGGCGAGGTGTGGCTCACGCTGAAGCCGAACGAGAACCCCTCCGAGCGCGGTGGCACCGTCTACGGCTCGTACGCGCAGCCCAACACCGGCCGTATCAAGGTGATGTCGCTGAACAGCGGCGCCCCGGTGCCGGCCGCGAACGTCGGCGACAAGTTCACCGGCGACACCGCGGGCCCCATCGACTACGACAGCTTCGGCGGCTACAACGTCCAGGCCACCACGGTGGGCAGCCGGGTCGACATGGGCCTGAAGCGCGAGGTCACCCGCAAGCAGAAGGACGCCGAGCTCGCGGTCGCCACGTACAACGTGGAGAACCTCGACCCGTCCGACCCGGCCGACAAGTTCGCGCGGCTCGCCGAGGGCGTCGTCACCAACCTGTCCTCGCCCGACATCGTGGCCCTGGAGGAGATCCAGGACAACAACGGCGCGGTCGACGACGGCACCGTGGCCGCGGACCGGACCGTGAGCAAGTTCATCGACGCGATCGTCGCCGCCGGCGGCCCGCGCTACGACTGGCGCTCGGTCGACCCGACGAACGACACCGACGGCGGCGAGCCCGGCGGCAACATCCGCCAGGTCTTCCTGTTCAACCCCGACCGCGTGGTGTTCAAGGACCGTCCGGGCGGCGACGCCGGCACCGCGGTCGCGCCCGTCGCGACCAAGAAGGGCGTCCGGCTCTCGGTCTCGCCCGGCCGGATCGACCCGACCAGCTCGGCGTGGGGCAGCAGCCGCAAGCCGCTGGTCGGCGAGTTCGAGTTCAACGACAAGCAGGTCATCGTCGTCGCGAACCACTTCAACTCCAAGGGCGGCGACGAGCCCCTGCACGCCAAGAACCAGCAGCCGAACCGTTCCTCCGAGGCCCAGCGCAAGCAGCAGGCCACCGAGGTCAACACGTTCGTGAAGTCGCTGCTGGACGTCGACAAGAACGCCCGCGTCGTGGTCCTCGGTGACCTCAACGACTACGAGTTCTCCGACGCCCTGTCCACGCTGACCTCGGGCGGTGTGCTGACCGACCTGCTCACCACCCTCCCCGCGGAGCAGCGCTACACCTACGTGTACGAGGGCAACTCCCAGTCCCTCGACCACATCCTGCTCAGCCCCGACCTGCGTCGCTACGACTACGACGTCGTGCACATCAACGCCGAGTTCGCCGACCAGGCCAGCGACCACGACCCGCAGATCGTCCGGATGCGCCTGAGCGGCGCCCAGGCCGACGACTGACGGTCGCGTCATCTCGCGGAAGGGGGGCGGTGCCGGCGGGCACCGCCCCCCTTCCGCGTGTCAGCGGTGGTCGCGCTCGTGGTGCGGGACGCCGTTCCTGAGGGCCTCGTCGCCCGTCCAGGTGGCCAGCAGCTGGAGCGCGGCCTCGGAGGACGAGCCGGGCTCGGCGGTGTGGATGCACATGGACTGGTCGGCGTCGGCGGGGAAGACCACGTTCTCGTACGCGAGCGTCAGGTCCCCCACGACCGGGTGGTGGTAGTGCTGGACGCCGTGGGTCCGTTCCCGGACGCCCTGGTCGGCCCACCAGTCGCGGAACTCCGGGCTCTTTATGGTCAGTTCGCCGACCAGCTCGGTCAGCCCCGGATCGTCGGGGTACCGCGCGGCCTGCGCCCGCAGGGCGCCCACGAGTTCGGCGGCGTAGGCCGCCCACTGCCGGTACAGGTCCCGCGCGGCCTCGTCGAGGAACAGGTAGCGCGCCAGGTTGCGGTCCCGGTGCGGGAGCACGTCGAAGTCGGTGATCAGCGCGCGGGCCAGCCGGTTGGAGGCCAGTACGTCGCCGTGCCGGCCCAGGACGAGGGCCGGGGAACGGCCGTCCAGCAGATCGAGCACGCGGTGCACCTCGGGCCGGACCCGCTGCGGCCGGTGGGGCGGGCGGCGCCGGGCGGCCTGCCGCGGCCGCGCCAGCTCGAAGAGGCTGGCCCGTTCGTTCGCGTCCAGGCGCAGGGCCCGGGCCACGGCGTCCAGCACCGCGTCGGAGACATTGTGCTGCCGGCCCTGCTCCAAACGGGTGTACGAGTCGGTGCTCACGCCGGCGAGCCGCGCCAGCTCCTCCCGCCGCAGCCCCGGCACCCTGCGCGCCGTGCCGCTGACCGCCACCCCCGCATCCTGAGGGCTCAGCCGCGCCCTGCGGGTCCGCAGGAACTCCCTGAGCTCGGCGTTGTGCTCCATGTCCTCCAGTATGGGCGGCCGGTCATGCACGCGCCCGGCCCCGCGTCCCGGCCCAGGTCGGGGGCGCGGGAGGGGTTTCGGAACGGGGCGGGGCGGCGCATCCCGGGAGACGGGCCGGAGGTGGGCTAGACGCCCTCCTCCAGATGGCGGAGGCGTTCCTGGAAGTGGTCGAGGCGGGCGCGCAGGGCCGCGGCCTCCGCGGCGAGCTCCTGGCGCAGCGGCGGGCCGTCGGCGGGGAGCGGAGCCTCGCCGGTGACGTTGACGCCGGGGCCCCCGAGCCGGCCGAAGTCCGCCGGGTCCAGCACCCGCAGGTCCGCCGCGCAGGCGCGGCAGGTGCCCTGGAGGGTGCGCCAGCCCGGCAGGCCCGTGCCGTCGCGCACGAAGACGCGTGCCGGGCGGCCGCAGCGGCAGGCCGCCATGCGGACGGTGCGCACCCGCTGCCGGGCGTAGCGCATGCCGCGTTCGTACCGGGTGTACGCGCCCAGCACGCTGACCTGGAGGATCACCGCGTCACCGCAGTCCGTGGCGCAGGTGAGCGCCTGCGCCTCGGCGGCCGTGTGGAGGCAGTAGAAGCCGCAGTCGCAGCCCCGGGCCGGGCTGGCGTGCCGTCTCCCGTAGCCGCACCGGGCGTCGTCCAGGACGCCGTACACGATGCGCCCCCCGAGGGAGACGCCCCGGAAGCCGACGCGCGTGCCGTCCGCGGAGAGCATGGGGAACGCCAGCTTCCAGCCCGTCGGCGGCACCGCCGGCCGCTCCTCCGGCAAGCGGCGCCCGTACCTCACCGGGCCGCGGCCTCGGCGCTCTCGGGCTCCTGGGCGGCCGTGACATCGGCCGACGAGACCGTCCGGGCCGTCACCTCTGCCGCGACGTCGATCTCCTTCGCGACACCGGGCGGCTCGTCGCCGGTCTCCTCCGCGTAGCCCTTGGCCAGTGCTTTGCCCAGCTTCATGCCAGCCTCCAAGATCGGGCGAATCCGCCGTACTCGGGCATGATGACGCACCCGCGCGGCCGTCGCATAGGGGGCGTGGGGGCTCCCGCCGCCCGGGACCGGACTCCGGTCGCGCGCCTTCCTCGGATGGGTGGCCGCCGGCCGCAGTGGTCACGTGATTGACGGCGCATCAGCGTCCGGTGGCCTCTTATGGCCCGTCACGACGGCCGGTATGTCCGGGTTCTGATGCCTTTCGACACCGCCGCCGCCCCATGCATGCAGAGCCGCCGCATGTCAAGAGTGACGAGGGTCACGGCACTGTCGTGTGACCCGTGGGGCGCCCGGGGAATTCTGGCGCCGGGCCCGCGGTCGCCGCCGCGCGGTGCCGTGCCTCTCCGCGGCGGGTGCCGCGCTCCACGAGGACCCGGACGGCGACCGCCGGGCCCACCGCTTTCCGGCCTCGCGGGTGGCGTGAAGTGCACCGCAGCCCCGGACCGGGCTCCGGCGCGGACGGTGCTCCGCGACCTCTCGGCGCCTTCCGGGGGCGGGTGTTGGATCGCCGGGACCCGGGGCCGACCCTTACTCCTCGTGAGCAGACAGCTCCCTTCCGCATAACGACTGATGCACACTCACATATCTCGTTGGTCACGGCAGTCACAGCGGAATGTCCGTCTCTGGCCGTTACATCCCCATAGATTCCCGCTGTGAACTCGCCGAAGCGGCTTGGAATTGGGTGCTGCCTCTATTAACGTTCGATAACGCAGCGCGGTCACCCGTCGCCCGCCAGGGCGGCGCCGTGCGCTTGCCGAATCCCGTCCGCGGGAACCGGGGAACCACTTCCTGGGGTGAATCGGGGGGCTTGCACAGTCCTCGTAGGAGACCTTCCTGCTCCGAACCCGTCAGCTAACCCGGTAGGCGAGAAGGAAGGAAAGGAGTGCGCCCGCGTGGCGTCGAACGAGCCTGCCCTGATACCCGGACAACAGCAACAAACGACCGGGTACGCCAACCCCGAGTGGGACACCGCCGAGTGGAACATGGCCGCCGGCTGGAACCCCCCGGCCACCGAGCAGACTCCGCCGACGAAGAACGCGATCGACGGCTGGGACACCGCGGAGTGGAACTTCGCCGCCGGCTGGGTCGAGGAAGCACTCGCCGCCGCCCCTGAGCCCGCTGCCGAACCCGTCGAGCCGGTCGCCCCCTTCACGCCGGTCGCCCCCGTGCCCGAGCCGCGCAGCGCGGTCGAGGCCGCGGCCTTCCTCGACGAGGCGTACGGCGTCCGCGAGGCGGCCCCCGCCCACGAGGCGGACACCCGGGACACGAACACCGCGCAGCCGCTGCCCCCGTACGGCGAGCCGGAGCCGGCCACCGAGCCGTGGAACCCCACCGAGGAGTCGACCGCCCCCGTGCGCGGCCGGCACCGCGTGGCCAAGCAGCGCACCCTGGGCCGCGGTTCGGCGGTCTTCGGTGTCGCGGCCGTGGCCGTGCTCGGCGTCGGCGGTGTCGCGACCGCCGAGGGCAAGAACCCGCTCCCCGTCTCCCTCCCCAAGCTGCCCGAGGTCTCCAAGGTGCCCGGGATCGGCGGCCTGCTCGAGAGCGAGCCCACGGCCAAGCCGGTGGCCCAGGCCCTGACCCCCGGCGCCGGCGAGGCGCTGCGCGCCCGCATCCTCGACCAGGCCCAGCAGCAGCGGAACGCCGCCGACCACGCCGCGCGCACCGCCGCGCAGCAGGAGGCCGCCGCCAAGGCGGCCAAGGCCGCCGCCGCACAGCAGGTGCGCGTGGAGGCCGCGGCCAAGAAGAAGGCCGCCGAGGAAGCCGCGAAGAAGGCCGAGGCCGCGCGCCTGGCCGAACTCGCCAAGAGCTACACCCTGCCGCTGACCTCGTACACGCTCACCGCGAGCTTCGGGCAGTCCAGCTCCCTGTGGGCCAACACCCACACCGGCCAGGACTTCGCCGCCCCCACCGGCACCCCCGCCAAGGCCATCCACAGCGGCACCATCACCGAGGCCGGCTGGGCGGGTTCGTACGGCTACCGCATCATCCTGACCCTCGACGACGGCACCGAGCTCTGGTACTGCCACCTCTCCTCGATGCTGGTCACCTCGGGCAAGGTCTCCACCGGCGACACCATCGGCCGCGTCGGTGCGACCGGCAACGTCACCGGCCCGCACCTGCACATCGAGGTCCGCCCCGGCGGCGGCGACCCGATCGACCCGATGCCGTGGCTGCGCAGCATGGGCATGAAGCCCTGACCCGATGAGCTGAGAGCGTCGTACGAACGGACCCCGGCGGCCTGGTGACACCCCCGACACCAGGCCGCCGGTCCGTTGTCCGGCGGACGCACTACGGCACGAGGAAGTTGTAGAGCTCCGAGACCCGCGGCGGCCCGCTCGGCTCCGGGAATCCGGACTCCTTGGCCGCGGGCATCATGATCACCAGGTAGGCCTCCAGCGCCTCGGCCGAATTCCACACGTTCACGATCCGCAGACCGTCGTTGGTGATCACTGCGGCGTGGGCCAGCAACCCGGCGGGCGGATGGTCGGGGCCGAATCCGGCGCGGTGATTGGCCTCCTCGTACTGCAGGGCCGTCACGCCCGGGAACTCGACCTCCGCCAGGACCGTCATGGGAACCTCCCGTTTCCCTCTACGCCCAATTTCCCCCGGCGGCGGAGCGCCCGCAACGGGAGATGGCCGCACGCCCCAGGGGCGCACGGCCACACCGCGAGGGGAGGGGCGCTACAGCGCCTCCATCCTCACGTCCGCCGCATCGCAGGCCACCGTCTCGTCCACGTAGACCTCGCACACCGGCCGCCCGTCGGGCGTCATGGTGTGCTCGACCTCCCACAGGCTGAGCTCCTCGCCGCTCGCGAGCAGGAACGCGTGCTCGTACAGCGTCCAGCCCACCACGCGGCCGGTCCCGATCCGGGTGTGCCGGCCGGTGACGTACGCGATGTCGTGGCCCACCGCGGAACCGAGCCGGGCCCGCAGGTCGTCGCCCGGTGCGTCTCCGTTCTCCGCACGGCGCAGCAACCGCCAGGCGTGCTCGGCGGAGTACTCCCGCTCGTACTGCCGAGGGCAGGGCACCGCCTCCGGGCCGAACCGCGGCAGCCGGGCCAGCCACTCCGCGGCCTCCGCCTCCAGCTCCTGCGGCGCGGGCTCGCCGAAGCGCAGGTCGATCACGTGCTGCGCGGCGAGCAGCACCTCGGGGTCGGCGTACACCTCGTACAGCGGGTCCTCGCCCGGCCCGGTGTTGTGCTCGATCTCCCACAGCACCTGGGTGCCGCCGTCGGCGAGCAGGAACGTGTGGCGCAGCGTGCGCCGGCTCAGCCGCCGCGGCGGCCCTTTGCGCTGGCGGAAGGACGCCAGCTCCGTGCAGCCCATCAGCGCGGTCGCCAGCCGCCCCAGCACGACGTCGTCGATCTCGAACGCGTTCTGCGCCCGCGTCAGCACCACCTCGACGTCCGCCGGACCTGCCCCACCTGGTCGCGCGTTCCCCATGCGGTCCTCCTGCTTACGGCATTCCCCGCGCACCATTGCTGAGCACACAGCGTAGTGGCCCGTGAGCACTCCGCGTCGGGGGTACGGGAAAAATGGTGCACGCCCACCCGTAGGAGGCGCGTAAACGGGATGACCCCCCTCCCGTACCGCCCGATGCCACTATGCGCCCATGCGCGCGCTCTTCGTAGGCCTCTGCACACTTGACGTCATCACACGGGTCGGCCACGTCCCCGCCCCCAACGAGAAGCTGACCGCCTCCGCCCAGCTCATCGCGGCCGGCGGGCCCGCCGCCAACGCCGCGGCGACCTTCGCGCACCTCGGGGGCGAGGCCGTCCTGCTCACCGCCTTCGGCGGCCACTCGCTGGCCGCGGCGATCGACGAGGACCTGGCGGCGCTCGGCGTCGCCGTCCTCAACCTCACCGCGGACTCCCCGCAGCCGCCGGCTGTCTCCACGATCCTGGTCACCGAGTCCACCGGCGACCGGGCCGTCGCCTCCATGAACGGCACCTCCCCCGGAACTGTTCCGCCCTCACCCCCGGGAGATCTGCGGGCGCTCGTCGCCTCGGCCGACCTCGTCCTGGTCGACGCCCACCATCCGACGCTGGCCCTCCCGGCGGCCCGCCACGCCCGCGCCGAGGGCATCCCCACCCTGCTCGACGCCGGCAGCTGGCGCCCCGGCACCGCCCCGCTGCTCCCCTACACCGACCTCGCCGTCTGCTCCGCCGACTTCCGGCCCCCCGGCACGGCGACCCCCTCCGACGTCCTCGCCTTCCTCCGCGGCGCCGGCGTCCGCTGGCCGGTCATCACCCGCGGCCCCCTCCCCGTCCTGTGGGCCGGCGGCGAAGTCCCCGTCCCCGCCCCCACCACCGTCGCCGACACCCTCGGCGCCGGCGACATCTTCCACGGCGCCCTCGCGCACGCCCTCCTCACCCACGTCCGAACCCGCCTCACCCCCACCCTCCTCACGACGATCCTCCGCTCCGCGGCCGAAACCGCCTCCCGCTCCTGCGCCTCCTTCGGCACGCGGGCGTGGATGCGGACGTGAGGCCGCCGGGGCGGCATCAGAATCCGGGGCTTACGACCTGCCGCTGCGCCGCCCCGCGAACCCCACGAAGATCGCCGCCGCCACACCCAGGACGGCCCACCCCACGGCGGTCTCCGACAGGGACGTCTGCGTGTGCTTCGGCAGCAGCGACAGCCCGCCCAGCACGACGAACATCGCGCACAGGTAGCTGCCCCCCGCCGCCAGCACCCACCGCACCAACCGTCCCTGCCGCGTGTTCGACGACTTGTCGCTCATGGGGATTCCGCCTTGCTCCGTGACCTTGCCAGGCACCGGGACTTTCCCGTCAGTGCTTCAACGCCGGCCCACACTCCCCGACACGGGCTCATGGCGGCTTCAATTCACGGGTGTTGCTTGTGGGGCGGAGGCGAATGCGGTACCGGTGCTACCGGCTCATCGATTGCTTCGGCCTCGGAGCGCGAGTGCGCCCGCCGCGAAGATGACGACGGCAGTGCACAGCACAGTCCAGAAGAAGCCTGATTCCTGAAGTGATCGCAGCGCATCCTGCGGAAGCAGTGCGAAGAGCAGCAACACGAGCACGGTTGCGATGCCGTAGCTCAGTCCCGCGCCGAGGAGAACGCGCAGGGCACGGGAAGCCAGTGAAGGGTGCATTCGAGAGGGCATGGTCGCTCCGGCAGTCACTCGGTGATGAAGTGGCACTGCGATGCCCGCCTGGTCCCAGCGACGAAGAAGTCCGCGCATGCCTTGCCGTAGTGCTTCAACGTGCGATGCGTTGTGTCGACACGGCCGATGGAGCTGTGCAGGGTGCACTTGCGGTGAGTCTCGCCCCTGCTGAAGAGGTAGGTGCGGCCATTCGTGTCGGAGTACCGCCAGTCGATACGCCAGTTGCACCAGTTCCCGCCGGCACTGTCCATGCCGAAAGTGTCCTGTACGGAGGCCTCTTGGCGGTTCACGTTTCGTCCGGATCCCTGGACGAAGTGCCCCAGCGTGGTGGTCGGCAGACAAACCTGCTGGCCCTTGGCGTCGAGACAGAAGCCGACCACCTTCGCGTAGCCCACTGCCGTGGCGGAAGCCGGCGCCGAGAAGCTGATGACCGTGGCGACCGCAGTGGACGCGGCCAGGGCGGCCTGGGTGACGTACCGCGCAACGATGTTCGCTCGCTCCATGGGGACTCCTCCGATGCTCTTGAACTGCGGACGCACCGGAAACGGGAGGAGTGGATCACGGGGTACGCGGTGTTGCACGGCGGTGACACAAGGTCGCCCCGAGGAGTGGTGCAAAAACCTTCAAGCGGCAGTTCTGCAACAGGATCCGCCGGCGGTGGATGCCGTTTGTCGTATTGGCTTGGCTGCGCCTTCGGGGGCGGCGGGCGACGCCGTCATACTGGTCTTATGGCCCCGACAGCATCGTCACCGGCCGTCGCGGCGCGCATGAGCCGGCAGACCTCCCGCGACACGGCACAGGAACTGGCCGTTCGCCGAATACTGCACGGCAACGGGCTGCGCTACCGGGTGCATGTCCCCGTTCCGGGCATGCCGCGCAGGACCGTGGACATCGTCTTCGGAAAGCTGAAGATCGCGGTGTTCCTCGACGGATGCTTCTGGCACGGCTGTCCGCAGCACGCCACGAGTCCTCGCTCGAACGCCGAATGGTGGCGCGCGAAGCTCGACAAGAACATGGCGCGTGACCGCGAGACCACGGCACATATGAGCGCTGCCGGATGGACGGTCCTGAGGTTCTGGGAGCACGAAACACCCGGAGATGTCGCACATCGAGTCGCCGATGCAGTGGCTGCCGAGCGGGCGCCACGAGGTACTGCCTGACACCTGGTGTGTCCAGTCCTGATGCAACCGCTGCTTCCAGGGAACGGGCATGCCCCTTGCCGTCGTGGGTCCACGTGCCTGATCGTGACGGTGATATCCCGGTATCAGTCGCCTGTTCGCGCCATAGTGTGTAGATATTGTGCGTGGGGGTGGGCGGCGAACAGGGCCGGTGGCGCTGTTCATGGAGACGTCCGCCAAGGCGGAGGGGTTGTGCAGCGTGGACATCACGCGCGGCAGTGGGGAGTGGGGGCGTCGATGAGCGACGAATTTGATGGCATGTACGGCACCTTTAGGGCGCTCTTGGACGCTTTTCCTCCGTCCGAGGCTGTCAAGCGGATCGAGCAGTTCGGTGTAGAACCGGAGATCATCCAGCGGATCCGCGAGCTTCACGAGCAGCAGACCATTCGCATCAAGGAACTCGAGGAACCGCACGCCGTGGTCATGGGGAACCGTGACACCTGGTACACGGGTCCGCAGGCCAAGGACAGGTGCTGGCCCGCGATCGTCGACCTGCTCCGGAAGGACGGTTGGCCGGAGCATCCCGCGATTGCAACTCTCGACGACTCCTCCACCCGCGTCGTTTCGCTGCTGAACCATCCGAAAGAAAAGGCGTTCTCCACCCGTGGCCTCGTCGTCGGCTACGTCCAGTCGGGAAAGACAACCAACTTTACGTCGGTGATGGCCAAGGCAGCTGACCGCGGCTACAAGCTCTTTATCGTCCTCGCAGGCATCCACAACGGGCTGCGGCGTCAGACGCAGGCCCGGCTTGTGCAGCAACTCGTTGAGCCCAATCCTTCCTTGTGGTCGCAACTGACGGGGCTGGACAAGGACTTTACTCCTCAGGAGAACCCTGCTTCGTACTTCGGCAAGAACAACAGGACGCACGTGCTGTGCGTCGTGAAGAAGAACGCCACGGTGCTGCGCAAACTGGCGCTCTGGCTGGAGAAGGCGTCCGATTATCTTGCGGACTGTCCGGCACTGATCATCGACGACGAGGCCGACCAGGCCACTGTTGCCACGAAGTCGATCAATCCGCTGATCCTGAGGATCATGGGCTCGCTGCCCAGAAGTGCCTATGTCGGTTACACGGCATCCCCGTTTGCCAATTTGCTGATCGACCCGAGTGCCGAGGATCTCTACCCACGGGACTTCGTCGTCAACCTACCGAAGCCACAGGGTCATTTCGGTACGGAGGTCCTCTTCGGTAGGTATGCACTCGACGGCGAGGACCCCGAGCAGGTCGATGACGGCCACGACATGATCCGTTCCATTCCCGACGACGACGTGACGTGTGTACGTCCGGAGACCAGAGCGGACGTCGAGGGATTTGAACCGTTCATCACCGATACCCTGAGCAACGCGATTGAGTACTTCTGGCTGGTCACGGCGGCGCGACGAGTACGGGGCACGGGGAACCCGCACAGCACGATGCTGATCCACACGAGCGTGAACACGTCGGTGCACAACAGCTTCAAAAGGCCCCTCGAGCACCTCAGAAGTCGTCTTGCGCGATCACTCGACGACCTCGAGGTCCTCTCGCGTCTGCGCCATCTCTGGGAGACCGAGACCGGCCGGGTTCCGGCGCAGGGGTTCGGCGAGAAGAAGGTGTCCTTCGAGGAGTTGCTGCCTCAGTTGCCGGGCGTGCTCGACACCTGCCGTGTCATCATGGACAACTCCAGCAGCGAGGACCGTCTCGATTACGACAACGGACCCGTAGTGGCCATAGCCGTGGGTGGGAACACCCTGTCGCGCGGGCTGACGTTGGAGGGCCTGTCGGTCAGCTACTTCGTTCGTGCCGTGTCGGCGTACGACACGTTGCTCCAGATGGGGCGATGGTTCGGATTCAGGAATGGATACGCCGATCTTCCCCGCATTTGGATGACCGATGAACTAGCCCAATGGTTCCGACACTTGGCCACGGTCGAGACCGAGATGCGGCGTGACATCGACACCTACATGACCGAGGATGAAACGCCGTTGACCTTCGCTGTTCGCCTCCGGACGCATCCAGCGCTGCGGGTGACGGCAGCGGCCAAGATGCGAGACGCTGTGACGGCGGCCTCTTCCTACGGCGGAAAGAGAGTGCAGACCCACTACTTCCACACGAATGCCGAATGGTTGAAAAGGAACATTGATGCCGCACGCGTCCTGGTCAGCGCATCCTCAACGAGCGCGGTGCGAGTTGACGCGCGCCCCGAGGACGGCCGATACGTTTTCCGTGATGTGCCGTACGACGTCGTGACCGACTTCCTGTCGGGCTATGCGTTCCATGAGCGGTCGCCGGAGAACGACGGCGAACTCATTTCTGACTACATCCGCAAGCGGGTGGCCACGGCCGGTTCGTTGCGTCGTTGGAACGTTGCAGTCGTGGGGAATCCACGCGGTGAAGCGTTCACTTTCGCACCTGGAGTGACAGTGGGGCGCAACGTCCGTGCGCGTCTGGCCGTCAATGGACCGACGCCGGACTTCGCGGACATCAAGACCCTAATGAGCCGGCGCGACGCGGCGGTGGACATGAACGGCGATACGGAGAAACTGACGGAGAAGGGCATTATGGACGAGCGTCGCGTCCAACTGCCGGACACCGGACTGCTGGTGCTTTACCCCATCGACAGGCTTTCCGCGCCCAGCCCGTCGAAGCCCCTTCGCGCGCCATTGGATGCCGAGGAGCATGTCATCGGGGTCGGTCTGGTATTCCCCGAGCCGACGGAGGGCGATAGTGCAGTGGTGAAATACATCTCGGCGAACTTGTCCAATGTGCGGATTGAGGACGAGGACTACAGCCTCCTCGACAGCGAGGAAGCATGAACGACGACATGCTCCGCGCGATGGTCGAGGAGAGGTGGGGCGCCTTGGGTGAGGAACCCGCCACCGGTGAGAGCAGGCTGAGAATATCCCAGCTTCCCGTCGACACCACGTACGGGTCATTGGCGGTCGCCGTCGACCACGAGGGTCACCGGCATGTACTTGTTCCTATCCAAGGGCACAGCAAGGTGCGTGGCGGACTCGACGGGCCGGTCCTCTTCCTGCGTAAACGGGCTCTGGAGGACGAGGAGACCTACCAGACCTATGCCGACCTCGGCTGTCTGCAGGACGACCTGAGCGATCTGTTCACCGACCTGTGCGTGGACGTTCTGAGTGCGATCGTGGAACTCCGTGGCAATCCGATCAAAGCGCTTTACGGGGTTCTGGACAGGTGGAGGGCTCTTTTCCGGACGCACGGCGCGCCGCTCGGGGCGGAGCAGCTCGCCGGGCTCTTCGGTGAACTGGTGGTACTCGAAAGACTGCTGCGCATCGATTCCAGCGCTCACAGAATCTGGCACGGACCCGAGGGGCACCGTCACGACTTCTCGGCCGGGTCCGTTGCGATCGAGGTGAAGTCCACCGCAGCCACCGCTGGACGACGGCCGAGGATTCACGGCCTCGATCAGTTGGAGGCCCCTGAGGGTGGGAGCCTTTGCCTGACATGGTTCCGCCTTCGGCCCGCGGCGCCGACCGAGAAGGGATCCGCTGTCCCGGATCTGGTAGAGCGCATCCTGAAGCTGTGCGACGACGAACCCGCACTCCTCGAACTTCTGGGTGCTGCCGGATACCGCGCTTCGGACGCGGATCGTTATCGCGAAGTGCGTTTTCTGGTGGGTGAGGAGAGATGGTACCGGGTGGACACTCATTTCCCCGCTCTGACGAGGCAGACGTTCTCGACGGCTGTGCCGGTGTCCGTACTGGATGTCGAGTACTCCGTCGATCTCTCGGGTGACGTTCCGGCACCCATGGAGCGCTTTCAGGTCGCGGAGACCATCGAAGCATTGATCCAGGAGTCCGCGTGAACGACCCCAGTTGGTACTCCCAGCCGTACCCTCCGGAAGGCGCCAGCGCAGCCGAGGGAATCCGTAATCAGCTCGGGCGTCCCGAACTCGATCTTCTGACCATCCTGGTACGTGAGTCCGCACAGAACAGTTGGGACGCACGTCTGGGTGAATCGGCGGGCCCTGTCGACTACACCATCGACCTGAAAACCGTGGGGCCGGCCCATACAAGTATCTGGCGGGAACTGTTGCTTGAAGGGGCGCCCGCCGGTGTGGACAATTTTCCTCTCAGGGAATCGCTGCGACGTGGCGCGGTTCGCGTCCTGATTGTCTCTGACAGACGCACGCGAGGCCTCGGTGGACCCACTCGCGCGGACAATGCGGTCGGACCCGAGCGTGATTTTGTCTCTTTCATCCGCAACATCGGTGAGCCGCGGGACACCGAACTCGGCGGTGGCACCTACGGCTTCGGAAAGGGCATTTTCTACCTGCTGTCGAAGGCTGGCACGGTACTCGTGCACTCTCGTTGCCGGACTTTGGACGGAGGATTCGAGACCCGGCTCATCGGCTGCACGCTTTGGAAGAGCTACGTGACCGCGGAGCCCCGTGGTGGTCGCCGTTACACGGGCCGACACTGGTGGGGGGACACATCGGGCGAAGTTGTGGAGCCCTTGATCGGGCGGGTGGCCGAGGCCGCCGCCCAGCGCCTGGGGCTTCCTGCCTTCGGGGCTCGGGAAACCGGGACGACAGTTGTCGTCGTCGATCCGAAATTGGACGGTCTCGAGGCCTCGGAGGCAGCGGACTATTTGGCCGAGACAGTCGCCTGGCATCTCTGGCCGAAGATGATCTCTACGGACGGCGGACCGGCGTCGATGACCTTCTCGATCACCTGTGACGGCGTTCGTCATCCTGTTCCTGATCCGAGGGATACACGACCACTCAACATGTTCGTGGCGGCCTACGAGGCCATGATCGGCCCCGATGGTTCCGATCTTGCCTGCATGCGTCCGAAACGCCATCTGGGTCGGCTGGGTCTGGCAAAGAGAATCCAGCCGCCGCTGGAGCCCACGCGTGCCTCGCGCATGCTCGGCATTGAGGACATGGTTCACCATGTCTGTCTGATGCGTCCCGCGGAACTGGTCGTCACGTACCACCCGGGCCCCAAGCCGCCCAGCGTGAACCAGGGCTACGCAGGAGTCTTCCGGGCCGACCCGTCGATGGACGAGATCTACGCGAGGGCAGAACCGCCCACACATGATGCATGGAATCCGCAGTCGCTGGAACGGCCTGAGAGCACTTTCGTGCACACGACCTTTCGCCGTATCGGCGAGGCATTGGAGAGCTTGCTCTCGCTCGGCGGTGTCAGCAGACCGGGTGCGAGCAGTATCGCCCTGGGCGCGGCCAGTTCGCTCTTCTCCGGACTGGTCGGTGGAGCCTGGGGGATCGGGGGAGCGACGGCCTACTCCAAGCCAGGGAGTACTGCGAGCCGCCGCACGGTGGACTCGGACGAGTCCCTGGAGGAGGCGGTCCGTGGGTCCGTGGTGCGCTCGGGTTCGGGCGAATCGATCTCGGGAGGGGACCGGGGCGGGGTGCCCACACAGGAGTTTTCGGAGGCACTCGTGTCAGGCCAGTCCTCCGCGATCGATCCTTCGGCGGCCACCGGATCGGCGGCACTGGCCCGGAGGCCACGGGTGCAGTACGTCGGAGACCCCTATTACGAAGACCGCGATGAAACGAGCCTGCTTATCCAAGAGTTCAGATTGCCCGTGCCGGGGCAGCAACGTGTCCGCGTCGATCTGGCTGTCACGTTGCCCGGTACTGGTGGACGGGAGACTGATCCTCCGATCGGGGCGAGCATGCCGACGCTGATCGGGTGGGAGGACGGAGAGGGACGGCTGTACTCGACGGACGTTCATGTCGTCGAGGGCGGGGAACCTGTCTGGCGTGCGTTGGTGCGTCCGGCTCCGGACACGATGACGGAGATCGGCATCAAGGTCGAGGCGGTGAAAGCGCAGTGACCCGCCGGGTTCTGCCGTACCGCGTCCCCGGTGAGGGAGTGATTGCCGCCAGTGCGTGGACGCTGGCAACGGACGACGGGGAAATCGTCCTCCCAGAGGCATTGCCGGACTGGGATTACCACATGGACCTGCGCCTGCGCAGGACCGTCCGTGTGGACCTGGACCGTACTCGTTCCGAGTCTGGGCTTCCTGCGGAAACGGAACTAATGCTTACGGCTGTTTGGACGGCGACCGGATCGAACCTGAGCGGGCCCGCGCAACACATGCGTCTGACTGGTGCCGGGGTGACTGTCACGGATCTCGAGGTGCATCTTGCCGGTGCCGATCTCGGTGGTCTGCTTTTGATTGACACGGCCCTTGTCCTGGCAGATCGTCGTTCCGACGCTCGTCCCTCCTCTCCCCGCCGGGCAGGTTCGGTGCTCTGGAGCGACAGGCAATCGCTCCGTCTGCAGGGCGATGCGCCACAGTTCCCCATGGCTGTTATCGATTTCGGGAAGACATCCTTCCCCGACGACGCGGCCTGGCACCTGCAGATCAGCGGGCGCCTTGAGAACGCGACCATGGGGTCTCTGCTCTTGCTCGTCAACGAGCGGAACGTCGTCACCACTTCGGCGTTCGAAAACGCTGGCAAACCTCGTCCCGTCGATCGAGTCGTGCTCTCCGCCGTCTATGCGGACACTGCACGGATCATGGTCGAACATGCCCTCGGGAACGACGAGTTCGCGGAGGACGCGGACTTTCCCGACGGGTCCCTCGGCGCCACCCTGCTCAGCCTATTCGACCAGCTTTTCCCGGGACAGTCGATCAAAGACATCCGGTTGCGGCAAAGGCAGTCACCAGCCCTGTTCGCCTCGGACCTGCAGGCGGCAGTCAAGATGTTCGAGGTCTCCTGATGAGCTTCCTCTATCCCCGCCTGCTCGGCGAACAGGCCAAACCACTCTTCGAGGAGTATCGGCACCTGACCGTGGAGGAACTCGGGCGACGAGCAGGTGTGGCCCACGAGTCCTCCGTGTATGTCGCCACCGGAGGGGACCGGATCCCCTCGCAGCGACTTCGGGAGCTGCGTGAAGCCGTTCTGGCCATCGCCGGCCGAGCGGGATTCCCTGAGGGATCCGATCGAGCGCACAACAGTGAATTCGATCGCCGACTCGCTGCGATGCTGCACAGTGAGATGGGCATGGTGCCCGCGGAGGCTGCATCGCGGGACGTGTGGGCCTTTCTCGCGCTCGTGCTGCTGCCGGACGTGGCCTTCTGGCGCTATCCACAACCGCCCAAGGATCGGGTGCTCGGGACTGACCTCACCAGGCATGTCTTCGGCCGACTCTGGTGGCGCGCCCAACTGGTGCGCTCGCCCGGCGACACGGAGCCCTACGCCGCCCTGGAAATCCTTGGCGAGGCCGCGTTCGACCAGATCTACGCCCGACGCGCGGCGCTGGGCGGGAGTCCTCATATGGTGCGGGCCATCCTGCGCGTCTGGAGAGACCTCGACCTGACCGGACTCAACGAACGTGAGGCCCTGCGTGATTTCCTCAAGCGGTTGTTGAGGTTGGCCCCCTTCGTGCTCTTCGACGGCATCGACGGGCATGCCCTGGACGAGGAGCTACGGGCGGTCGCCGACGAGTCCGTACGGGCGCAGCTCCTCACGTCCGGTCGAATGACGGAGGACGCCGGCCGGGAAGAGGTACGACTGAAGGACGACCGGTTCGCCGGCGGCCGTGGGCCGAACGACGAGAAAATCCTGGCCGGAGCGGACCGACAGGACGTACTCCCACGTCTTAGTTCGGTGGAGATATGCGCCGGAGCCGGGGGCCAGGCACTCGGACTCGAACTTGCGGGGTTTGATCCCGCATTGCTCATCGACAGCAAAGCGGACGCGTGCTTTACGGTCGACCTCAATCGACCCGACTGGAATGTGGTCTGTATTGATGTGACCGACTTCCGACCGACCATGCTGCCCGAAGGATTGCGAGTTGACCTTGTCAGCTGCGGGCTTCCCCGTGTGAAGCCTTCGGCCACGGTGGGGGTGACCGAGGCAACCGAGGGACGCGATGTTCTCAGAGCCGCGGTAGGTCTGGCGCTCTCTCTCGCACCGAAGGCCGTGCTCCTGGAGAACCTGCCAGACCTGGTCGCAAGTGACGATTTCGGCGTCGATCGGTCATGGATCGAGGCTGAGTTCACCGAAGCCGGATTCCGCTGCAGTTGGCAGGTCCTAAACGCCGTGGACTTCGGGGTCCCCCAGAATCGTAGTAGCGGGTTTCTTGTCGCACTCCTTGAGCCGTACTTCCCACGTTTCCGGTGGCCGGTCCCCGACGCAACACCGTGCCCCACTGTGGGACAGGTGCTCGGGCCGTCGATGTCTGCGGGCGGCTGGCCCGGCGCCCAGCGGTGGATCAAGGGCGCCGATCGCGTTGCGCCGGCACTTGTCGGAGGATCCGATCGTCGCGGTGGCGCCGATCTCGGCCCGACGGGCAGCAAGAAGGCCTGGGCTGCCCTCGGCGTGAACGGCGCCAGCCTGGGAGACAATCCGCCGGACGCGGACTTCCCCGAGGACGGGCTGCCCCGGCTGACAGTCGACCAGGCGGCGTTGATCCAGGCGTTTCCGCCGGACTGGCGCTTCTTCGGAGGGAAGACGTCCCGGTACCGTCAGATCGGTCACGCAATGCCGCCACCTCTGGCTGCGGCTGTTGGAGGAGCCATTGCCGCGGCGCTCCGCGGCTAGGATCTGCTCATGCACACGCCCCGTCCCAAGGACCCAACACCCATCACGGTCGTCGATCTCTTCGCTGGTTGCGGAGGGTTCACACAAGGGTTTCACGAGTTCCGGCCTGACGGGGCTAACGATCGGGGACCAGTCTTCCGGAGCGTTGCAGCGGTCGAGCACAATGTCTCCGCCGCTGCCACGTACGCCGCCAACTTCGGCAGTGGCCTGGACAGCGAGCGAATCGAGCCGGCACTCGTTCATGTGGGCGACATAGAGAACTGGACGGACTTGCCCCCGGAGGCCCTAGATGCCGATGTGGTGGTCGGAGGTCCTCCGTGTCAGGGTTTCTCCGCGCTCAACAGGAAGAAGAAGGGCGCCGAACGCAACAGGTTGTGGGAAGAGTACGTGCGTGTTGTTGCGCAGATCCGCCCCAAGGTCTTCGTGATCGAGAACGTCGATCGTTTTCTGAAGTCGGACGAATTCCGGAATCTTTTGAGTCAGGTGGAGGAGGGAGGACTTCTCTCCGAGTACCGACTCGTGGACCCTCCGGGCCTGCAACCAGGCGACACGGAGGACGAGAAGAACAAGCGGTATCTGCTGAACGCCGCGGACTACGGGGCTGCGCAGGCGCGCAAGCGCACCATTGTGATCGGTGTGCTCGCGGAAATCGAGAATGGTCGCGCGATGACCTATCCCGTTAGAACCCATGTCCGTCGCCCAAAAGCCCGCCTGGGGATCGCGGATCAGCCGATCAGTGGCGTCGACACAGGAACCCCCTACTGGCGGTCGGTGCGATCGGTGTTCCAGGAATCGTATTTCCTTAAGATCCGGGGAACTGAACTTCCCGACCGCAAGCAGAAATTTCGCGAAGTCGATGTCTTCGTCCCGGGAATTTTCACCACGCGCGACCTGCATTTCGGCCGTAATCCGGAGCCACTGTCGAGGGCTCGCTACCTCGCTATTCCGGAGGGTGGAAATCGTAAGGATTTGCGAGATAAGTGGTACACGGAGGACGAGACCGGCCAGCTCCACGTCTTCGGTGGCCCGCGCCCCAAGGGCGTCAGGACGCCGGTCTTTCCCCTTTCGACGCCCAGTTGGGACAGTCACAACACTGGTACCGGTGATGTGATGGGGCGACTTCGAGTCGATGAGCCATCTGTCACGATCCGTACCGAATTCTTCAAGCCAGAAAAGGGTCGTTATCTCCACCCGACGGCGCCCCGTCCGATCACCCACTACGAGGCGGCACGCATTCAGGGATTTCCTCTGGGTTATCGCTGGTGCGGTTCGAAGACTGACATTGCGAAGCAGATCGGGAATGCCGTGCCCATTCCCCTCGGCTCGGCCATTGCTTCGGCCATTCACGACTTCTTGCGCGGCTGATCGAGAACGCCATGCGTCGCCGGAGGTAATCCCGATCGTGGCGGCGTTCCGGGGAGGTGCCCGGAGGGTCACGGTCGGTGGAACGCGCCGGCGGGCGTGAGCTGGGCGGCGGGCGCAGCATGGCCCCATGAGTGCGAGCGAGACCCCGGTCACCGATGGGTTCGAGAAGGCGCTGGACGCGTTGCGGCGGGCGCCGTACGGGGTGGGGGACGCGGCGCTGTGGGAGGTGGAGGGGAGTGTGCTGAGGGAGGCGCGCGTGCATTTGGAGGCGTGGGAGCGGGTGGTGCGGGGGCTTGAGGTGGGGCGGGTGACGGAGCGGGGGGAGCTGGAGTGCCGGGACGGGGTGGCCGGGCTGGTGCGGAAGCTGCCCGGGCCCGTGGCGGAGGTGTACGGGGAGGCGCTGGGGGAGGTCGACGGCCGGTACATGGAGTTGACCGTGGAGGACGACGACGCGCCCGGCGGTGCGGGCGGTTGGTGGTGGGGCCGGCGGCCGCGGGCGGGGTGGGCGTGACAGTGGGCCCGGGCACACTGGTCGTATGTGCCGAAGCATCAAGACGCTGCGTCCGCCGATGACGACCGACGTGAGTGAAGAGGACATGAGGGCCGCGGCCCTGCAGTACGTGCGGAAGATCTCCGGGTTCCGGGCGCCGGCGGCGTACAACCGGGAGGTTTTCGAGGAGGCCGTGGAAGCGGTGACCGCTGCCACGCGGGAGTTGCTGGCCGGGATCGAGGTACGGGGGCAGCAGGCCTCGGCCTAGCGGCCGGTGCGCGGGGTGAGGGCGTGTCTTTCGGGGCCTGGGGGCGATTTCGGTAGGTTGTCGCCTGCTTGTATCTGTCTGTCCCTCCACCGCTCCGCTGAGGTACGCCATGTCCGTTGTCCGCAAGGCCCTCGTTGTCACCGCGCTCACCGCCGTCCTGCTGGCCAGCGCCGTCGTCTGCCAGTCAGCGGCCGGGGAGTGACACGTACTGGTGCAGCCCCGGGATGGTGAGCCGGTTGGCCCGCAGGAGCTGGTTGTAGGTCACGACCTGTGTGAAGAACAGCGGGATCGGGATCGTCAGGCCGGGCGGCAGCGGGGGCGGCATGTCCGGGGTGAAGGTGACGGGCAGCAGCCCGAGGAGGTTGCCGCTCAGCACCCGGGTCAGCAGGACGACCGGGCGGCCGGTGGCCGTCGACGTGCTCCAGGGGCGGCCGTCGGTCTCCAGCTCGCCCTGGCAGGGCGCCCACGGCGTGGGCACGGGTGAGACATGGCCGATGCCGGGCAGCCCGAGGTTCAGCAGCGGCAGCGCGAGGCCGGGCAGCCCGTGGAAGGGCGGCGTCCAGTGTTCGGCGCGGCCGCGGGCGCAGGCCGGTGAGAGCAGCCCCGCGGTCTGGCGCAGGTTCGCGATGTCGACGCGCCAGGCGGTGAAGACCAGGACGCGTTCGGGGCCGTGCCGGGTGGGGACGAGCGTGATGCCGCGGTACGTCAGCCCGGTCAGCACCAGCAGCGGTGTCAGGACCCGGAACGGCTGCTCGGCGGCGAGGCCCGTCCCGCGGTAGCGCCCGGCGCCGATGGACAGTTCCAGCGAGACCTGCGGGAGGCACCAGGGGGAGTCCGGTGTGCTGCCGCCGATGCGGATGCGTGGGGGGAGCAGTGACAACGGCGCGTCCATGCCGCGGTCGGCGGGCAGCCGGGGCACGATCAGGTCCAGCAGGCTGTCCGGGGTGATGGTGTTGCCGGACAGGATGCCGGTCGGGACGTGCGGCGGCTGCGGCCTCCTCTTCCCCGGGTTGTTGCCGTGGGCCTCCCGTCCGCGCTGCGGCGCCGCGCGCCGGGGGGCCTCCTCCGTGCGCGGCGCCGGCGGAGCGGAGGAGGCGGGGGGAGTCCCGTGCAGCCCGAGCAGGTCCGACACCGCGCCGAGCAACCCTCCGCCGCCCGCCGGCGGAGAAGACGGGGAAGGCGAGGAAGGGACGGGGGCCGCACGGCGCTGGGACGGCACCGGCACCGGCGGCGCGGCCCTCGGCGCCGGCCCGACGTCCAGCTTCCCGCGCACCGGCACCGGCGCTTCAAGGTCGACGCCCAGGTGCAGCCCCGCCCGCACCTCCTTGGCCGTGCCCGTGCCGTGCACCGTGGGGTGGCGTGCGTGGTAGAGCCCGTCCAGGACACCGCAGATCGCCTCGCGCGCACGCCGCGCCGCCTCCGCGCCGGACGGCGGTCCGTCGGCGCTGTGCCGGGCGTGCGGCAGGGGCGGCGCCATCGGCTGAAGCCCCCCGGCGAGCAGTGCCCCGCCCACCGGGATGACGCCCAGGGCGCGCAGCTTCGCGACGGTGCGCGGCCGCGGGGCGGCGGCAGCGGCGCCCGTCCGCAGGCTGCCGCTCGTTCCCGGCTGCGGTTCGGCGGGGGGCGCGGCGGGAGGTACGACGGGAGGGGCGGCCGGCGGCTCCGGTCCCTCCGGGGCTTCAGGCTCCCCCGGTCCGCCGCCCGGGCCCGGGGTCTCCGGGTCGTGCGCCGGGTCCGTACCGCCCCCGCCGCCCCAGTCCGGTACCGGCCGTCCCCGTCCCCAGCGGCCGTTGCCGTCGCCGTACGGCACCCAGCTGACGGCCATCGCGCCGCCCGTCACCCCGAGCAGGAAGCCGATGAGGAAGCCGCCGAAGTTCGACAGCACCAGGGAGGCGACGGAGAAGATCAGGGTGGCGATGCCCGCGAACGTCCGGTAGTGCGGGGCGAACCACATCGTCAGGCCCAGGACGATCAGGAAGACGCCCATGAGCAGGCCGGAGACGCCCGCGATGCCCTCGTGGATCATGAGGGACAGCGGCGCGAGCGGGATGGAGAGGATCTCCAGGCCCGCGAGCAGGGTCCAGAAGCCTGCCCAGAAGGGCCGGGAACGGCGCCAGAAGCGGAAGCGGGACCGGATCTTCCTCGGTGGGATCAAGGTGGCGGCCCCCTCAGAAGCAGGACTGGTCGCCGCGCCGCACGGTGAGGTGCAGGTCCGGCAGTCTGAACGTGGCCGCGCTGATGGAGCGCGTGGTCTGGCGGAGGTCGTCGACGGTGACCGACGACGCCTGCTCGGCGAAGGTGCCGGGCGTGCCCTGCACGCCGGGGACGCCTTGGACGGTGCCGGCGTCCTGGCCGATGTTGATGTTGCGGAAGACGGCGTCGCCCCGCAGGTCGTGGGCGTTGGCGATGAGGCGGTCGGCGTGCGCGGGCGTCGAGGTGAAGCGCAGGGTGACCGGGCCGAGCAGCGGGACGTTCTGCACGATGGACTGGCACAGGTGGTGGAGGGTCGCCGAACGGATGCCGGTCAGCGCTTCGGGGTAGAGCCCGTCTCGGCCTCGCTGGACGACGCCGAACTGCACGAAGCCGTCCCCGACGAGGCGTGACGAGCGGATCTGGAAGCTCTCGCCGGCCACCGGGAAGGAGGTGGCGGAGACCCCGAAGGACGTGGCCAGCGCGCCGGTGGCCATCGTCGCGACGAGAGCGCCCGCGGTGGCGAGTGTCGGCACCATGACAAGGGCGAGCCGCTTCCAGCTGGTGCGGCCGGAGGGGCGGGCGTCAGAGGTCTGCACGCCTGGTCAACCGTCGGACAGTCTGATCGGTGGCTCGGTGCGCGGGGGCAATCACCCCGACGGCGGTACGCGCTCGCCCATTCGGGTCAGGGCCTGCCGCGAAAGCGGGCGGCGCACCCTCAGAAGCAGGGCTGCGCGCCCTTCTTCACGGTCAGGTGCAGGTTGGTGAGCTGGAAGGTGGCGGCGCTGATCGAGTGGGTGGTCTGCCGCAGGTGGTCGATACGGACACTGTCGGCCTGCTGGCCGAACGCGCCGGACGGGCCCTTGGCGCGGCCGTCACCGGGCAGCTGCGCGGCGTCCGTGCCGATCCGGATGTTGTGGAACGTCGCGTCGCCGGCGAGGTCGTCCGTGTCGACGATCAGATGGTCGGCGTGGACGGGCTTGCTGCCGCCGCCCGCCTTGATCAGCATGGTGACCTTGCCGAGCCCGGGGAGGGAGCTGACCACCGACTGGCACAGGTTGTGCAGGTCGGCGGAGCCGATCGCGGAGACGGCCTCGGGGAGGTCGCCGCCGGCGGAGGAGTCGGCGGCGAGGTACTGGGTGAATCCCGTGCCTTCCAGGGAGTCCGCGGCCACCTGGAAGCTCCGCCCGGACAGCGTGGCGGTCGTCGGCGCTGTCGCGAGCGAGACCGGCACCGCTCCGGCGCCTATCCCTGCGGCGAGCACGGCCGACACGGCCAGGGTCGGGACGAGGGCGATGGCCATCCGTTTCCAGCTGGTCCGGCCGGAAGGGCGGTGGCGCGGGCTGGGCGAGCTGCTCTCGTGGTGGCTCACATCGCCATTGCAACCCCGGCCGGTGGGCCCGGCAACCGCGGCCGCCCGCCGTGGATCAGCGGTGGCGGCCGCCCTGCGAGTACGGGTAGGGGCGCGGCTGCTGCCAGTACGCGGCCGGGGCCTGGACCGGTGCAGGGGTCTGCGCCTGAGCCTGGGCCTCCGGCGTCGCGGGCTGCCCCCAGCCCCCCGTCGCGCCATAGGCCGACGCCCCCCACTGCGGCGCGCCCCACTGCTGCTGCGCCCCCCACTGCGGGGCTCCCCACTGCGGAGCCCCGTACGGCGCTGCTCCGTAGCCGGCCGGAGGACGCTGCCTCCAGGCGTACACGGTCGGGAACGGGGGGCGGATGGTGTGGGCCGCATGGGTGAGTGCCGGCTGGGCGACGGCCTTGCGCTCCCACAGGTGGTGCAGCAGTTCCTGCTCCCGCGCGTGGAAGTCGGGACCGGCGGCGCCGCGGTTGGCGCGGGCCCGCAGGAAGGCCAGTGAGGTGGCGAAGGACACGTATTCGCGCACGGTACGGGCGGCGGCCGCACCTTGTGCGCGATGGGCGGCGGAGCGGGCCACCGAGCGGCCCCGCATGGAGCCGATGGCGAGCGGTTCGGGCAGCGTCAGCCAGCCGGCCATGGCGTACAGCGGGAGCTGGGTGCGGATGGTCTTGAGCTCGTTGGAACGGGACCAGATCGCGAGCCAGATCAGCAGGCCGAACAGCGGGATCATCAGCGTCGCGTACACGGCGAGGAAGCCCAGCGGGCCGAACGAGGCGGAGCCGTTCCAGGTGCCGTGCAGGGTCATCGCGAGCAGCCAGCCGCCGATGGGGGCGAGCCAGCGGCGGGCCCGGCCGGGGCGGGAGCTCGCGGCGATGCCGAAGCCTATGCCGGTCAGCGAGGTGAAGAGCGGGTGGGCGAACGGGGTCATCACGATCCGGACCACGAACATGGCGGCGGTGGTGCCGACGCCCCCGCCGCCGAGCGCCTGGTCCTCGGCGAAGCCCGAGCCGAGGTAGAGGATGTTCTCGGTGAAGGCGAAGCCGGTGGCGGTGAGCCCGGCTATGACGACGCCGTCGACGAGGCCGGTGAAGTCACGGCGGCGGAAGAGGAAGAGCAGCAGGATCGCGGTGCCCTTGGCGCTCTCCTCCACGAAGGGCGCGACAAAGGTGGCGCCCCAGCTGTCGCTCTGGGCGGGGCTGGCGGTGAAGGTCGAGGCCAGCAGTTCGGTCGCGTACTCGTTGGCGAGGATGGCGACGAGGGTGGCGGCGCACGCGCCCCAGGCGAAGGCGAAGACGGCGTTCCGCAGGGGGGTGGGCTCGACCCGGTCCAGCCACAGGAAGGCGCCGCCGAGCAGCGGCACGGGCAGGATCGCGAGGATGAGGCCGACGAGGAAGCCCTCGGTGCCGGTCTGCCGCCGCACAAGGGCGAGGATGATCACTCCGCACAGGGCGAGCACCGAGAAGAGCGCCACCAGGCGCAGCGTCCGGTTCTCCCAGAAGTGGCGGCGCGGCTTGTAGTGCCACTGGCCGGGTTCGGGGAGCGCGAAACCCGGTTCTTGCCGGCGTTCCGGGTACTCGGGGACGTCCGGGTGGGCCGCCGGGCCCGGCAGGGGCGGGTCGGGCGTGTGCGAGTACGAGGACACCCATTGACCTTACGGGGGAGTGGCTGCGGCGCGCGACGGTGTTACGCACGACGTCACTGGTGGGCCACAACGATCGCCCCGTCCCCGCCGCACGTCAACAGGGGCTACCGGCGGGTGAAGACGAGGTCGTTGACGACGTGGCCCTTGGCGATGCCCTGCCGTTCGAACTTGGTCATCGGCCGGAAGTCCGGGCGCGGCCGCGCGTAGCCCTCCCCGTGGGCGTTCACCAGGTGGGGGTCGGCGGTCAGCACTTCCAGCATCTGCTCGGCGTACGGCTCCCAGTCGGTCGCGCAGTGCACGGTCGCGCCGGACCGCAGCCGCGAGACGGCCAGGGCCACGAACTCGGGCTGGATCATGCGGCGCTTGTGGTGCCGTGCCTTGGGCCAGGGGTCGGGGAAGAAGACGCGAAGTCCGGCCAGGGAGCCGGGGGCGAGCATGTCGCGGAGCAGGATGACGGCGTCGCCGTTGGCGACCCGGACGTTGGTCAGGCCGTTGCGCTCGGCGAGGCGGATGAGGTTGCCCTGCCCGGGGGTGTGCACGTCGGCCGCGAGGATGCCGGTGCCGGGGTCGGCGGCGGCCATGGCGGCGGTGGCGTCGCCCATGCCGAAGCCGATCTCCAGGACCACCGGGCGGTCCGCGGCGAGGTCGGCGTCGGCGAAGAGCGCGCCGAGGTCGAGCGGGCTGCCGTCGATGTCGACGCCCCAGTTGGTCCAGTGCCGTTCCAGCGCCGTCTGCTGCCCGTGGGTGACCCGGCCGCGACGGGGGTGGAAGGTGCGGATGCGCTGCTCGGTGTGCGCGTCCGGATGCGGGTGGGAGGCGGGGCCGCCGGGGAAGTGGGGGGTGTGGGGCTTCGACATGATGCGTCGATTTTACGTATGCCCCGCGGCTTCCAGTGCCCGCCGGGCGATCTCCCGTCCGATCGGCAGGGAGGCGGTCGCGGCGGGCGACGGGGCGTTGAGCACGTGCACGAAGGGGCCGCTGCCGGCGAAGAGGAAGTCGTCCACGAGCTCCCCGTCGCGCAGCACCGCCTGGGCCCGTACGCCCGCGGCGGACGGCACGAGGTCGGCGGCGGTCACCTCGGGCAGCAGCCGGCGCACCTCGTCGGTGAAGGCCCGCTTCGACAGCGACCGGCGCAGCTCGCCCGCCTCGTACCGCCAGTGCCGGCGGGCGATCCGCCAGGTGCCGGGGAAGAGCGCCGTCTCCAGCAGGTCGCGCGCGCTGACGGTGCGCCGCCGGTAGCCCTCGCGGGCCGGGGCGGGGACGGCGTTGGGGCCGATGTGCACGGTGCCGTCGATGCCGCGGGTCAGATGGACGCCGAGGAAGGGGAAGGCGGGGTCGGGCACCGGGTAGACCAGGCCGCGCACGAGCCCGCTGCGGGCCGGGGCCAGCTCGTAGTACTCGCCGCGGAACGGCACGATCCGCACCCCGGTGGTGTCGTCCCCGGCCATCCGCGCGATCCGGTCGGAGTGCAGGCCCGCGCAGTTGACCAGCACCTTCGCGCGGACCGGGGGCCCGGTGCCGGGTTCGACGACCACGCCGCCGCCGTCGCGGTGGACCGCGCGCACCTCGCTGCCGTACGCCGTGCGCGCCGCGCCGGACTCCGCGGCCAGGCGGGCCATCGTCCGTGCGACCGCGGTGAAGTCGCACACCCCTGTGGTGCCGACGTGGATCGCGGCCAGGCCCGCGACGTGCGGCTCGCGCTCGGCGATCTGGGCGGGGCCCAGTTCGCGCACGGGGATGTCGTTGGTGCGGCCGCGCTGCACCAGGGCGTGCAGCCGGGGCAGCTCCTCGCGTGCGGTGGCGACGATCAGCTTGCCGGTGACCTCGTGCGGGATGTCGTACCGGGCGCAGAACTTCACCATCTCGGCGGCGCCCTGCGTCGCGTAGCGGGCCTTGAGCGAGCCGGGGCGGTAGTAGATGCCGCTGTGGATCACGCCGCTGTTGTGGCCGGTCTGGTGGCGCGCCGGGCCCGGTTCCTTGTCCATGACGACCACGGACGTACGGGGCGACGCGCGGGTGATCGCGTACGCGGTGGCCAGGCCGACGATGCCGGCGCCGATCACGACGACGTCCGCGGTGTCCATGCGCGCGGTCACCTCCCGCTTGAGGCTTGGCCCGCCCGCGCCCCCGCCAAACCTGTGAGGGGCCCGGTGTGTCGTGGTCGTCTCGCGCTTGCCTCGCGGACACCTCCCGTAACGGCGAAGGCCGCCGCACCCGGGCGGGTGCGGCGGCCTCGCGAGGTGCGCTGCGGGCGTCAGGCGGCCGACTTGCGGCGGACGAGGACGACGACCGCGGTGCCCACGCCGAGCACGAGCAGCGCGCCGCCGCCGATGGTCAGCACGCCGGCGGCGCCGGTGAACGCCAGGCCGCCGGAGCCGCCCCCGGAGGACGTCGAACCGCCGGTGCCGGACGTGCCGCCCGAGGCGGACGCGTCGTCGTCGGAGGAGGACGGGCTCGGGCTCGGGGTGGCCGACGTGCCGGCGGAGGGCGAGCCGCCCGTCGACGTGTCCTCGTCGCCCGGGTTCAGCACGATCCACGCGGCGTTGTTGGACTGGTTGGGCTCGGACGGGTTGTTCCAGGCCTGGAGCGCGATCCTGGCCTTGGCGTTCTCCACGAGCGTGTTGATGCGCAGCTCGAACGGGAAGGTGAGCCTGGTGTTCTCCAGGAGCGGGGTGTCCACCCAGCACAAGTAGCCCTTGACTCCCTGGGCGATGGTGGTGGCCCGGCAGCCGCTGGGGCTCTTGGTCACCGTGGCGCCCGTGGGCACCTGGACCGTGAAGCCGATCGGCTCACCGCCGGAGCGCAGCGCGCTCAGCCAGGCGGGGCCGTCGTTGCGGAAGCCGATGTCCGCCTTCACCGTGTCGCCCGCCACGCCCCGCGCGGTGACGCCGGTCAGCACGAGGTCGTAGATGTTGTGGCTGGGCAGGTCCAGCTCGGTGTAGCGCGAGTAGTCGTCGGCCGAGGCGCCCGGGACCTCCTTGAGGGCCAGCGGCGCGCCGGTGCCGGGCGTGTAGCCGCCCGTCGTCAGCAGGGTCTTGGCCTGCTGGGCGCTGACCGCGGAGAAGCCGTAGCTGAGGACGTCGTTGAGCGCGAAGTCGGCCGTCTTCACCTTCAGCGGCTCGGCCAGGGCGTAGGCCGTGCCGGGCTTGTAGGTGCCGTCGAAGGTGCACATCGCGTCGGTGCCCTGGTGCAGCAGCGACCCGTCGGTGGTCTGCTTGTAGGCGCAGTTGCCGTAGTTGTCGGGGAAGCCCAGTCCGCGCGAGCCGTGGAAGTGCAGCACGGTGCCGTCGGCGGCCATGCCGCCGGCGTTGCGGAACCCGACCGGGGCGTTGTAGGTGTCGCCGGCGGCGAAGCCCTTGGGCTCGCTCAGGTTGCGGCCGAGGAGTTCGGGACCGCCGACGAGGACGTCGATGGTGAGCGGCGCGAAGGCGACGCCCTCGCCCTCGCCGGTGACCTTGATGGTGCCGAAGTCGCCCGCCTCGCTCTGCCCGTTGAGGTCCAGGCGGATGCCGCCGAGCCGGTTGTACTGCTCCCCGGCGTTGATCTCGTTGCCTTCGCAGACGGCGGTCATGCCGGTCGCTGTGCAGGGCAGCTTGACGGCGGCGACGCCGTTGAGGCCCGTGGCGTCGATCGTGATCTTGTACTCGCCCTCGTGGGCGACGGGGATCACCCCGTCGTCCCCCGGCTCGTCGTCGCCGGGCGCCGAGAGCCGCAGGGTGACCTGCGGTTCGCCGACGTCGCCGTTGTCGCCCTGGAGGGAGAGGTCCACGCGGCTCTCGCCGGTGATGCCGACCGGGAGCGGGGCGCCGTCGGCGGCCACGGCGGGTGCGGCGGCTCCGAACCCGGCGGCCAGGACGGCGACCGCCGCGAGCGCGCGCGCTGCCCGGGAGACGGAACTGCGGACGGGACGTCTCATCAACGTTTCCTTGTCGGATCGTGTGACGGTCGGGTGCGCCGCCCTCGGCACACGAACATCAGACCCGCGGGACGCCGGCTTCGTTGCACATGGGCACGTCACAGATCCATCACAGGTTGGGTCCGGAGGACTTGGGGCCCGGGACCCGGGACCGGAACCCGACACCCGAGCAGGGCAAGGCGGAAGGGCCCCACACAAGTGGAGCCCTCCCGTCGCCGATCGGCCCGCGCGTCGCCCGGGGCGCGGCGACCCGCCTACGCCGGCGCCGCCAGCAACGGCCGCGCCCGCTCCCGCAATTCCGCCACCCGCGGCTCGTTCCCGTACGGCTCCAGCCGGTGCAGCAGGTCCCGCACGTACTCGGTGGTGCGGGCCGAGGAGATGCGCCCGGCGACCTCGACGGCCTTCACACCCGCCGCGCAGGCCGCGTCCAGGTTGCCGGACTCCAGTTCCGCGACGGCCGAGACCACCAGTCGCAGCCCGTGCGAGCGCACGAACTCCTCCGTGGGCCGGGCGAGCGCCGTCTCCGTGAACCGCCGCACCTGGCCGGGCACCTTGAGGTCGCGGTAGCACTCGGCGGCGTCCGCGGCGAGCCGGTCGTAGGAGTAGAAGCCGAGCCAGGCCGGGTCCGCGTCGCCGTCGCGGGCGCGGTCGAGCCAGGATTCGGCGGCGGCCAGCGCGGCCTCGCAGGCGTGGCTCTCCCCGGCCTTGGCGTGGGCGCGGGCCTCGACGAGGTGGAAGAACGACATCGTGCGCGCCGTGGCCAGCCCGCGGTTGCGCTCCAGGGCCGCCTGCGCGAGGTCGACGCCCTCGTCGGCGAAGCCGCGGTAGGTCGCCTGGAGCGACATCGACGCCAGCACGTAGCCCCCGAGGGGGACGTCGGCGGCGGCACGGGCGAGCCGCAGCGCCTGGATGTAGTAGCGCTGGGCGGCCTCCTGCTGCCCGGTGTCGAAGGCCATCCACCCGGCCAGCCGGGTGAGTTCGGCGGTCGCGCCGAACAGCGACCGGCCGACGTCGTCGGAGTACGAGCCGAGCAGCAGCGGCGCCGCCTCGACCCGCAGGCACTCCGAGACCATGCCCGAACGCCAGTCGCCGCCGCCGTACTTGGAGTCCCAGCGGCGTGCGTCCTCCGCGGCCTCGCGGAGCTTGCCGACGTCGGAGTGGCCGACGTGGTGCATGCCGGGGGCGGGGTCCTCGCGGGCGACGCGGGCGTCGGCCGGGGTTATCAGCCAGCGCGAGGCGGGCGTGACGTACGCGCTGACCGCGAACGACCCCGCCAGGCTCTGCCAGATGCCGCCGCCGCCCGGGCCGCGCCGGCCCGGATCGAGCTTCCACAGGTCGGTCGCGGACTTCACCGCCTCCCCGATGTCGCGGTGGAAGGCGAGGCCCACCTCGGGCGCGGGGTCGGCGTCGGCCAGGCCGATCTCGTGCAGCGGCACGGGACGGCCGAGCTTGCTGCCGATGGCTGCCGCGATGAGATGGGGCGCGGCGCCCTGCGGCACCATGCCCTTGGTCACCCACCGGGCCACCGAGGTCTTGTCGTACCGCAGGGTCAGACCGCGCTGGGCGCCCAGGTCGTTGACCCGGCGGGCCAGTCCCGCGTTGCTGATGCCGGCCAGGGCGAGAAGGGTGCCGAGTTTCTCGTTGGGCCCTCGGGGTTCTTTGGTCACGACCATTACCACCTCTCGCCGTAAGCGCGAGGGCCGTGTACGCCTGCCACGCCTGTCACACCCTCTCGACGCACCACAACGGCTGCCCCGGCGCCTCTTGTGGAGACGAGCGGGGACCACCGCCGCCCGAGGGCATGCGCCGGACCCCGAGCCGCCGGGACCTTCGCTTCTCGGGTGAACCCAGGGTAGTTCTCCGCATCCCGACCGTTAAGAGCTGTTGTCCCGGATGGCGAGATTCCTGCCCTGAATGCGGCCTCGCGACTCCTGCTGGTGGCGCGTGCTACCGGCGTATGCGGCCGTGCGCCCATCCGCGCGCTCTGTGCCGATTCGTGCGGTGGCGGTTCCATGGTGCCGTGGGTCGGCCCGCGGCTCTCATTTGCGGCTATGGGGGGTAGCAGCGGGCCAGGGGGCTCCGCCACCACAATCCCCGCGGGTGGCGGACCGGTCCGGGAGGCGTGCCACGCCCCCCGGACCGCGCCGCCCGCACGGCGCACAACGGACGAATGCGGGCCGGTGGGACATTGGCCTGAAAACGACGTTTCAACTCCGTCGACGTACGTTAAGTGCCTCTGACCGGCGGGGAGTTGGGCCGAAACGGCCCCGCGCCGGACCGCGCGCAGCAGGCGGCCCGGTGCTCGACCATGCCCTCATGCGCCTCCTTTCGCGCTCCTCCGTGGCAGCATGTTCCCCGGACGGAGCGGCAGTTCGGCCTGCCGCGGGGGCCAGTTGTCCACGAAGAGGCCCCCCTGGTCCACAACCTGTGGAGGCGGGCGATGCGGTGGCTGGTGGGCTGGAGCAACGCCGCGGTGGGACCGGTCCCCGGGGCGCACGCCCGCACCCTGCTGCCGGTGGGCGCCCAGCTCCTGTGGAGCGACCCCGATCCGCTGTGGGCCGTGGGTGACTGGCGCCCCGACGAAGTGCGCCTGGTGCACGCCGAGAACGGCTCCGTCGCCCGGCTGGCCGTGCTGGGCCGCTGCGCCGCCTCCGACGCCGACCTGCGGGTCGGGCTGTTCGCGGCGCGCGGCGGGGCGCTGCGCCATCTGACCACTTGGGCCGGCAGCTACACCTGCGTCCTCCAGATAGGGCGCCGCATCACCGTGCTCGGTGATCTCGCCGGTGCCCGGCCGGTGTTCCACACCCGGTGGGCGCGCGGCACCGCGTACGCGACCGCGGCGCTGCCACTGGCCGACCTGACCGAGGCCGCGCTCGACGTCACGTACCTGGCGGCGCTGCTGACCTGCCCGGACTCCCCCGAGGCGCTGGGCGACGGCACGCCGTACGCGGGCGTGCGCCGGGTGCCGCCGGGGCACGCCCTGATCCTGCGGGAGGCGGTGCCCGAGGTGAGCGGTTACGAGCCGACCGCCTCGCTGGCGGTGGCCGGCACCCCCGCCGCCCACGTGCCGAACGAGCGCGCGATCGCCGGCGTACGGGACGCCCTGGTGGACGCGGTGCGCGCCCGGCTGACGCAGCCCCGCTTCGTACCGGAGCCCGGGGAGGAACCCGCGCCCGGCGTGGGCGCCGACCTGTCCGGCGGCAGCGCCTCCTCCACGCTCGCCCTGCTGGCGGCGGGGCTGCCCGGCATGCCCGGCACCCCGCTCGGGCACGGCGCGGCAGCCGGCCAGCGGCTGCTCGCGGTGACCTTCAACGACCTGACCGCGGGCGGCGGTCCGGCCCGCGAGGCGGAACTGGAGCGGGCCCGCGCCATGGCCGCCGACCCGCGCCTGCACCATGTGGTCGTGCCCGGCGGCGCGCGGGCGCTGCCCTACGCCGACCTCGACGCCGTCCCCCTCACCGACGAGCCCGGACCCTCCCTGGTGGCCGCCGGACGCCACCGGATGCGCCTCGCGGCGGGCGGCGCCGACCACCTCGTCGGGCACGGCGCCCGCCAGGTGCTCGACGCGCACCCTGCGCGCCTGGCCGACCTGCTGCTGGACCGGCGCCGCCGCAGCCTGCTCAGACCCGTCACGGCGCTCGCGCGCGCCGACGGGCCCGCGGGCCGCTCGGTGTTCGTGCCGTTCACGGTCTACCGCGCGGCTCGGCGGCTGGCCCGTACGAGTTATCAACAGGGTGTGCAGAACGCGGCGGCGCAGCTGATGGCGGGCCGCTTCGACGAGCACGCCGGCCCCCTCCAGGCCTCCCTGGCGGCGCTCGCCTGGTGCCGTCCGGGTCCGGCGGCGCGCTGGCTCACCGGCGAGGCACTGGCTGAAGTATCGGTTCGCCTCCAGGAGGCGGCCGCCCGTCCCCGTACCGCCGTCGAACGCCCCGGCGAGCGCCGCGCGCAGGCCGCCCTCGCCCGGCACGCCGCCGACCACCGGGTCTTCGAGCAGTCCGCGGAGGTGCGCAGCCAGCGGATCCACGCCCCTTTCCTCGACAACCAGGTCGTGCGCGCCGCCCGTGCGCTCCCCGAGACCCTGCGCGTCCAGCCCGGCGCCCGCGCCACCGTCCTGCGCTCGGTGCTGGAGGGCGCGGGCATCCGCGACCTGCCCCCGGGCTGGGGCGCCAACTCCCAGGTCTCCGCGGCCGTCGCGGCCGGGACCGGCCTGCGCGCCTCCGTCGACGGCCTGCTCGACCTCTTCGACGCCCCCCTCCTCGCCGACGCCGGCCTCGTCGAGGCGCGCGTCGTCCGCGCCGCCCTGCGCGCGGCCGCCGGCGGAGAACCCGTCCCCATCGACGGGCTCGCCGAACTCGTCGCCACCGAGGTGTGGTTGCGGCGCCTCCTCGCCCGCCGCGGCTCCTGCTGGACCGGCACCGACGCCCCCGCGCAACGCGCCGTCGCGGGCGGCGTGCACCGCCTCTCGCTCTGAGTCGTCCCTGCGGAACGGGCGCTTGACGGAGCGTCAGTGTTCGGCGGGCCTGCCGGGACCACCCGCTTTGGCGTCGCCGGGGGAATCCGGGAAACTCTCCTCATGCGCATCCCTTCCGTCACCGCGGTCGTCCTCGCCGGGCTGGCGGCCCTCGTGGCCCTCGGCCCGGTCGCGTACGCCACGAAGGAGAGCGGCGACGGCAAGGGGACGGTCGCCGTCTACGACGAGGCGCTGGGCACCTCCCGGGGCGACAAGGCCACCGTGTGCACCTTCCACATACGCGGCGAGGGCTTCGGCCCGGGGCAGGCGGTCAACTGGGCCGTCAACCGCGCCAAGGGCGGCCCCGCGATGAACGGCACCTTTGTGACGGGGGACGAGGGCACGGGCAGTTCGGCCCGCATAGTGCTCACCAACGGCGGCTACACCTTGACGTGGATCGGGGAGGGCGCGAAGCCGCGGCCCTTCACGGTGGCGTGCGGAGCGGAGACGCAGACCCCCGCACCGGCGGCGCCGGCCTCGCCCGCACCCTCGTACACCCCGGTGCCCGCCGCGTCGACGGCCCAGGTGCTGCCAGGCCAGGGGCCGCTGTCGGCGGCCTCGGGCACCTTGGGGGCGTCGTCGGGGACCGCGGGCACCGTGGGCGCGGCACTGGCCGCGGCCGCGCTGTGCGGCGGCGGGGCCGCCGCGGTCCTGCTGCGCAGACGGCGCCCGGCACGCCGGGTCAGCCGGCACCGCAGGGCGGCGGGCTGAGGCCGCCCGAGGCGGGGCTGTCGGTGCCGTGCCCGACAATGGTGGAGCCGTAGGACACCGAGGAGCACCACAGGACGGACGGGCACGATGGCGGTTTGGGACGACGTGGTCGGCCAGGAACGGGTGACGGAGCAGCTCGCCGCCGCCGCGCGCGACGCCGACGCCTTCGTGACGGCCGTCGCCGGGGGCACCGCCCTGCCGTCCGCGTCGAAGATGACCCACGCCTGGCTGTTCACCGGCCCGCCCGGCGCGGGCCGCGACACGGCGGCACGGGCCTTCGCCGCCGCGCTCCAGTGCGTGAGCCCCGACCGCGCCCTGGGCGGCGTACCGGGCTGCGGCTTCTGCGACGGCTGCCACACCACACTGATCGGCACCCACGCCGACGTCGAGGTGGTCCGCACCGACCTGCTCTCCATCGGCGTCAAGGACACCCGTGACCTCGTCCGCCGTTCCGTCCTGTCCCCGGCGTCCGGCCGCTGGCAGGTCATCCTCCTGGAGGACGCCGACCGCCTGACCGAAGGCGCCGCCAATGTGCTGCTGAAGGCCGTCGAGGAGCCCGCGCCGCGCACGGTGTGGCTGCTGTGCGCCCCCTCCGTCGAGGACGTCCTGCCGACGATCCGCTCCCGCTGCCGCCACCTGGTGCTGCGCACCCCGCCCGTCCAGGCGGTCGCCGACGCCCTGGTGCGCCGCGACGGGATCGACCCCCTGGTCGCCGACGCCGTCGCCCGCGCCACCCAGGGCCACATGGACCGCGCGCGCCGGCTGGCCACCGACGAGCAGGCCAGGGCGCGGCGGGCTGCCGTGCTGAAGCTGCCGCTGCGCGTGGACGACGTCGGCGGCTGCCTGAAGGCCGCCCAGGAACTCGTGGACGCGGCGACGGAGGACGCCAAGGCGCTGGCGGAGGAGCTCGACGGCAAGGAGACCGAGGAGCTGCGCGCCGCTCTCGGCGCCACCGCGGGGGCCGGCAGCCGCATGCCACGCGGCACGGCGGGCGTGATGAAGGACCTCGCCGACCGCCAGAAGCGCCGTTCCACCCGGACCCAGCGCGACACCCTCGACCTGGCCCTCACCGACCTCGCGGGCTTCTACCGCGACGTGCTGGCCGTGCAGGTCGGCACGTCCGTGGCCATCGCGAACGTCGAGGCGCGCGACGCCGTGCAGCGTGTCGCCTCCGGCTCCCGCCCGGAGAACTCGCTGCGCCGCATCGAGGCCGTCCTCGCCTGCCGCGACGCGCTCGACCGGAACGTCGCCCCGCTGCTGGCCGTCGAGGCGATGACCCTGGCACTGCGCGCCGGCTGACCGCACCGCTCACCGCCTCCCACCCCCGAAGCGCCGCCGACCTGCTCATTTGTGCGGCGGACGGGTGATCGTCCGCGTTCCCCCGCGTCGTCGCCCGGTGCCGCGCGGGCCCTTGCTCCAGGCTGGCGTGCGGTGCCCCCGCTCCCTGTCCCCGCGGGGGTGAGCGAAGCGAGCGGGGGCGCGCCCCTGCCTCCGGCGAGGGTGCCCGCCCGTGCCCGGAGGGCTGTGGGGGACCTGCGCGAGGTGGTGTGCCGTACGTGCCCATGGTGGCCGAGGTCGTCCTTCTGTACGCATGGCCGGTGCTGGCCGGCGCCGCCGCGCTGCTGCTCGCCCGTTCGGCGCTGCGGCACTGGTGGGAGCAGCGCGCGGGACGCGTCTACGAGCTGCCCGTGGCCTACGGCGGCGCGGTGCTGCGGGCGGTCGGCGCGGTCCTGGCGGTCGGCGCCGCGGTTCTGACGGCGTCCTTCCCGCCGCTCGCGGGCCTCACCGGGCACGGCGGCGCCCGGGACACCGTCGTCGCGGCGGCCCCCGCGCCGCCCGCGCCCGCGGACGCCCGGCCCGGGCGGCCCCCGGAGCCGGAGGAGGACGACGCCCCGCCGCGCACCCTGGGCCATCCCTCCGGCGGCACCCTGGAGGAACTGGAGGACGGCACACGCGTCTGGCTGCCGCCGCAGTACGACTTCCCGAACTCCGCCGGGCTGTACTTCCCCCTGGTCGTCGCCCATCTCGACCCCGCCGACCCGGACCTGTTCGCCGGCTTCGCCGCGCAGTCGCTGCGCGGCCTGGCCGACCCCGTCGTCGTCGTACTGCCCGCCCGCTGCGGCGGCGGGGCGGTGGAACTGCCCGACGCGGTGGGCCGGCTCTACCGCGTCCTGCCGGGCCGGACCGCCCGTGCGGTGCTCGGCGTGGGCCAGGACGCCTCGTGCGTGGTGCGCCGCCAGTTGGAGCGCCCCTCCCGGTACGCGGCCGCGATCGGCGTCTCGGGCGCCTACGAACCGGACGGCCCGCAGGACATGGACGGCAGCGCAGCCCGCCCCGGCTCGCGGACGTCCGGCGCCGGCACGTACCAGGCCGGTACCGCCCCGCGCCCGCAGCTGCTGCTCGCCGTGCCGTCCGGCGAGGAGAGTGCCCGCAGTTCCGCCCTGGCCCTGCGGGAGCGGATGCGCGGGATGCCCGCCGAGGTGCGGGTGCTGGACAACATCACCCCGCGGCGCAGGCTCTTCGCGCTGGTCGCGGGGTACGTCACCGAGAAACTCGACGGGCCCGGGCGGTTGTGAACGTCTCCGTCCCTGTCGCGGAATCACCCGTATGAGGGCTGTGGATAACGGTTCGCCCGCGGCCGTGCGGATACGCTCGCAAATACCACCACGAGGGAACCGAGGCTCTGATGGACACCCCGCGCCTGCTCCGTACGTCCGGCACCGTCCTCGCGGTCGCCGGGCTCCTGCTGTCCGCCTGCACGACCGGGGGGACGAGCCATTCCGCCGCGGCCACGTCGGCCGCGCAATCGCTCAAAGCCCTGCCCACGGACATCCCGCAGGATCTGCGGCCGTACTACGAGCAGAAGATCAGCTGGCAGTCCTGCAAGGACATGCCCGGCATGCAGTGCGGCACGATGAAGGCGCCGCTCGACTACAAGCACCCTTCCGGCGGCACGGACCTCACCCTGGCCGTCGCCCGCAAGAAGGCCGCGGGCCCCGGCAAGCGCATCGGTTCCCTGCTGGTCAACCCGGGCGGCCCGGGCGGCTCGGCCATCGACTACCTGCAGTACGCCGCCTTCGGCTACCCCTCGGCCGTCACCGCCCGGTACGACATGGCCGCGATGGACCCGCGCGGTGTCGCCCGCAGCGAGCCGATCGTGTGCCTCCCCGACAAGCAGATGGACACCTTCGCGGCCACCGACGTCACCCCGGACAACCAGGCCGAGATCGACAAGCTCGTCGCCGAGGACAAGGCCTTCGCCAAGGGGTGCCAGCAGCGCTCCGGCAAGCTGCTGGAGCACGTCACCACCGTCGACGCCGCCCGCGACATGGACATCTTCCGCTCGCTGCTCGGCGACGCGAAGCTGAACTACGTCGGCAAGTCCTACGGCACCTTCATCGGCGCCACCTACGCCGGCCTGTTCCCGAAGCGCGTCGGGCACCTCGTCCTGGACGGCGCCATGGACCCGGCCGCCTCCGCCCTCGAGAGCAGCCGCGCCCAGGCCGGCGGGTTCGAGGTCGCCTTCGACGCCTTCGCCAAGGACTGCGTCGCCCGGCGCGACTGCCCCCTCGGCACCAAGAGCACCGCCGACGCCGGCCGCCACCTCGACGCCCTCCTCCGCTCCCTGGACGCCAAGCCGCTGCCCACCGGCAGCAGCCGCAAGCTGACCGAGGCCCTGGGCGCCTCCGGTGTGATCTCCGCCATGTACGACCAGAGCATGTGGCCCACCCTGCGCACGGGTCTCACCAAGGCGTCCAAGGGCGACGGCAGCGTCCTGCTCCGCCTGTCCGACGCGTACTACGAGCGCGACAACAAGGGCCACTTCTCCAACCTCATGTACGCCAACGCGGCCGTGAACTGCACCGACCTCCCGCCGGCCCTCACCAGCCCCGAGGCCGCCGACCGCGCGGTCTCCACCTTCCGCGAGGCCTCCCCGCACTTCGGCGACAACCTCGCGTGGTCCAGCCTCATCTGCGCCTACTGGCCCGTCCGCCCCATCGGCCACCCCCAGCGCATCGAGGCCCGCGGCGCCGCCCCCATCCTCGTGGTCGGCACCACCCGCGACCCCGCCACGCCCTACGGCTGGGCCAAGGCCCTCGCCGAGCAGCTCGACTCCGGCGTCCTGCTCACCTACAACGGCGACGGCCACACCGCCTACGCCCGCGGCAACGACTGCATCGACACCGCGGTCAACACCTACCTCCTCAAGGGCACCCCGCCCGCCCACGGCAAGACCTGCTGACCTGCGCAGTAGGGAGGCCTCGACCATGGTCGGGGCCTCCCCCAGAACTGTGTAGACTTGGGCCCGCTGCCGATGCGAAGCTGTCGGGAGCTCGCCGCCTTAGCTCAGTTGGCCAGAGCAACGCACTCGTAATGCGTAGGTCTCGGGTTCGAATCCCGAAGGCGGCTCACATCAAAAACCCCAGGTCGGATTGCTCCGACCTGGGGTTTCTTCATTCAGCGGATGCGGCGACGGTGGCGAGATCGGGCCGCGCGGCTGTCGGCGGTCTCAGTTCTGGTCTCAGTGGGGCCCGGATCGGGCGCCGGGGGAGCGGGTGCGAAGAACTCGCCCATGCGTCGCATGGCGTCCTTCGACAGGTGGGATCGACCCTTCACGTAGCGGCGCGTCTGGCTGATCTGGGTATGCCGCAAGATCTCCATGATCGTGGTCATGTCGACACCGAGTTCGTTCAGGATTGTGCCCGCTGTGTGGCGACTCCCGTCGTACAGACGGCGGTCGTCAATTCCTGCCTCGGCCAGGAGCTCCTTGAACTCCCCGTAGTCGGCGCGCGGGTCGAGCGGGCGTCCGTCCGGCCGTGAAAAGACGACGTCGTGTTCCTCCCAAAGCTCGCCGGCCGCCGCTCGCATCACCTCCTGTCGGGCCTGGTGGTCGGCCAGAAACGGGATGAAGACGGGCGGGATCGGGACGGCGTTCCGGCTCTTCTTGGTCTTGGGGCGAGTGAAGACGAGACCGCCCCCCTTGCGCTCCGGACAGGCGCTCGCGTGCCGCGCGCACGTCTTGGCGCAGGGCTTCGGACAGCCACGCGTGTAGCTCTTGTGCGTGGTGCAGCCGGGTGGGCACGGCTCGAAGCGGTGGAGGCGTACTCCGCACGCGTGCGGGTTGTCGCATCCGTGTCGCCACGTGAGGCGCTGTAGCTGCCACTCGGGGCGGAACAGCTCTGCGTTTAGATCGACGTACGCCCATCGCAGTCCGAGCGTCTCGCCCTGCCGGAACCCCATACCGACGCCGACGATCCACCGCATGAAGGTGGGCCGCTTCGCGGCAGTTTCGAGGAATGCCTTGGCCTCGTCCTGGGTGAAAGGGTTCGCCTCGGTCTCATCGACGCTGGGCGTGTCCACAAGCGTGGCGACGTTCTCCCTCACCATTCGGCGGCGGTGGGCAATCTTGAGCGCGCGGGACAGGATGCGGTGCACCTTCACGACGTGCGAGGGAGCGTGGCCGGCGTCGAGTAGACCGCGGTACATCCGCTCCAGGTGTTCCGGCTGCAACTTGTCGATTCGGTGTTGCCCGATGCCCGGGATGATGTCGTTGCGCGTCTTCGACCAGTAGTCATCGAGGGAGCGCGGCTTGAGCTTCAGGCTCGCGATGTCGGTGAGGTAGATCTCCATCCACCTCGCGACGGTCGGCACGCGCCCCGCCTTGGTCGCACGGCCTTCGTCGCGCTGCCGCTCCAACTCCTTAACCTTGCGCTTGATCTCGGCTTCGGTCTTGGCACGGCGGTGCCGGCGGTCAGGGCTTCCGTCGTTCTTCGCACCCATCGTGACGCGGCCGTGCCACCAGCCATCGGCGCCGAAGTAGATGGACGACTCCATGTTGGGCTTGCGGGGACTCATGGGCTCCTCCACGCGAGAGGCGCCCCGAGCGGGATACTCGGGGCGCCTCATGACGTGCTCTAGTCAGTTGGGCAGCGGGGCGAGGGTCGCAACGAAGGCTTCGAGATCGACACGTCGAATCCGGCGCGTGCGGCCGAGCTTGATGTACTTCAGGGCGCCGTCGGCCATCAGCTCGTAGACGGTGGAGCGGCCGATGGCGAGCGCCTCGGCAGCCTCCTCGGGCTTGTACAGGAGTCGGTCGACGGGGGCAGCAATCGCGGTGCTCATCCGGGGTGCCTCCTGGGCAGCTCGTCCTTGCCTTCGGGGAGTTGGGTTCGGGGTCTTAGCCCGCGTGTGTCCGAGGTGCGGATTTCTGCGTCACCTGCGTCATATGCGTCATTCGCCCCTCTGACCTGGGGCTTTGAGGTGACGCAGCACGGTGGGGGTCCGTCACCGGTGACACAGGTCTGCGTCATCGGGTGACGCAGGTGACGCAGGTGACGCGGGGTGACGCAGGAATCGGCCGTCTGCGTCACCTGCCTTTCAGCAGGTCACTGGTTGTTTTCGGGGCGCGGGTGACGCAGGTGACGCAGCGTCTCCCTACTTGGGACAAAGAGGGGGTGGTGTCTGTAGTAGTGCGCGGCTCAGAGAGTGAAGAAGGAGCCGCTTCGCGGCGCGACCCTTGCAGGGCGGCGCTGCCGCCGAACAGCAAGAGGAGCACGCGCCGGCGGGTGCTCCTCTTGCTTGTCCGTGCCGGTGCGCGGTCCGGCTAGAAAGCCGCTTCCTGCCCGGGCGGGGGCGGAGCGGCGGACGGCCGCGCGATCTCGATGTAGCGGGATGCGTTGGTGCGTCCCCAGTCGATGAGGACGCCCCGGGCGGCGAGGGTGGGTTGCAGGCGTTTGAGGCGGTCTGAGAGCACCTTGCCGGTGGTCGGCCAGCCTTTGGGCAGGGGACGGAAGTCCTCGCCCGTGTAGAGGCTTGTGAGGCAGTGCAGCCACTCGGCCGACGTCATCCGCTGCTCGCTGCCCGGGGCGATGCCGGCGGCGTGCTTCAGCACGGTCTGCGCCAACAGGTCGCCCTCGATGACGTCGTCGTTGAGGTCGTCCAGGCTGGCCCGGTAGGCAGCGAGCGCCCCCAGGCCGGTGGCCGCGTCGAGCTGCGCGCACAGGTGCGCGAAGTCGGCCATGCGCAGGTCGGTCGGGATGTCCGCCTGAGCTGCCCGCACCTGCACGGTGAGGTCCAGGAGCGAGCCGAGGATGACGGGCAGCACCTCTGCGAAGTCGGACCACAGTTCGGCTTCGGTGCGCCGGACGCGGGGGCGTTCCAGGCGGAGCGGTAGGAGGCGTTCGGCGAGGTCGGGCCGGATGACGCCGACGTCGATGCCGGTCAGGAGCAGGGGCCGGCGGTAGCCGACGCGGAAGACGTCCCCGTCGGTGAACAGGGCGCGCTTGACGTTCTCCGCTCCGGTCACGATGCAGCACATCGCGTCCGACAGTTCCGGGGTCATGTGGGAGAGGTTGTCCAGGGCGGTGACCCATCCGGCCGCCACCGCCGTGATCAGGTTTTCCTCGTCCTTCGGCGCCCGGCGCAGGTCCCCGGTCATGCCCTCGATGATCCGCACGAGCATCCGCCCACCGGTGGACTTCCCTGCCCCCTGCGGGCCGGTGAGGAACGGGGCCGGGACGGGCACGTTTGGACCCAGGCAGCCGATGAGCCACGCGATGGCCAGGCACTCGGTCTCGGCGGTGGCGAAGTTGCACAGCCGCATCAGCAGGTCGATGCCCTTGCCGTCGGTGTCCTTCACCGGCAGGGGCAGCTCTCCCGTGAGCTGGGTACGGCGCCAGCACACCTCCCGCGGGTCCGGGGTCACGATGTCCCACCCGGTGGGGTGGATGCGCACGGACTGCCCGTCGCTGCGTCCCAAGTCCAGCCACGTCGCCCCATCGAATCCGGAGGCGACGCGGATGTGCACGGGCTGCACGTCCTCGGTCATCGCCAACGCTTCGATCAGGTCCAGGGCTTCCTTCATCGCGGTGCCGTTGAACACGCCGATTCCGTCCCTGAACAGTCCGACCATGAGTTCCTGCCGGTGACTGCCCGTCGTGCCCTGCGACCGGATCGGACGGGCCACGGGGTGGCCGTTGCGCTGCGCGTACACGGTGCCGTCGGCGGTGCGGAAGTACCGGAAGTGCGCTTGGGCGTAGTCGGTGATGATCTCCCGGCCGGGGGTCTTCTCGTCGTCAGCCATGGTCACAGTCCCAACCTGATGCGGGCGTTGGTCCACGCATCGGTGCAGTGCCGGGCCGTTTCACCCTTGCCCTGAGCGGCGGTGAACAGCCGCGCAGTGTGGGCCTCGGTGAGGCAGCCGCACCGGCCGTGCGTGGACAGCACGGCCAGGAACGTCCGGTACACCGTGGCGTGCACCGCAGTGGAGGCTTCGGTGATCCGCCGCTCGGCCATGGCGATGCCGCGGTCCAGATACGCGGGCGTGCGGTGAGGGCACTGTCGACCCGTGGCCCCTGCGGGCATCGTGACGGCTTGGGACGCCGACCGAACAGCAGAGGGTTCCTTCACGGCCAGTGCGCGCACGGCATCCGGCAGCCCCGTGATGGTGCCGGTACCGGGGCCGAGCCAGCGGGCGTAGGCCATGGTGGATTTGATGTCCACGCCGGGCCGGACCGCGTTGGTAGAGGGCATCGTCCCGAGGTAGAGCCAGTGCTGACCCCGGGTGGTGGGCACGGTCCGCGTTGCGGGGAGGTTCTCGCGGGCCCACGCGATCGCGTCGGCGTTGTCCAGGTCCACGACCGCCCATCCCGCCCCGCCCGGGTGATAGGCGACTGCCTCGGCCTGCCGCCACGCACGCCGCCAGGGACCAGAGCCGACGACGTGCGGATCGGTGGACGCGGCGGCCCATGCGTGGCACGGCCCCGGGCACGAGCACGGCCCCGGCGTTTTCATGTTCGGCCGGCCGCCGCACGCGTTGTTCGCACAGCGCGCGCAGTTGCGGAACGGGACCTTGCCCGCCCGCAACGGCAGCACCGGGATTTGCGAGGCCGCGAGTTCAAGCGCAGTACGCAGGTGCTCGCTCATGCCGCCACCCCCGCTGCACGGGAAGCCAGGAAAGCGCGGCCGATCCACTCGGTGTAGGCGGGCGGGATGGCCTCGGTCAGTTCCTCGCGGACATCCGTCCACGTGATGCCCATCGCGTGCTGCATCTCCGGCACGGTGGCCTTCCCGCCCCCGGAGCCGTACGGGGCGACGTACGGTCCGTCCCGATAGACGCCGTGGCGGTACCCGCGGACGTAGCCGCGGTGCTTGGGATGGGCTGGCCGCGCCACGGTCCAGCGGCCGAGTTCGAAGTTGCGGTGGCGCAGGACTCCGAGCCGGAACATCTCCCCGCACAGGGAGAGGTCTTTGCGGATGGCGGCGCGGCCGTTGGGCTGCTCGATGACGTACGGCAGGCCCGTGGCGTCCAGCAGTTCCCGCGTGGGGGCCACGAGATCGGTGTGGGTACCGCCCCAACCCTGCGAGGCGTTGGTGCCGACCGTGAGGGCGCATCCAGCTTGGCAGGGCGGCGAGGCGTGGACGAACGCGTACCGCTCGATCCCACCGGAGGTGATGAGCGCCGCAAGCCGCTCCAATGCATCGCCCTGGTGGTAGGGGAAGGGGTAGCGGGGGCGGGCGGCGATGTCGACGCCGTCCACGGCGAATCCGGCGCGGTGGTAGCCCATGGCGGCCCCGCCGGCGCAGGAGAACAGGTCCAGCAGGCGCGGCCGGTGGCCTAACGCTCGCCGGATGTGGGTGGGTTGGGTCATGCTGGGGACCTCCAACAGGTCTGTCGTGGACTGGAGATCAGGGCGGCCCGCTTCTCGCCAAAGTCCCGGGCCGCCCTGTGCTGTGCGATCAGCCATGGAAGTGGTTGCGCTTGAAGACGGCCTTGCGGATGTTGACCGTCGTCCCCTGGTCGGCCCGCCCGGTGCGGAGGACTTGGGCGGCGATGAAGCCGCCGAAGACGACGGCGGCCAGGATGATGAGCTGATGGACCAGCGCGGCGAGTGCGGCGATGAACGTCGTCAGCAGCACCAGCCCGCCGCATACCGCGGCGAAGCCGACCCCGCCCAGCGCGATGTTCACCGCGGTCCGGGACACGGCCGGCCGCGTCTCGCGGGTCGCCGGGAGCGGGGCGGGGGTGAGGGTGTAGCCGGTGACGACGCGGCCGTCGGGCAGGACGACGCTCGTGACGGCCGTGGTGGTGTTCGGTTGGACCGGCATCAGTGGGGCCGCGTACGGCTGCACGGGGACGACGGGCATGGGCTGGTGGATGGTCACGGCCTGCTCGACGGCCGCGGGCCGGGCGGTCTCGGGGAACATGCGGAATCCCTTCTCGGCATGGCTCAGGGAGGCTGAGGCACCCCCTGTCGGGGTGCCTCTGGAGGGGGTGTTGGGGGTGCTGACCTGGGGTCCTCCCTGCCTCCCTGATGGATCATTCGTCCTGGTCAGGGGCAGGGAGGTGGGTCAGGGAGGGGGGCAGGGAGTTCTCCCTGCCTCCCTGACCCGCACCAGGTGCGGCTCCCTCTAGTCGCCAGCGGAAGCGGAACCGTCGGTGTCGCGGTTGGCGAGGGCGCGGGCGAGGCGGTCGCGGCCGATGACCATGCGGCCGTCGGACTTGTACGGCTCGGCGCCGGTGCCGTCCAGGACGCGCTTGAGGTCGATGAACGACCAGCCGCCGTAGGCGCCGGCGTTCAAGGTTGCGAGCCGCTTGAGCACGTCCTGAGTGAGCACCCGCGGCGCGTCCCCGACCACGCCGGCGATGTCCGCGAGTGGGTCGCGGTCCTCGCCGGTCGCGATGACCCGCAGCGTGGTCACGCCGTCCCGCATTGCCTTGGCCCGCTCCGCGATGCCGGCTGCGGTGTCGGTGTCGATGTAGTGGGTGCGGACCGTGATGGACGCCTGACCGGCCGGGATGGCGATGCCGTCGGAGGCGACGACGACGGTTCCCTTGTCCAGTCCGGGGCGGAGCAGGTTGGGGGCGGCGCCGCCGTCGACGGCCTTGTCCCCCAGCGCCATCCGCGCCTGCGACTCCGTGCCCAGCGCCAGTGACGCGCGGGTGTGGGCACCCTCTCGCACGAGCTTGGGGAGGTTCTGGTCGGTGGGGTCCTGGGTGCCCTGCCATAGCAGCACGTTCACCGCACGGCCCTGGTTGTGGATCTTCCGGGCGGCCATGAAGTACCGCGACGTTGCCTTGGACCCGCCGTAGGGGCGCTTGTCCTCGTCCTTGAGCGGGCACATGAACGCGACCTGCGCCTCATCGACCAGCACGATCAGGGGCGGGAAGACGCTGCCCGGCGGGGCCGTCAGGCGCCGCTCCATCTCGGTGACGCCGCTCTCGACCATCTCCGTTGCCTGGATGACGTGGTCATCGGTCGGGCCCTGGATCAGGATCGTGGCGAGGCCGTCGAACATGGCCCAGTCACCGGCACCCTTGAGGTCCGCGACCCGGAACTCAACCGCCTTGTCCAGCGCGAGCCACAGGGCGAGGGCTCGCAGGGCTGCGGTCTTGCCCTGGTTGGACAGGCCTGTGATGAGCAGGTGGCGCTGATACAGGCTCAGGCCCGCGGCGTCGCCGCGGAGGTCCTGGCCCCACGGTGCCTTGCCCTTGGCGTAGTCCGCGGTCAGCGTCTCATCGGTGGTGAGGGGCGACGGGCCGATCGGCTCGTCCAGAGCCCCGCTGTCGGCGATCCACAGCCGGACCGTGCGGGCCGCGGTGGGGATGGTGATGAACACCTCGTGCTCGTGCCGGGTCAGGTTCTCGGCGAGCTTGCGGCGCCGGTTCTGCACCTCGATCGTGGACACCCCCGACGGGAGTGTGACGTCGACCTCGACACCGCAGCCGGCGATCCGGATCGGCCCGAGCATGGAGGCGCCAGCGTCGCCCATCTCCTTGATGGCGCTGCGCAGTGCGGGAACCCCGAGGTCGCGCAGGGCCTTGACCACGATCGACGGGGTGATCGGCTCCCCCTCGCCCGACCGCACGTTGGCGGGCATCGTCCACTGCGGCGCGGTCTGCTGGTGCCGTCCGACCGCCCACAGGGCCAGCAGGGCGAGGAACGGGCCGATACGCACGAGGGGGCCCCAGACCACCTGGACGATCGTGATCATCAGGTTGATGAACTTGATCACGGCCATGATCGGAGTGACGACGTCGGTAACGTCCTTGGTCGCGATGGCCATCACGATGCCGAGGGCGATCAGGCCACCGATGCCCACACCCGTGCCGACCAGGGCGCCCTTGGCGGCGGCCACGGGCGAGTAGAGCAGGTCCATGCGCCGGCGGTGCCGGGCCGCGCGGAAACGCTGCCCGCGCTCCTCCCACTGCATCGCCTCATCGAACTGCCCCGCCGCCTCCGCCGCGCGCAGCATCCGCTCGTACCGGGCCGCGGTGCGGCCTTCCCACGTGCGGCGGACCACGATCCGCGTGCCCCCGAGCACGTACATGCCGTGCCGGACCACCGCACGCGCCACGGACTTCGTCCGCTCATGCGTCGCGGCCGTCTTCACTGCGCGGCCGGTGCGGACCCAACGCCGCGTAATCTGCGGCCGATCGGCCGCAGGTATGGGCTTGGGGTCGACCGCGGGAGGCGTGTCGGTGGAGTTGTCCTTGAACAGTCGAACGACGTTGTCACTCATGCTGCGAGGTCTCCTGACTGCCCCGCGCCGGGGGCGTCCACATCGGTGGGGTACGCGCAGGGCACACACATGCCGAGCGAGGCGGGGATGACGTAGCCCGCATCCGATCGGCAGGAAGGACAGGTACGGCGGGCGGTCATCGCCTTGGCGAGTGCGGCCCGCTTCCCGGGGGTCATCGGCCGGACCGGCTTGGCCCGGTCGACGCGGTAGAGGTAAGCGACCAGGACGCCGGACTTTCGCCGGCGGGCCTGCCGCATGAGCTGAGCCGCGACCGGCTGACCACCAGGGCGTAAGCCACGGGCGCGCAGTTGCCTGCGGGTGGCGTAGCCGTCGGGGGCGAGGCGCCACGGGAACGTGGGTACCCCCCACGTGGCGCCGGACGGGTCGTAGCACTTCCCGAACGCCGGCGACATCAGGCAACGACCTCAACGGCGTCGCCGGGGCCGTCGGTCCGCTCCGCCCGAAGCGTCTCCCGCAGGACACGCGCCTTGGCGGGCGAGGTGCGCACGGCCCGGCGGATGCCCTCCGCCGTCAGGTCCTCGATCGCCCAACTCGCGGTCGCCTTACGCGCCTCGATCAGCAACTCATCGGCTGTCCGCACCGGTCGAGGCGAACGGGCCACCTCGGGGACTCGACCGGTCGCCCCACGGGGGCGAGCCGACTCCGCAGCCGCCACAGCGACCGGAGCCGACTCGATCGACGCGACCGGCTCCACCACAGCCGGCGAAGTCGGGGCGGGAAGCTCAACCGCAACCGGCGCCGGAACAGGCGCCAGCGGGGTCGACTCTTCCAGGTCAGCCGTAGACCGATTCCTTATGGTCTCGGTAGATTCCTCCGCATTCGTGTGCGGAGTCGACTGGTGGTGCAGCACCTTGGCCACCAGGTCGGAGCCGAAGTAGATCGACCCGACCGGCAGCGAGGTGGCCAGCAGCACCAGGGCCCAGTTCGCCGGATCCCAGTCGGCCAGTCGACCCCAGTCGACCGAGCCACCGTGCAGTTCCGGAACGAGCCCGTGCACGTAGTTCAGCAGCAGCGACGCGACCGTGTACGTCGCCAGGACCCGCAGTGCGAACTTCCGGTCCCGATCGGTCAGGACCAGGGTCGCGATCAGGGCCAGGGCCATCAGGCCATCGACCACGAACGGATACAGCGTCGCCGCCGTGGCGTCCGCACCGATCGTGGTCGCCACGTCCCGCAGAGCGTTCCAGGAGACCCGAAACGCCATGCCGACGACGCCTACCAGGGCCAGCACCAGGGCGGCCCGCCCCTTGCGCTTGAGGTTCATGCGGCACCGCCTGCCCGGCCCGCGGGGCCGTTGGCCAGCGCCCGCCGGGCGGCGAGCACGCGCCGGCGGGCCCGACGCAGCCGCCGGGCGTCCACCTCGGTGGGGGTGCGGTCGAGCGTCATGATCTGCGCGTCCAGCAGCTCGACTTCCGCCAGGACGACGGGCATCTCACGCTCGATCGCGAACAGCTCGGCGTCCGACGGTTCACCATCGGACAGGAAGCCGGTAACAACCGGCTGACGTGCGGCGATGTACGCCATGGGTCACAGTTCCTTTCACGGAGGAACGGCCCGAACAGCACCCCCGGAGTTGCCGCTCCGGGGGTGCGCGCCGTAGAGCAGGAAGACCCGGCTCCCCTCAGCGCTGCTCGTACGAGACGAGCAGCGGAGGCAACCGGCCGCAGCGGTGAGCGCCGCGGAGACGTTGATGTGGTGCAGTGCGCGGACCTCTGCCGCGCTGGCCGCCTTATTGGAGGAGGCGGCGGCCTCGTCACGCTGTTCAGTTCTCAAAGAGCCAGCGCTTCCTTCGAGCCCGTTTCACGGGGCCCTCCGGGCGCGTCGGACAGGCAGGGCACACTTGAAGTAGGTTGGTCCACCTGGTCAGCTTGTTGGTACAAGCTGACAGTGATGACTCTGCACCCTCAACAGTCGGCCGTCAAGCGATTGGAGCCTCATGTACCAACAAGTTGACCGAGTGCGTCATGATGGAGCCATGAGCGAGCAGCCGAGGTACAGGCAACTGGCCGACTCCCTTCGTCGGGAGATCGGCGATGGCACCTACCCGCCGGGGTCACGCCTTCCATCGGAGAGCACGCTCTCCGCGCGGTTCGCAGCCTCGCGGAACACCGTCCGAAACGGGTTGAAACTCCTGGTTGGCGAGGGTCTAATCGCGTCCAGCCAGGGACTCGGCTACGAAGTACGCTCGCACGAGGTCTTCACGTTGAACGCCTCGAAGTTCGAGAATCTGACGTTTCCTCAGAACGGTGACGCCTACAACACGGACGTGACGAGTGCCGGACGCCGACCGCACCAGACCTTCCGAGTGGAGCTGACGCCAGCGCCGAAACAGGTTGCCGAACATCTCAAGGTGGAACCGGGGTCCACGGCAGTGCTGCGGTTTTGTCACCGGTACGTGGACGACACGCCCTGGTCTACGCAGGCTACCTACTACCCCGGATGGCTTGCAGAGGAAGCGCCGCGCCTGACCGAACCGGGCGACATTGAGGAGGGCACCACGCGGTACCTCGCTGGCCTCGGGATTGAGCAGGTTGGGTACTTTGACGAAATCGTCACGCGGATGCCCACTCCTGAGGAAGCGCGGTTGCTCGACATCGGCGCTGGCGTCCCCGTACTGCTGTGGACGCGCACTGGCTACTCCGACCAGAAACCAATCCGCTGCACCGTCACGACCTTTCGAGGCGACCTCAACCGCATGAGCTACGAGATCGGCAACCAAGCGGCGAGGAACGAAATCGCATGATCATCAAGATTGCCGAGCCTGAAGACTTGGCAGCGCTGTTGTCCTTCCGGAAGGAAGCCGCAGCATGGCTGAGCGCACTCGGTACCGACCAATGGAGCCGGCCGTATCCTGCGGATCGCCTGCTATCCACCATTATTGCGGGGACCGTCTTCATGGTGCGCGATGGCAGCACGACAGCGGCCACTATTACGCTCACTCCAGAAGCCGAAGACGGCCTATGGGTGCCGGAGGAGCTGAGCGAACCGTCTCTGTTTGTCAATAAGCTCACGGTTGCCCGCAGTCATGCCGGACAAGCGATTGGTGCCCGACTGCTTGATTGGGCGGGGGGCCGGGCCTACCTCGCATCGGCGAAGTGGCTGCGCCTGGATGCTTGGACGACGAATGAAGGACTCCAGCGCTACTACCTGCGCCAGGGATTCGAGCACGTGCGAACAGTAACCGCGGGCAGCGCAGTCAATGGGGGGCCGCGGGTCTCAGGATGGTTGGCCCAGCGTCCGGCACATCCGAGTAATCACGGATTTACCGATGAAACCCCTGCCCCCAAACCACTGTCGGCGGCCTCTTGACCTTGACGCAGCCGCGTCACGGGCTTTGGTCAATTAGATCTGACGTGCCGCCTCTACAACGATGCACTAGATCGGCAGAGGGGAGGACAGGTGGTCGAGGTCGATTTCCTCGGAGCGGCGATACTGATCGAACGAAAAGTCCTCCGCCGACGCAATCTCCGAGTAGACACATCCATCCTCTACAGCCGCAGCGACTTCAGCAGAAGATGATTTAGGTGGGGTACACATGGCCGCCCAGGCTTCTGCTAGTGCACTCCAAAGCCAGAACCTGTCTGCTGCTGTTAGCGACCCACCGGTCTCTCTCTGGAGAACTTCGGCGATCTCGCCGTGCTTACGCGAAAGCTCGGCCCCATCTTCCCCATATAGCCATTTTGCTATCTTTTCCGACGGCCCGGGAATTTCTGCATCACTTGGAAATGGGGGAAGGACGCCGGGTTCCAGAACAACCCAAAGAGTGAGCGAATGAGGCGCGTTAACCCAGTCGCCCGCGCACAACAATCGAAGTGAAGCGACCTGCTTAAGGGCCCACCCGATGGGACTGGCGTCCTTGAGCGCCTTACTCTCCGCCATAGACTGCAACGGTCGCAACCACGCTACTACCTCGTCCGGGAAGGCGAACCTGCTGAATCTCCGTCCGACCCGCTGCCCGAACTTACGAATATCGTCGATATCCTTAACGCCAGGAGTGCACTCAGATTCGACGACAATTTCCTTATTGACGGTGGCTACATACGTCAAATCGGCGAAGTGGCAATCGCCCAAAGCCGGGAGGTGCACCAGGTTGGGGCGACGGCCACTCCTACATGCTTTTGCCTCGGCTGCCGGAAGTTCTACCACGGGAACCAGGTGTGCAGTCGGGCGATCCGCCAAGACCAGGTCACAGGTTTGTGTAATTATGGCTGCGCCAAGCGGAGTCAAGACCCAATCCACGACGCCTGTCGCCACTTCGCGCGGAATTTTTTCTACGCGAACGACGTCTCCTTGGCGGTAATCACGGATTCGTTCATGCCATTCAGGCAGTGGTGCGACAGTCGCCTGCGCAGCGGATGTAGCTGTGGGCACATCCCTAAAAGACGAATCCACAGACTCCCCCTACGTTGGCCGTCAGTCAGCTTCCCCACCCAACAGTTCACTTGAAGTATAGCCGGCTCCCTGGAGGGGCGTGCCTTCCCTCCGATGGTGAGCCTGGAAGGCTTCCATCGGGCTGGGCTGCCCCGGTTCCGCCCCGTAGAGCCATGCACGCACCAGAGCGGGTTCGTCCACTGGTGCCGAACGGATGACCTGAGCCAACTCCATGATCATCTCGCTGTGTCGAGCGTTGATTCGCCTGCCAGATGCCCAGAGATGCACCGACCGCCGGCTCACATTGAATGCTTTGCCGATCTGTTCCCAGGTCAAGCCACTCTCGTCATGGATCATCTTGACCAGATCCGATGAATCCAGAGGAAGGTCAGACTTGTGGACCGTTGATTCAGCGACGCTGCTCGCACCCACACCCGCAGCGATGGGTGCAGCCGTTTGCTCGACCAGCGATGTGGCGCTCGCTACCGCCGCACCAGTGAATGTCGATGTAGCAACGGTTGCCGCACAGATGAATCCGGCAATCCAAATCCCAGTCTTGTGGGTCGTCGCTGCCGAGCCAACAGTTCGGAGCCCCGCTATAGACGGACCGGAATCTGTGTGGATTTGAAGTAGGGAATTGCTGTCACTCTGCCGTGAAACGCTCATACCGCGCCCCCAAACTGCCGCAAGAATTCATTCGTTACGGCCCAGCGGAAGAAACGATAGCCCGAGGCGGACAGTGACTCGGCCATAGCAAACACTTGCTCCGGGTCCGAGCTAACTTCCGGACTCTGATAATAAGCGTCCAGGTCAAGGACCCAACTTGACTCATCAACCGGAGGTAGGGTGGGGTCGTAAATGCCGCCCGGAGGCAACTCACCCCACTGAGCCAAAAGGCCAGCTGGGCCATCAATCGAATAGGCCGCCTGAGCCAAGGAGTGTTGCAATTTGACCTTGCGCCCCAGATTCAAACCGGACACCCCAAGAATCTCCGGACGAACAAATTCCGGAAGGCGCTGCAGGAAGCTTCGATCCGTTACTCTATTTGTGTAGCGGTATCCCAGGCGATTGTAAGCAGGAATAAAGGCGACCCTCTTTAGGGCCGCCGCAAGCTCTGAAAGAGCGCCGCAGAACTGGGTACTTCCGTCGTAGGCGGTAGTCTCTACAGCTAGACTCCCGTTGGAGAGGGACACTGTAGTTGTGCGATCCGGTGACCGGAAACGCCAAACCGGCGTCTGCCCCATTTGGGGAGATGCTTGGCCTGGCCCGATGAGCATGTTGAATTCTGCACCCTTCTCAAGATAAGGGTAACTTTGCCCAATCTCGGCGGCGAAAAGCGATGCAGCGTTCGGAGAGTCGAGGGACGCGAGGGGCTCAAAACGAAGCTGTGCCAGGACGCGCACCAGCGGTGCCTTCGGCAAAGGCACGTCTTCACAAGGATCGTCACCGAACGGCGTCTCAAGCTGGCGCGGGATCATACTTCACACACTACTTCACATCAAGGTCTCCCGTCGATGCACGGAAGGCCTGTATGGGGTTCTCAACCACTCTGACCCGCGGACGTAACCACCACGCCCACCCCCTCGCCCGCAGGAGGTGGCTTCAGAGGCCTGCGGCCCGGCCTTCTTCTCACACGGGCATGAGGCTTCGCTGTCGGTACCCCGCGGTACGCTGCATGGTCGCCAGCGAGCGACAGTCAGAGCGGGCAACCGGGCTCACCGAGCTCGGAGCACCGTCGCCCCGTTACGACACATCTGGAGACCCGAGTGCAGCCCACCAAAATCGTGGACCTCTTCGCCGGCCCCGGCGGACTCGACGTGGCAGCGGAGAAGCTTGGTGTCCCCACGGTGGGGGTCGAATGGGATCCGGCCGCGTGCACTACCCGGCGGGCTGCTGACTTGGAAACCGCCGAGGGTGACGTTCGTCTGTATGGGCCCTCCGATTTTCCCGAGGCCGACGTGTTGGCTGGCGGGCCCCCGTGCCAGACCTTCACCGTGGCGGGAACGGGCGTCGGCCGCAGGGCCCTGGACGACGTTCTGAGGTTCGTCGAACGGCTCGTTGCCCGAGAAGACCGTGAAGAGATCGAGAAGGACCTTGCCAAGCTGGACGACGAGCGGACGGGGCTCGTCCTGCAACCGCTCATGTGGGCGCTCGATGCCATCGACAAACTCGACCGCCCTTACCGGGCAATCGTCCTTGAGCAGGTGCCTGCTGTACTTCCGGTGTGGAAGGCATACGGGAAGGCATTGGTCGAGGAGGGCTATCAGGTCGACTGCGGCATCCTGCACACCGAAGCATTCGGCGTCCCGCAAACCCGTCGGAGGGCGGTCCTGATCGCCCGATACGGCAAGGATCCAGTGACGCTCCCGTCAGCTACCCACCGCATCTACCGCAAGGGCGTCGCTCGCGACTCCGGGGACACGAACCTGTTGCCGTGGCGGACCATGGCCGACGTGATCAGCCGACCGATCGACTTCGAGGTCATCTCCAACTACGGCACCGGGGGCGACCCGAAGGCCCGTGGTCGCAGGCGGTCCGCAGAGCCGTCCGCCACGGTCACAGGGAAGATCTTTCGCAACCGCGTAGTGGGCCTGGACGGCTCCGAACTCAAACGATTCTCCTTCCCCGAAGCGGGCCGTCTTCAGACCTTTCCGATCAACTACCCCTGGTCCGGACGTGACGTCGGTCAGCAGATTGGCAACGCCGTGCCTCCTCGGCTGGCTATGCATATCCTCAGCGCCGCGTTCGGCTGGGACAGCCCCAGCGAAGACAAGCTGCAAGGCCTTGACACGTGGACGGTTCACCAGCCCGCCGAGGATGCATCTCTCGCCGATTGACGGTCGCGCCCGCCGCGTTGGGGCTCAGGGCCTGCTGCCAGACTTCAGTGCGTGACGATACAAATGGGTCTGCCGTTCCCGCAGGATGCTGCTCAGGCTGGCATGCAGGAGTCGCGTGCGTTGGCAGCGAAGCACTCGCGCCGCAACACCTTCCGCACTTGGGATACTCCGCACGAGGCCATGAGCAAGGTGCCGCGCGAGTGGCGGATCCAGTCCAGCCTTACGCAGAACGTCCCCGATGACCTTGCCCCGTTCGTGGAGTGGTTCTACAACCAGCCGGAGGCGCGAGAGCGCTTCCGGTGGGCGCTCCGTGACTCACTCGATGAATTGCTCGATGGGCAGCGGACGGGTCGCTGGGCGTACCAGCACCTGACGAAGACCGAGAAGACCTATCTCGGCACGGCCGTCGAGGTGAACCTCACCAAGGAGTTCGCCATCGACAACGGCACCGACCTCGACTGGTCCATCGCCGGCCTCGACATCGACTGCAAGTTCTCCAAGGATCTCGGCGGCTGGGAGATTCCAATGGAGATGTATCTGTGCACTGACCACGGCGAGCGGGGTGGTCGGGCCAACCATGCCGCAGTCGTGACCTGGATGAACGACGACACCAGCCAGTGGGCCGCGGGCATGGTGCGGATCACCGATGAGCGCCTGCGCTGGAAGAAGGATCGGGATGCAAACGGCGACCGCGTCCGTGCATACAACCGAGACAACAAGCGCAAGCTCTCCGACGGCGCCAAGTCCGAGGTGTACTGGCTCTGGGGTGGGCTCCAGAGAGATCTGCCGACGAACCTGCTGCGCCACTTGGATCCCAAAGCACGCGAGCGGATTCTCACTGCATCACTGCCACGCCGACGGACGTCGGGCCAGCAGCGGGTGAACCAGCTATTCCGCGAGGTACAAGATCGGCTCGTTGGCCGACAGACCGTGTTGACCGTCGGCCAGCAGGACGACGCGCCGAAGCGGGCCCGCGACGCCCGTATAGCTCTGCGCCCGAAGGGCATCGTCGTGCTGGGTCATCAAAACTCACACCCCTATGTCGCCCATGCGCTCGGATTGCCCGTACCGATCAAAGGTGAGTGGATTTCCACACTTCTTGTTCCTGTCTCATCTGACGACGCGCGACCAAAGTTCTCGCTGGACGGCCAGTTCTGGGGGCGCGCTCGCGAGGAGGAGCTGTCGGATCCCGAGCCTGTTCCGGCGCCTGATCTTCATGACAAGCTGAAGATTGATGGGCAGCCCGCTTGACCTGGCTCTGGTCCCCCAGGTGTCCTGCAGCAGAGCGCGACACATGAGATACGGCGGGTCATACAGGGCGAACGGAGCCCGCTGCAGATCTGACGCCCCACCACGCTGAGGCCCTCGCCGCTGGGCCGCTCGTTGTCCCGGTCTTTGTCCAGTGCAGTGACGCACGCCTTCGTTCACCGCTGTACGCGCACCCCGTATGACCTGCCTCATGAATCCCTGTGCACACCCCCGGACAGCCGCGCGCACAGTTGGAAAGCGTGTTGGGGGCAACCCCTCACGAGTTCGAATCTCGTATCCTCTGCCAGACAGGTTGTCGAAGGGCCCCACCGGTCGCGGTGGGGCCCTTCGACGATCTCCGTCTCAGTTGGCGGTCGGTTCCACGGCTGGTGACCGAGGCGGTGGTACCGGCGCCGCGTTCTGGCTAAGGGCGGGTCACGGACGGATCGTTGTGTTGTCTCCGGTGACGGCCGTGCCGATTGTCCGTGCGGCGATGGACCGTTCACCGGACGCAGTGATCGTCACCGCACGGGTCGGGGGAAGCTGGGCGGCTAGTTCGGCAAGCAACTGCGGATTCTCCCTTAGCGTCCGCTTGATCTGCTGACGTAGCGCGGCAGCAGCATCGGCGTCCTCCGGCTCCTCGGCCGCCTCACGCACCGCCGCCTCCAGCTCGGGCCGTCCGGCCGGGCTCCGGCGCCGCCAGACTGCGTGCAAGATGCTGCGCCCTGCATTTGCCGTGGCTCCCACTGCAGCGTCCTCAGCTCGGGCCAGTACTCCCGCACCATAGGTACTCAGAGCCGCGCTTAGATACGGCCCTGCCTGCTCCAGAAACTGCACGATCTCCAGACTCACAACCCACCCCCGAAATCTGTCAATGACTGACGCCAGGGCATCAGATTAAGCCGCCCAGCCAGCGTGTACGCGGCAACTCTGCATTCGCGGAACGTCGACCGGTCTTACTCCACACGAGCCAGCGAACACCTTCCCAATCCTGGAGCTGCCTGATTAGGCTCCCGACTGCCAGATCGCTGACCAGGGAACGGAGAACTTCAATAGAGTACTAACGGTCAGGCCGCGACGTGGCGTTCTCGGCTGCGTCGATCTTTGTGCGGATCTGAGCGACGAGCGGGTTCTCGGGGCCCAGGGTGGGCTCGATCCGGCCGAGGGCTACGCGATAGACGGCGATCGCTTTTTGGTGTGCGCCGGCTTCCTGGTGGGTGTCCGCCAGGGTGAGTTGGGCGTTCAGGACGTTGGGGTGGTCGCCGAGGGTCTGCTGCCAGTGGGTGAGGTTGGCTTCGTACAGCGGCACAGCCAAGTCAGGTTGGTCATTGGCTCGGTAGATCTCAGCCAGGTACTGCCGTTGCTTGCCTGTGTCCGGGTGGGTGACACCGAGTTCCTTCTCGGCGAGCGCAACGCTGTGTTCCAGCAGTTCGGTCGCCCGGGGGAGGCCGCCGGACCCGCAGAGGGCGCGGGCCAGCATGGCGGTGCAGTGGAGTGTTTGCGAGTGGACGCGGCCGAGTTTGGCCTCCAGCTGGGTGCGGACGTCCTCCATGACGGCGACTGCCTGTGCCGCGTTGCCGGACTCCAGATGAGCGGCGGCTAGGGCCGTCCGGCTGGTGACCGTATGCGGGTGCGTGTCGCCGAACATGAGGCGGGCGTTCCGCACGGTGGCTTCGAGGAGTTGGACGGCGCGAGGGGCGTTGCCGACGTCGAGGTGGGCGATGGCCAAGTTGCTCCGACACACCACGGTGTGCGGATGGTCCTCGCCCAGCGACTGGATGCACCGTTCCAGCGTCGACTCCGCGAGGGTCACGCCCCGCACCGGATCGTCTGTCTGGCGCAATGCGTCTGCCAGGCTGATGTAGTTGGCCAGAGTGTCCGGGTGGGACCCGCCGAAGACCTGCTCGCACTGGGCGACGACGGTCTCGTAAAGCGGGACGGCGCGAGCCGGGTCGCCCAAGGCGAGGTGGGCCTTCGCGAGGCCGCTTCGGGTAGCGAGGGTATGGGGGTGGGTCTCACCGAGCAGCGCGACACGGTGCTCAAGGACGTTGTCGTACTGGACGATCGCCCGTCCGGCGTCGCCCGCGGCCTGGTAAGCCTGTGCCAGCCCGTTCCTGGTGGTCAGGGTCTGGGGGTGGTCGTCGCCGAGCAGGTGGGCGCTCTGCGCGGCCGCGGTCTCCAGCAGAGGGAGCGAACGGGACGGGTTCCCGACGTCCCGGTAGGCGCAGCCGAGGTTCGCGCGGACAACGATGGTCTCCGGGTGCGCCTCGCCGTACACCTCTTCGCACCGGACCAGGGCCGTTTCGAGGTGCTGCGCCGCCTTGTCGGGGCGTCCGGCGATCGCATAGGCGTAGGCGAGGTTGTTCCGGCTGGTGATGGCTTCGGGATTGCTGTCGCCGAAGGCCTGCTGCCATTGGCCGAGGACGGCGGTGTACATCGGAATGGCGCGGGACAGATCGCCTGCGGCGAGGTAGGCCGCCGCAAGACCGCGCCGGCTGGACAGCGTGGCAGGGTGAGTTGGTCCTAGGGATCGCTCATACTGCGTGAGGGTCGCTTCATGCAGGGAGACGGCGCGATCCAGGTCGCCGGACTCCGCGTAAGCGTGCGCCAGTTCCTGGCAGCTGATGAGAGTGTCGGGGTGGTCGCTGCCAAGTGCTTGCCTACGTCGGGCCAACGTCTCCTGATGGAGTGTGATGGCACGATCCAGGTCGCCAGCGTCACAGTAGGAGTTGGCGAGGTTGGAGTTGGCGGTCAGCGTGCCCGGGTGGGAGTCGCCGAAGACTTGCGCGTACTGGGCGACCAGCGGTTCGAGGATCGCGATGGACCGTTCGAAGTCCTTGGCCCCGTGGTAGGCGTTGGCCAGGTTCGCACGGACCTTCATGGTGATTTCGTGCTCGGCGCCGGCGAGCGCTTCGCAGAGGGCGAGGGACGCCGTGAGCAGCGGAACGGCGCGGTCTTCGTGACCGAGGCCCCGGAGATAGTTCGCGGCAGTCGCGTACCGTCCGGCGGGAAAGGTGTCAGCGTGTCCGTCAGGTGTGGTTGCCGCGAGCGCGACGACGTGCGGTACCAGCCGGTCCCAGGCGGCGGAGCGGCCAGAGTCGGGCGGTTCTCCTAGCGGGGCGACTGCAGCGCTCAGCAGTTGTTCGGCCTCTAGCCTGCCAGCTGGCGCGCTATCACCGATGGGCGCTTGGTTCCGGAGTGCGGTCTGGACGAGGCGGTGGACGCTCACAGAGTCCTGAGTGAGGGAGACCATACAGTAGGCAGCAAGCACCCCAAGGGCCTCGTGCAGGTCGTCGCTGTCGACGGTGATAGGGGTCAGTAGTCCAACTGGGATGTCGTCGGGGGCCAACCACGCCAGTGTGGACAGGACGCGGACTGCTAGGGGGTTGCGCTCCGTGAGGGTGCTGATCGTCTGGCGCCAGATCCGGGCGACGGTGCGCTCTGGGTCTACACCTTCGGGGGCCTTGTCCAAGGTGCCTGACAGCTTTCGGCGGAATCGTTCCATGCTGATCGTCGGGTTCTGCCCGAGGTAGGCCCCGGCCTGCATCAGTGCGATGGGCAGCTGTCCCAGGTCGGCTGCGAGGGCCTGGGTCTCCTGGATCTGACGGGGGGTCGGCGAAGTCGCGCCGAGCACCTGGCTGTGGACGAGTTCACTCGCTGCAGCTAGGTCGAGTACGTCGAGGACCAGCGTTGCGACGGAAGTCGGCCAGCTAACTGATCGTCGGCTGGTGGCGATGACATGACCGCTAGATGTGCTGACGTAGGGCTGCAGGTCGGCCGGATTCTCAACGTTGTCGAAGACCAGTAGCCATCCCGGATGCCACTGCAACCACAGCATCGCCCAGGCGACGCGTTCTTCGGTAGACGCGCTGCCGGCCCATACAGGGATCAGGCGCAGAGCGAGGTCGGCCAGCGATTGCTCGATTTGGACGGGTGATGCGGCGGCCATCCACCACGTCACGTTGTAGTCGCGGCGGTGTCCGTGGGCATACGCAAGCGCGAGGGTGCTCTTGCCGACGCCGCCGAGACCCTGGACGACGGCAGTCCCGGTGGCCGACTGCCCGAGCGTGCCGTGCAGCGAGCCCAGCTCGCTCGTGCGGCCAAAACACAGGGGGCGCGGTGGCAGGTTGGTGAGTCCGACAGGTGCTTGGACATCGCGTGCCGAGTCCAGCAAATTGGCCGTCAGAACGGTGACCGGCCCTGTGATTGCCGTCCCGATGCTGTGCGCGGCGACGGAGCCAGCCCCCATCGCCTCGAAAGTGAAGTCCGTCATCGCAGGCCCCGCCGACTCTCGTGGCGAACGGTGACCGTGACCGTCGACCTTTCTTTGCCCGACGGCATACTGCGTGCCCCCATCTCAGTCCCCCCTGCAGACCGGCTGGATGTCTCGCTCTCCAGCGCGGAGAGTACGCGCTCCCCTCTGTCGGTTCAGTATCGGCTGAACGACGCGGAAAGGTGACTGGATTCGGGACTTGGCCGCTGATCCGATCGTCGATGGTGAGGCCGGGCGCGCCTCCTGCAGGAGCCAGCGTCTCAAGATTCCTCAGTCTCAGTTGTGGGCTCAGTTGGCGGGGAATCTGGGGTGGTCCTCCTTCGTCCGTAGTCGTCCGACATCAACACTGACCAGGTGTTCCGTCCTCTTGGTGGATGCCTGAGGAAGCCGACGGACCAAGATCCGACAACTCGTAATGCGTAGGTCTCGGGTTCGAATCCCGAAGGCGGCTCGTCGTGAAACCCCAGGTCACATTTGCCTCTGACCTGGGGTTTGCTGTTGCTCGGGCGTGGCTGGATGCGCGGGCAGGATGCCGTGAGCTTGCTTGGCTGAGCGATGCGTGAGCGGAGGGGCTCAAGGGCCTACTTCTTGGGCGTTCGACGCGTGGCCTTCTTCTTGCCCTCGCCGGGCCTGCTTGGCCTTCTCCTTCTCCGCGGCCTTGCACGCCACCTCCTCGGCCTCGGACTTTCGGCGGAGAGGACCAGTTTCCCCGTGGCCTCGGCGGCGCTCTTGCCGACCTGGGGCAGGACGCTCTGGTAGATGTCCCGAGTGGCCCGGGTGTCGCTGTGCCCGAGGGTGTCCGACACGATCTTGATGTCGATGTCGGCTGCCAGCATCAGAATGGCCGCGCCGTGCCGCAGATCAGCCCGGGAACAAGGACCGCCCGCGGCTTTAGGGTCTCCGTGACAGGCCGTCCGGCACGTCCTGACCGAGGAGAACCTCGCTGCGGCGAGTCCCGATCTGCTGCGCGCGATGGTCAAGACCCTTCGCCGACGCGCTCATGTCCGCGGAGGCCGATGCCCTCTGCAACGCCGAATCCGGGCAGGTCAGCGACGAACGCGTCGACCACCGCAACGGCTATTGCCCGCGGGATTGGCGTGAGGCGGCCCATCTACCCGCCTGGCGGCTGTCGGCGAAGCCGCCCTGGATCGCTGACCTGGTCTTTCAGCTGCCGGCAAGGGGTGGCGTCGGCGTGAACACCTCTGGTGGACGACCGGTGGACAGATGTGCATGACTCTCCGTCAGATGGCTTCTGCTGCCCCGGAGGCGAAGGCGAAATCCACCGGCCGCAGAAGAAGGCGGCGGGGGTCAGTTCGACGAGGTTGCCTCGGCGGGCCCGCCCAAGAACCCGCAGGGATCCGAGCAGAGCCAGGCCGCACAGGGCGCCAAGCGCGCCGACGCAGGCCGGCTGCCAGCCTCCAGCGGCTGCTCGATGAGGGATACCAGCAGATCGTCGGGGGTGGGGAAGGCCGAGGTGGTCATCCGTCGGCGCTGCCGGGCGGGACGACCCATTCGGCGGGCTGGCCGGTGAGGGAGGCGATCATGTCGAAGTCTCCGTCGTAGTGGAGGACTGTTCGCCGGTTCAGTTCCGCTGTGGCGGCGATCAGCAGATCGGGGAGGGACAGAGCGCGGTGGAAGCCTGAGTTGAGGGCATGGCGCTGGATCTCGAGGGCGCGGGCGAAGGTGTGGTCGTCGGCGCGGAGGTAGTCGAAGGCGTGAAGCCAGGTGCTGATCCGTGTTGCTTCCGAGCTGTCCCGGGCGGAGTGGATCATCTCGAACTCGGTGGGCTGGCATACGGCGAGGAGGTAGCGCTCGTGCAGAGGCTTGAGTACCTCCTTGACGCTCGGCTTCGTCCAGCGGGCGAGGGCGGACTTGTCGATCAGGTAGCGATCCTGCATCAGGCGGCCCGGCCTCCGTCGCGGTCGCCGTTGTGCTTGAGGGAGCCGTCTGCGTTACGGGGCCCGGTGTTCTCGATGATCTCGCTGAAGTCGAACTCGCCGGCCTCCATGGCGTCGAAGCCCTCCTGCCGCAGGTGTCTCTTGACGGCGTCTTCCATGGCGAGGCGGACGGCTTTGGCTTTCGTTTTGGTCCCGAAGATGCGCATGGCCTCGGTGACCATGTCTTCATCGAGGTCGATGACGGTCCTGGCCATGTGGTGATCCTCTCGGAGGTGCTTCTTCCAGCGAAATGATACCAGTCGTCGACGATGAAAGATATCGTTTCTGTCGGAGCTTCTGTCATGGATGGAGGCTGTGGCGCTCACGGTGACGTACCGCGCGGTCGCCCCTTGTGGGAAATGGACAGCCGTCCTCATGCCGGGCTCCGCCCCTGTGCGATGGGGTGGTGGGAGGCAGGCGGCTAAGCGGCCTTGTCGGTGGACAGCCGGTGGACAGATGCCTTTGGGACAGATGCCTGTGGACAGTGCAACACAGGGCAGCGCATGCCAAACTGCCGCAGGTGCTCTGATCAGGTAGAACGGCACCAGGCAGCACGGCCCGGCACCACGTAACGCGATCCCTCACGGTCTCGTCATGCGTAGGTCTCGGGTTCGGTCCCGAGAGCGGATGCGGCACGGCTCCCGGGACCAGGCCGTTTGCCCCCTCGGGGCGATCGCGCCCGGGTACCGGGTCCGGCGGCGGGTCATCGCGTGCCGAAGAACTCCAGGTACGCCTCCGCCAGGCGCGCGGGCTGCTCCAGGGCGATGTTGTGGCCCGCGCCGCCGATCACCACGCTGCGCACGTCCGTCGCGACCTGGCTCATCTGCCGTCCGACCTCGTCGCCGAAGTAGGACTGCGCGCCGACGGCGAGCACCGGGCAGGTGATCGGGTCGTCGTAGTGGGGCTGGTTCTGCGCCGCGTCGAGCTGCGTGGACCGGTACAGCGCGAGGATCGCGTGGGTCGCGCCGGGCTGGGTGACCCAGCCGATCAGTTCTTCCAGGTCGGCATCGGACACGGCCGCGGGGTTCCCCATCGTGCGCTTCATGAAGTAGGTCCAGAAGGCGCGTTCCTTCCCGGCGAGCAGGAACTCCGGGTAGTGCGGCAGGCCGAAGAAGGCGCGGTGCCAGTTGTTCCGGGGGTCGTCGGGCCGTTCCGGCAGGTCGGACGCCGCGACCGGGAGGCCCGGGAGGCGGGTCTCCTGGAAGACCAGCTGCGTGACCCGTGCGCGGTGGAACGCGGCCGTCGCGTAGGCGATGTTGGCTCCCCAGTCCTCGCCCACCACGCGGAACGTGTCGAAGCCGAAGTCGCTCGCGAGCGCGGCGACGTCGTCGGCCATCGTCCGGGTGTCGTACCCCCCGACGGGCCGGTCGGAGTCGCCGAAGCCGCGGATGTCGACGGCCACGACCGTGTGTTGGGGTGTCAGGAGCGGGACGAGGCGGCGCCAGTAGAACATCGTCTTGGGGACGCCGTGCAGGAGGATCACCGGTTCTCCGGTCCCGCCGGTCGCATGGTGCAGGGTGACGCCGTTGACCGACGTGCGGCCGTGCGCCAGCGGTTCACCTCGGTGGTCCGTCAGGGCGGAGCCGGTGGGCGGCATGGTCTGGTCTCCTCCTCGGGGTGGGGCCCCGGGACCCGGTCCGGTTGTCGCCCGTCTCCCGTCGCTCCGGGTGCGCCACGGAGGGGACTTCAGCACGGCGCACCCCGGCTTCGCACCGGGGCCGGTCCCCAGGCCGTGCCGGGCGGCCGGGGTGTTCCGGGACAGGGGTCTTTCCCCGGTTCGAACAGACCGGGCCCGGTGGTGTCCTGAAGGTCGTGCCCATGATCGCGAGGAACTCCGCTGACATCGATGTCCAGGCCGAGCCCAGGCCCGGCCGGGGAGACGTCCGCCGCGATCGCCTGATCCTGAAAGGCCGGTCTTGAAGACGACAATCTGGGATGCCGCGGCGAACCGCCGGTCCCTGCTGCGCACGGCGGCCGCGCTGCCCGCCGCCGCCCTGGCCGGCGGGGTTCTGGGGAGCGCGGCCGCCGTCGCGGCCGAGACCCCCGGGCTTCCTGATTTCGCGCCCGTCCCGCCCGCCGCGACCGGGCCGGAACTCAACGACGCGGGCTACTTCGTGGGCCGGATCGACGGAAACCTCTACTGGGTGACCGACGGCTTCTACCAGGCGATGTTCCTCAGTACCCGGGACGGCGTCGTCCTGGTCGACGCCCCTCCGACCATCGGCCACAACCTGCTGCGGGCGATCGCGGACGTGACCCGGGCCAACGGCCGTCCGGCGAAGGTGACCCACCTCGTCCACTCGCACTCGCACGCCGACCACGTGGGTGCCTCGTCGATCTTCGGCAAGGACGTCGTGCGCATCGGACACGCCGAGTGCCGGCGCCTGCTGCTGCGCGCCGCCGACCCGAACCGCCCGGCGCCGACCGTCACCTTCGAGGACCGCTACACGCTGCATGTCGGCGGGGAGCGGCTGGAGTTGGCCTACCACGGCCCGAACCACTCCCCGGACAACATCTTCATCCACGCGCCAGAGCACCGGACGCTGATGGTCGTCGACATCCTGTACCCGGGCTGGGTGCCGTTCAAGAACCTCGCGGTCTCCCAGGACATCCCGGCCTGGCTGCGGGCGCAGGACATCGCCATGGGGTACCCGTGGCGGACCCTGGTCGGCGGCCACCTCGGCCGGCTCGGCGTACGCGCGGACGGCGACCTCCAGCGCGCCTACATGGCCGACCTCGAAGCCTCCACCCGGGCCGCCATGAACCTGGACCCCACGCCCTACTTCGACAAGTACGGCCCGCTGGGCAACTCGTGGGCGATCTTCAAGACCTATCTCGACGCGGTGGCGGCGCAGGCCGCCGCACCGGTCGCCGCGAAGTACACCGGGGTCCTCGCGGCCGCGGACGTGTTCACGCTCGACAACGCGGCGGCCCTGGTCGAGTCCTTCCGCATCGACGCCGGGACGCTGGGCCCGTTCGGCACCCGCCCCTGAACGCCGGCCCCTGCCTCCGGCCCCTGCCTCCGGCCCCTGGCGCCGGCCCCTGGCGCCGGCCCCCGACTCCGGCTGTGACCCTCGCTCCTGATCCTCCGCCCGGTCCCGACCGGGCCGCCCACCCATCGTTTCCGCTCGCGAGAAAGGCCCTACGGCCATGACCAGCCCCACACCCGTCCTCTTCATCCACGGCCTGTGGCTGCACAGCACGTCCTGGCAGCCGTGGATCGACCTGTTCGGCGCCGAGGGCTACGCCCCGTCCGCGCCCGGCTGGCCCGGCGACCCCGAGACCGTGGAGGAGGCGCGGCAGAACCCCGAGAGCATCGCCGACCACGGCATCGACGACGTCGTCGAGCACTACGCGTCGATCATCCGCGGCCTGGACACGCTGCCCATCCTCATCGGGCACTCCTTCGGCGGCATGATCGCGCAGAAGCTGCTCGGCCAGGAGCTGGCCGCGGCCGCGGTGGCGATCGACGCGGCGCAGATCAAGGGGGTCCTGCCGCTGCCGCTGTCGGCGCTGCGGTCGACGCTGCCGGTCTTCAAGAACCCGGCGAACAAGCACCGCGCGGTGTCCCTGAGCGCCGAGCAGTTCCGCTTCGCGTTCGGCAACGCCGTGAGCGAGGAGGAGTCGGACGCCCTGTTCGCGCAGTGGACCATTCCCGCGCCGGGCAAGCCGCTGTTCGAGGCCGCCGCGGCGAACTTCAACCCGCATTCGCCGGCCAAGGTCGACACCGAGAACTCCGGGCGCGGCCCGCTGCTGCTGATGTCCGGCGGCAAGGACCACACCGTCCCCGAGGCCGTCACCCGTGCGACGCTCAAGCAGTACCGGCACTCCGAGGCCGTCACCGACTTCATGACCTTCCCCGACCGCGGGCACTCGCTGACCGTCGACAGCGGCTGGCGCGAGGTCGCGGACGAGGCGCTGTCCTGGCTGCGGCGGCAGGGCCTGGAGGGCTCGCGGTGACCGCTCCTTCCCACGACCTCGGCCTGGAGGGGCAGCGGGCGGTGGTCACCGGCGCCGGCCGGGGCATCGGCCTGGCGATCACGCAGGGCCTGCTCAGGGCGGGGGCCCGGGTCGTCGCCGGGACCAGGAAGCGCACGGAGGAACTCGACGACCTGATCAAGCAGGGGGCGGAGCTCACCGTCGTCGAGGTCGACCTGGCCACTCCCGACGGCCCGGCCGCGCTGGTGGCCGCCGCGGTGGAACTGCACGGCGGGCTCGACGTCCTGGTGAACAACGTCGGCGCGGTGCGGCCGCGGGTCGAGGGCTTCCTGGCCATGACCGACGCCGACTGGGACTGGACGTTCACGGTCAACTTCATGGCCGCGGTGCGCGCCACCCGCAGCGCGCTGCCGCATCTCGTCGACACCGGGGACGGCCGGATCGTCACCGTCTCCTCGGTCAACGCCCGGCTGCCCGATCCGCTGGTCATCGACTACAGCGCCGCCAAGGCCGCGCTGTCCAGCTTCTGCAAGGCCCTGTCGAAGCAGGTGGGTCCGCAGGGCGTGCGGGTCAACTCGGTGAGCCCGGGGCCGGTCGAGACCGCGCTGTGGCGGGGTGCGGACGGGGTGGCCGCGACCGTCGGAGCGAGCCTGGGCCTGGATCCGCACGCCGTCGCCGACACCGCCGCGGCCGAGGCGGTCACCGGGCGGTTCACGCTGCCCTCCGAAGTGGCCGACCTGGTCGTGTTCCTGGCCGGCCGGCGGTCGGGCAACGTCACCGGCGCCGACTTCCTCATCGACGGCGGCATGACGGACACCCTCTGATGATTCTGGAGCCCGAGTGAGATTCCACCTGCCCCGAAACCGCCGGCTGGCCGGCGCGGCCCTCGCCGTGGCCGTCGCCCTGGGGGTGACCACGTTCACCATGAACGCGGCCCCCGCGTCGGCCTCGTCCGCCGGCGAGCGGATGCCCGCCGGGTTCAGCGAGCACAAGACCCGCGTCGCCGGCATCGGCCTGCACTACGTCATCGGCGGCCACGGGCCGACGTTGCTGCTCCTCCACGGCTACCCGCAGACCTGGTACGAGTGGCACGGCATCATGCCCGCCCTCGCCCAGCACTACACGGTCATCGCCCCCGATCTGCCCGGCGCCGGGCAGAGCGACGCCCCGCCCTCCGGCTAGGACAAGAAGACGATGGCCGCCGAGCTGCACGCGCTGCTGGTGTCGCTCGGCAAGGCCGGCGACGTGCGGATCGTCGGTCACGACATCGGCACGATGGTCGCCTACTCCTACGCCGCGCAGTACCCGGCGACGGTGAGGAAGCTGGTCCTCAGCGAGGCGCCGATCCCGGACAAGGGCATCTACACGATCCCCTCGCTGACCGAACAGGGTCCCGGCGTCTGGAACTTCGGGTTCTTCAACCTGACCGACGGCCTGCCGGAGAACATGATCAGGGGCCGGGAGGTCGCCTGGACCGCCGGCTTCATCGGCGGGTTCGAGGGCGTCCCGGGAGCGGTGAGCCCGGCCGACATCCGGGTGTTCGCGCACTACCTGCGCGATCCCGCCCACCTCAAGGCGAGCCTCGCCTGGTTCCGCGTCTTCCCGCAGGACATCCACGACAACGAGGAGTTCGCGAAGACCCCGCTGCGGATGCCCGTGCTCGCCATCGGCGCCTCCGGCAGCCTCGGCGACGCCGAGGGCAAGCAGGCGGAGAAGTACGCCTCCGACGTCACCGGGGTGACCATCGCGAACTCCGGTCACTGGATCTACGAAGAACACCCCGAGGAACTGACCGCCATGCTGCTCGGCTTCCTCGGCCGTCCCGCCCCGCACCTGGAGAAGTGATCGTGATCAAGAGTTTCCCCGGCTTCGAGGCCACCTCCGACACCGAGCCGTTCTGGTTCCTCGGCGGGCAGGCCAGGATCCTGCTCCCGGGCCGGGCGACCGGCGACGCGATGAGCGTGATGGAGTTCTCCGACCCGATAGGCCATGCGCCGCCGCACCACGTGCACGAGAACGAGGAAGAGCTCTGGTTCGTGCTGGACGGCGAGGTCTCCTTCTTTGTCGGTGACAAGCGCCACGACCTGACCCCCGGGCAGGTCGCCTTCGGCCCGCGCGGTGTGCCGCACAGCTACCTGGTCCGTTCCGAGGGCGCGCGGCTCGCCGTCGTCTTCAGCCCGGCCGGCATCGAGGAGTGGTTCAGGTCCAACGGTGTGCCGGTGACCGACGCCCGGGACATTCCGCCGGCCTTCGACCTGGGCTCGATCGTGGGCTCGGCCGAGGCGTTCAAGCTGCGCGTCACCGGGCCGCCGCCCACGCTCTGACGCTCCATCAATGACTGAGTACGCAAGGAAGGTTGACATGAAGAACACCCTGCTGCGACGCCGGAGCGTGCTGATCCCCGCGCTGGTGGCCGCGGCCCTGCTCGCCGTCCCGGCGAGCTCCGAGGCCGTGCCGCACTTCTCCGCCCCGGCACCCGTCGCCGCGCACACGGCCAAGCCGACGGTCGTCCTGGTGCACGGCGCCTTCGCCGACTCCTCCAGCTGGAACGGCGTCGTGACCCGGCTGGAGCGCGAGGGCTACCCCGTCCTCGCCGCGGCGAACCCGCTGCGCGACCTGGCCGGTGACGTGGCCTACGTCTCCAGCGTCCTCGACAGCATCCCCGGACCGGTCGTCCTGGTCGGGCACTCCTACGGCGGCGCCGTCATCACCGATGCCGCCGCGGGCCACGCCAACGTCAAGGCCCTGGTCTACATCGCCGCCTTCGCGCCCGACCAGGGCGAGAGCGCCCTGGGGATCACGAGCGAGTACCCGGGCAGCCAGCTGCCGCCGTCCCTGGTGGTGCGGCCGTTCCCCGGCGGCGGCCAGGACGCCTACATCGACCCCGCCGCCTTCCGGAAGGTCTTCGCGGCGGACGTGCCGGCCCGCGAGACCCGCCTGATGGCGGCCGCGCAGCGCCCGGTGGCCGTGGGCGCGCTGGCCGCGCCCAGCAGCGCGCCGGCCTGGCGGACCATCCCGTCGTGGTACCTGGTCGCCGACGCCGACCAGGCCATCCCGCCGGCCGCCGAGCGGGCCATGGCCCAGCGCGCCCACTCCCACACCGTGACGGTACGGGGCGCCTCGCACGCCGTGTCGGTCTCCCACCCGGGAGCCGTCGCGGACCTCGTCGAGGCGGCCGCCCGGGCCACCGACTGACCGGCAGGCACCGGTGGGCGGTGAACGGCGGGACCGCGCGGCACCGCGCGGTCCCGCCGCCGGGCGGCGGGCGTCAACCGGCCGGGGGCCGATCGCCGTGGCGGGTCAGCGCGGCGGCCAGCTGGCCACGGGAGGCGATGCCGAGCTTGGGGAAGATGCGGTACAGGTGCGAGCTGACCGTGCGGTGCGACAGGAACAGCCGCTGCCCTATCTCGCGGTTGGACAACCCCTGCGCGGCCAGCTCGGCGATCTGGGTCTCCTGCGGCGAGAGCAGTTCGCGCGGGTCCGACGTGGGCTGCCACCCGCGCTCGCCCGTCGCCCGCAGCTCCTGGTCGGCGAGGTTCGCCCAGGTGCGGGCACCGACGGCGTCGAACGCCGACCGTGCCGCCCGCAGCGGCCCGCGGGACTCCAGGACACGTCGCTGCCGGCGCAGCCACGAGCCGTGCGCCAGGTCGATACGGGCGCAGTGCCAGGGCAGTTGGGAGGCAGCGCCGTCCCTGGCGGCCCGGAACAGCGACTCGGCCGACGCGCGGTCGGCCAGCACCGCCCTCGTGTACTCCAGGGCGATGGCCGCCCCCGTGGGAGGGGCGTCGCCCACGAGCCGTTCGATGGAGGCCAGCGCGGTTCTCGCCTCGGCCCGCCGATCGGTGCGGACGGCGGCGTCGGCCAGGTAGCCGAGCGTCCACACCTGCTGCATCCGCTGGAACGCGGGGTCGGCGGGCTCGAAGACGCGGTGCAGTTCGCCGTACGCCTGCTCGTGCCGGTTCGCGCCCAACTCGGCGGTGCCGCAGGCCAGCTGTACGCCGGCGAGCAGGGACGACGCGGCGTTCGGGGTGCGCAGGGCCACGTGCTCGGCCTCGGAGAGCAAGGCGTGGCGGGTGTCCCAGCCCTCGCGCACGGCGTCGATCAGGGCCACGGCGATGCGCGCGGTCGCGGCCCACAGCGACTGGCCGGTCTCGTCGGCGAGCCGCACGGCCTCGTCGGCGGAGCGCGCCGGGTCGAAGACCCCGAGGTAGACCTCGGCCCAGGCCCGTATCGCGAGCGCTTCGGCGAGCAGGCTCATGCGGCCCTGGGCGCGGAGTTCCCGGACGGGGGTGGACAGGAAGCCGACGGCGTGGCGGAAATCGCCGGTGCAGAACGCGGCGATGCCCAGCAGGCCGGCGAGTTCCGGCTCCCCGTCGGCGTCGGCCGGCCACCGGGCGAGCTGCTCGACCACCATCGGCGTCCGTTCGTGGAAGCCGCACAGCGCGTGCAGGGCCAGCAGCCGCGGGTCGTGGGCCGGCAGGTTCACCTGCTCCGCGGCCCGGACGATCTCGTGCCGCACCGCCGGACCGGGATCGCGCCACCACACTCTGCGGGCCGCGCCGACCAGCAGCTGCATGGCGAGGTCGGCGTCCTGCTCGCCGGTGGCGTGCCCGGCCAGGGCCACCAGGTGGCGCACTTCCGCGGGTTCACCCGTGGAGCCGTCGTGGAAGACGCCTTCGAGCCACGCCAGCCGCGACCGGTCGCGGTGCCGGAGCGTCATCCCCGCGACCTGGGCCTTGATCTGCTCGACGTGGCTGAACCGGCCGAGCTGGAAGCCGAGTTCGGCGGCGCCGAGCAGGCGTGCGGCCTGCGACCGCGGGTCCGGGCTCAGGGCGGCCGCCCGTTCGAGCCATGCGGCGGCCGAGGCGATCGCACCGCGGCGCTGGGCGTTCCCGGCGGCCTGTTCCAGCTCGGCGGCGATCGGTTCGTCACGGCCCGACACCGCGGAGGCCCGGTGCCACACCGCGCGGTCCGGATGACCGGTGAGGACGCGCGCGAGCGCGGCGTGCGCCTCCCGGCGCGCGGCCGGCGGCATGCCCTGCCGGAGGGCCGAACCGACCAGCGGGTGGGCGATGCGGTACCGCTCGCCGGTCACGGTCAGGAGGCCGTGCTCGAAGGCCGGTTGCGCCCTGCCGAGGTCGACCGGCGAACCGTGGAGGATGCCCGCCGCGGCGAGGACGTCGCCGAGGTCGTCGCCGTCGTCCACCGCGGCGACGGTCAGGACGGCGCGGACGGCCGGGTCGAGGTGCTCGGCCCGTGTGGCGAACGCCCGCTCCAGGCGGGTGGTCATGGGCAGGTCCTCGTCGAACTCGGTCCACGCGTACCGCCCGGACTCCAGCGCGCCCGCGAACTCGACCAGGGCGAGCGGATTGCCGCGCGCCTGCCGCAGTACGCGCTCGCGCACGGCCGCCAGCAGCTGCGGCGCCCGCCCGTCCAGCAACTCGGCCGACGCGGCGTCGTCGATGCCCTGGAGTTCCGTCCACTCGATCGTGTGGGGGTCGGTGAACGGCAGGGCCTCGGGCCGCGACGTGCACAGCACGATCACCCGCTCACCGGTGATCCGGCGGCAGACGAAGGCCAGGGCGTCGATCGACGGCTGGTCCATCCAGTGGAGGTCGTCGAGGCAGACCAGGACCGGACTGTCCGCCGCCGCGTCGACAAGCAGTTCCAGGACCGCCAGGAAGGCGAAGAACGGGTGCACCTGGATCGCGTCGCTCATGGCGAAGCAGACGAGCAGGGCGTGGCGCTGCAGGGCCGGCAGCCGGTCGGCGCGGGAGAGCAGGGGCCGCAGCAGTTGATGGAGGCCGGCGAACGGCAGGTGCGTCTCGGACTGGCTGCCCCGCGCGGTGAGCACGGTGAACCCGGTGGCTCGCGCGTGCTCCACGACCTCCGCCTGCAGCGCGCTCTTGCCCACCCCGGGCTCTCCGAAGAGCCCGATCGCACGACCTCCGGAATCGACCGCGTCAAGGTGCCCGAACAGGGATCGCAGTTCGTCGTCGCGCCCGACGAGACGCCGGTCGGCCCGCGCCGGGCCGTTGGTCGTGCTCACATAATCGATCATGCGGTCGACAGCGCCGCATGTCCACCTGCGCCCGGCCGCGGCCGGGCGGGGATCAGCCGGTCGCCGGCCCTTCGAGCGCGGCGGCGATCCGCCGGCGCGAGGTGATGCCGAGCTTGCGGAACACCTTGTTCAGGTGGAACTCGACCGTCGAGGTCGTGATGAACAGCCGGGAGGCGATCTCTGCGTTGGTCAGTCCCGATGCGGCCAGCAGCGCCACATGCCGTTCCTGGGGCGTGAGATCGGACCTGGTCTCCGGTACGCGCCGGCGTGCCTTCTCACCGGTGGCGAGCAGCTCGATCCGGGCCCGTTCGGCGAACAGGGCCGCGCCCGAGGCGTCGAAGGACTCGTACGCGGCCCGCAGGTGGTCGCGGGCCTCGGACCGGCGCTTGCGCCGCCGCAGCCACTCGCCGAACAGCAGCCGTGACCGGGCGTGTTCCGCGGCCAGGGGGACGCTCCCCAGGAGCTCGATCGACTCCCGGTACCATCTCTCGGCCTCCGCGTCCTCCTCGGTCAGGGCCCGGCAGCGGGCCAGCAGCCCCAGCGCCCACGGCGTTCCGGCCAGCCGCGCGCGGTGTTCGAGCCGCTGGAGCGCCAGGACCGCCGTGGGCCGGTCGCCCGCGCGGACGGCGGCCTCGACGAGGAGCGGCAGCATGAGGTTGCCCTCCGACGGGAAGTCCTCCTCGTAGGCGGGCAGTGCGTGGCGCAGCGCCTCGTCGTAGCGCGCCGTCCCCAGGTCGAGAACGCACCGGGCGTGGAGCGCCAGTTGGCGCAGCATGCCGAGTCCGTACGCCGCGGCGACGGCGTCCATCGTCGCGGTGACGGCGCGCACCTCGCTCTCCTTGCCCATCCACGCGTAGAGCAGGGCCTTGTTGAGATCGCCCTGCGTCGCCAGGCCGATGGCCGCGGCGTAGTCGTCGGCCTCGGCGAGGAGACCGTCGGCCGCGGTCAGCCGCCCGTTCCAGATCTCGGTGTACGCCTGGACCGTCAGGGACAGGGTGAGGCTGTACAGCGCTCCCTGGGTACGGTTCTCGGCGGCGAGCCGGCCGGCGATCCCGGCGTACGCGTCGATGTCCCACACGTCGCCCGCCGCGAGGCCCACGATGATGGCGAGCGGGCTGGCCATGTCGTGGAGTTCGGCCGACGCGCGGAGCTTCGCCAGGGCCTCCTGGATCACCGGGACGCTGCTCTCGTAGCCGTAGGCGGTACGCAGGGCCAGGCCCTCGATCAGCCGGTCGGGGCTCCAGTCCGGGGCGTCCTGGTCGTGGGAGGCGCCGATCACGGCCTTGGCCACCTCGGCCAAGGTCGTGCGGTGCATGGTGTGCTGGGCGATGACGGCGGCGTGCATGGCCTCGTAGAGCAGCTCCCGGGTCATACGGGGATCCGCGTCGCCGAGTTCGGCCACGGCGTCGAGCATCATGGCGGGGACGCGGTCGTTGCGGGTGTCGAAGAGCTCGGCCGAGGCCCGGATCCGCAGCGCGAGGGCGCGGGCGGAGGGCCGGTCGAGGGCGGGGAGGGCGAGGTCGAGCAGGGGGTGCACGGCGGCGTGGTCGCCGGAGGCCAGATGGGCCTGGGCCGCGCCGAGGTAGCGCTCGGCGCGTCTGGCCGGTTCGGTGGTGAGTTCGGCCGCCCTGGACAGGAACAGCGCCTGGGCGGAGTAGCCGCCCCTGGCCCGGGCGCGGTCCGACGCGGCCTCCAGGTCCGCGGCGGCCGCGTCGTCGGTGCCGAGGACCGCCTCGGCGCGGTGCCAGGCGCGCCGGTCGGGGACGCGGGCCGGGTCGCTGGCCGCTTCGAGGGCGGCATGGACCCGCCGCCGGTCGTCCCCCGAGGCCGCCGCGTAGACCGAGGAACGGATCAGCGGATGCCGGAACCCGGCGCCGGGCCCGTGCTCCAGCACGCCCGCCTCGACGGCCGCGGCCGCGGCACTGGCCGGCAGGCCCAGCGCGCCCGCCGCGTGCCGGACCACCGCCAGGTCGTCGGTCGGCGCCGCCGCCATGAGGAGGAGCAGCGTCCGGGTGTGCGGTGGCAGCGCGGCGACGGACTGCCGGAAGTGCTCCTCCAGCAGCCTGCTCACCGGCAGCGGCTCGGGCAGGGGCGCGACCCCGGCCAGCTGCTCGGCGCCCAGGTGCGCGGCCAGTTCGCCGAGGGCCAGCGGATTGCCGCCGGTGCCGGTCACGATCCGGTCCGCGACGGCCGGGTCCAGGTGCCCGGCGACGGCACGGGTCAGCACCTCCCGGGCGTCGGTGGCGGGCAGCCCGCCGACCCGCAGCCAGGGCAGGGCGTCGAACAGCCCCCGGTCGCCGAGGTCGTCCCTGGCGGCGAAGATCAGGCCCAGGGAGTCGGCGTGCAGCCGCCGGGCGACGAATGCGAGTGTCGCGGCCGACTCGGGGTCGAGCCAGTGCACGTCGTCGATCAGGCACAGCATCGGCAGCTCCGACGCCGCGCCGGACAGCAGGGTCAGGGTCGCCAGACCGACCAGGTACCGGTCCGGGTGCGGCGCGTCGGTCAGGCCGAACGCGCCGTTCAGGGCGTCCTGTTGCCGGGCGGGGAGCTGGTCGGTGCGGTGGAGGTGTGGCCGCAGGAGCCGGTGCAGCGCGCCGTAGCCGAGGGGCTTCTCGGCTTCGACGCCCACCAGCCGGGTCAGCGCGACACCGGTGGCCTCGGCCGCCGCGTGGTCCAGCAGCCGCGTCTTGCCGATCCCGGCCTCGCCCACGAGCACCAGGACGCCGCTGAGTCCCTCGCGTACCGCTTCGAGCAGCTGTCCGATCGCCTCGCGTTCGGCGGGGCGGCCGACCATCGTCCGCCCCGTCGCGGAACGAGCCCCGCGCCACGCCATGGGAATCCCCTGTTCATCGAGCTCCTGACGTGAGAACACGCTAGGCGCGCGACGGCGACGCAATCGAGCGTCATATGACGGTGGTTGCCGGCACGTCCCGCGGCGGGACGCGGCAGGGCCCCCCGGCGGCGGGCGGCCGGGGAGGCCGGCCGCCGTGCGAGGGGCCCTGCGGTGGTTCAGCGGTGCGGGCGTCAGGCCGTGGTGGCGGTGACGTCGGCCGCGTTCACGTACACGTACCGGTGGTTGAACTGCACCGTGTAGTACTGCTTCGCGCCGGTGACGACGCCCTGGCGGCTCGGGAAGAAGTCCTGGCCGTTGACCGGGGGCTGGTCGGCGACGTAGGCCTGGCCCGCGGGGATGCCGTAGTTGGGCGCGGTGAGCGGGTTCTGCGGGTCGGCGCCCCAGCCGGCCGGGACCTCGGACGGGTCGGGGAACGCCGTGCCGTAGACCGGCGCGGTGGTCGCACCGGCCGCGGTGATGATCTGCACACCCGTGGTCGGGACGGTGTTCCTGCCCTGGGGGTTGCTGATCCAGCCCTTCTGGCCGTCGAACCAGATCGCGGTCCAGTCACCCTGCTGGTCGGCGACGACGAACTGCTGGCCGGCCTGCACCGTGGTGCTCCAGTCGCTGACGTCGTTCGTGCCGCTGGTGGCGCTGGGGTGCACGTTCGCGTCCAGAATGAGCGGGGAGTCCTCGCTCGGGCCCTGGTGCACGAAGAGCGAGCTCGCCGGGACCGTCTTCGGGGTGCACTCGGTGGTGCCGCCCGTGGGGTCGTCGGCCGGGCAGACGGTGAACGTCTGCAGGTTCTTGGCGAAGGTGGGGGCGATGGTCACGACGCTGCCGACCGGGCCGGCACCGCTGGTGCCGTCGTCGAACGGGGCGCCGAGCTTCTTCATGAAGCGGGTCCAGTCCCACTCGTTGCCCTGGTCCCAGTGCATGCCGGCCAGGTCGGCGGTCTTGCCGCCGGGCACGTTGTCGTGGGCCAGGATGTGCTGGCGGTCCAGGGGGATGTCGTACCGCTCGGCGAGGTACTTCACCAGCTTGGCCGTCTGCTGGTAGACGGCGTCGGTGTACCACTGCGCGCCGAAGGCCGAGAAGCCCTCGTGCTCGATCTGGATCGAGTGCAGGTTGCTGTCGTAGTTGCCGTCACCGAAGGCGACGTCCTTGTCCGACACCATCTGCGTGACCGCGCCGTCCGAGGAGCGCATCACGTAGTGCGCGGCGGTGGCGTTCGGGCCCTGGAAGGTCCGGATGGCCGCGTCGTAGGAGCCCTCGGTGGTGTGCAGGACGATCTGCGTGAGCTTGATGCCGTTGGCGGGCCGGTTGGAGACCTGGACACCCGTGGACGAGGCCTGGACGAACTGGCAGTCCATCGACTTGGGGCACTCGGCGGGCGTGGCCGGACCGACTGCCTTGGCCAGCTTGAGCTTCGCCAGCTGCCCGGAGGCCGGGGTGGCGGACGGGTCGGCCGCCAGGGTGACCCGCTGGCCCTCCGAGGTCGTCTCCGAGACGCCGGAGCGGATCGAGGCGAAGACGTCGGAGACGAAGGACTGCGCGGCCTTCTCGTTGGCCATCTGGCTGTACTTGGCGACCGCCCCGGCCCAGTCGGACGGGTTGTCCGACGTCCCGCCGGTCAGCTGCTTCTGGTACGACGCCAGCAGGGCGGCGCCGCCCCGGAGGTTGTCCCGCCGGTTGTGCCGCAGGTCGTCGGCGGGGATACCGGTCAGCTTCGCGGCGGTGAGCAGGGTGTGCAGCTCGGGGTGCTTGGCAGCCGAGGTGAGGTCCGAGTGGGCGGGTATGCCCGACGGGCCCTTCTGCAGCATCTCCAGCGTCGCGTCGGTGAGGTTCATCAGTCCCCACCCGGCGTTGTTGCTGTAGCCGGGGTGGGACTGGAGGCCGGACTCCTGGCGGGCCACGCCGAGGAGCACGGACACCGGCACCTGGTACTCGGCCGCGGCGGCCTCGAAGTCCGCCTGGGTGGCGGACCGGTGCTGCGCGGGGGCGGACGTGCCGGCCAGCGCGGTCGAGGGCAGGAGTGCGAAGGCACCCACGGCCAGGGCTCCGCCGGCGACGACGGCCGGAAGCACGCGCTTCCTTGTTCGCTTGTGCAAGGCATTCCTTCCGATACTGCTGTGTGGCGCGCGGCACACACGGCGCGGGGACCGGCAGGTGTCTGATCCCGTGCCAGGTGCGGCCACGACCTCACCGCCTGCGCCGCGGGACGGCCGTGATCCGGTGCGGATTCCGGCACATCGGCGTGGGCGGGAGGAGTGCGCACGAAGTTCTTGTCGTGCCGGCGGGCCGACACCGTTGTCATGGTGCTGGTCGGCGGGAGCCGGTCGGCGGCACGCGAAGCATTCAAGCACACTGTTTCGTTGGCACAGGCACCGATCCCGCGATCCGGACGGCCGTTGGGTCCGCGGGCCTGTCCCGGCGGGCTCTGGCCTCGGTAACGTGCAGTATTTGATGGCGATTTGACGGGAGTGCTCGGCGTCCGGGCGAAGCTACCGGCAGGTCACAACGTTTCACAACATCTCCAGACCTTGGTGTGCCCCAGTGAAGGCGAGGCGTCCACCAGGTGCCCCGGAGGGACCCCGCCCGGAGGGCCACAGCGGCGGGCGGATAGGAAGACCGGGTGATCCGCATATCGACCGGGCGGCCCTGATGCCGTCACTGGACGCCGCCCAGTGGGCGGTGGCGCTGCTCGCGCTCTTTCTCGTCGGCTACTCCAAGACCGGGGTGTCCGGGGCCGGGACGGTGGGCGTGGCGCTGTTCGCGCTCGTGCTGCCGGCGAAGCTCTCGACCGGGGTGCTGCTGCCGCTGCTGCTGGTCGGCGACGTGGTGGCGGTGGCGGCGTACCGGCGGCACGCCGACTGGGGCCGCCTGGTGCGGCTGTTCCCGTGGGTGGTCCTGGGGGTGCTGCTGGGCGCGGCGGTGGTGCGCCGGGTCGACGACGCCCGGATGCGGGAGCTCATCGGGGCGCTGCTCCTGCTGATGCTCGCCGTGCACTGGTGGAGCCGGCGCCGCGGGCCGGAGGACCGGATGGTGCACCACCGGGCCGTCGCGGCGGGTGCCGGGGTGCTCGCCGGGTTCGCCACGATGACGGCGAACGCGGCGGGACCGATCATGGCGCTGTACTTCCTGGCCGTCGGGCTGCCGATGCTGGGCTTCCTCGGCACCAGCGCGTGGTTCTTCCTGCTGCTGAACGCCTTCAAGGTGCCGTTCAGCGTCGGCCTCGGCCTGATCACCCCCGCCACGCTGGCCTTCGGCGCGCTCACCGCTCCCGCCGTCCTCGCGGGGGCCGCCGCGGGCCGGGCGACGATCAGCCGTATCAGTCCGAAGGTCTTCGAACGCGTCACGGTCGTGCTCACCCTGCTGGCGGCCGTGCGTCTCGTCACGCTCTGAAGCCGTCCGCGGCCGCCGGGACCGGTCTTGTCCCTCCGCTGACACATGGCCTTCGTCCGTCCGTACTCGTTGACACGGCAACGGCCGGTCGCGCGCCGCACGAGCGGGGCACGGCCGGGAGTCAAGACGAGAGAAGGCGCGCATGAACGTCAGTGCACACATCGAGGCCGTCTACGGGGAGGTCTGCCGGCGCAACGCCGGCGAGCCCGAGTTCCATCAGGCGGTGGGGGAGGTGCTGCACTCGCTGGCGCCGGCACTGCAGGCGCACCCGGAGTACCTGGAGGCACGGATCGCGGAGCGGGTGTGCGAGCCGGAGCGGCAGGTGATCTTCCGGGTGCCGTGGGTGGACGACCAGGGCCGGCCGCAGGTCAACCGGGGCTTCCGGGTGGAGTTCAGCAGCGCGCTCGGCCCGTACAAGGGCGGCTTGCGCTTCCACCCCACCGTGAACCTCGGCATCGTGAAGTTTTTGGGCTTCGAGCAGATCTTCAAGAACGCGCTCACGGGCCTGGCGATCGGCGGCGGCAAGGGCGGCTCCGACTTCGACCCCAAGGGCCGCTCCGAGGGCGAGATCATGCGCTTCTGCCAGTCGTTCATGACCGAGCTCTACCGTCACCTGGGCGAGCACACCGACGTCCCCGCCGGGGACATCGGCGTCGGCGGCCGGGAGATCGGCTACCTCTTCGGCCAGTACAAGCGGATCACCAACCGCTTCGAGGCGGGCGTCCTGACCGGCAAGGGCATCGGCTGGGGCGGTTCGCACGCGCGCACCGAGGCCACCGGCTACGGCGCGGTGTTCTTCGCCAAGGAGATGCTGGCCACGCGCGGCGAGGGCTTCGAGGGCCGCAAGGTGGTCGTCTCCGGTTCCGGCAACGTCGCGGTGTACGCGATCGAGAAGGTGCGCGCCCTCGGCGGCACGGTCGTGGCCTGCTCGGACTCCTCGGGCTATGTCGTCGACGAGGACGGCATCGACCTGGAGCTGCTGAAGGAGGTCAAGGAGGTGCGCCGCGGCCGGCTCTCCGCGTACGCGGAGGCGAAGCCGAAGGCGCGCCACTCGGAGCGCGGTTCGGTCTTCGACGTGCCCTGCGACGTGGCGCTGCCCTGCGCGACGCAGAACGAGCTGGCCGGGCAGGACGCCGGCACCCTGGTCAAGAACGGTGTCGTGGCGGTCGCCGAGGGCGCCAACATGCCGTGCACGCCCGAGGCGATCGAGACCTTCCGCGAGGCCGGCGTGCTCTTCGGGCCGGGCAAGGCCGCCAACGCGGGCGGAGTCGCGACCTCCGCGCTGGAGATGCAGCAGAACGCCTCGCGCGACGTGTGGACGTTCGCGCAGACCGAGGCCCGGCTCGCCGCCGTCATGCAGTCCGTGCACGCCGAGTGCCGGGCCACCGCCGAGACGTACGGCGGCAGCGGCGACGACTACGTGCTCGGCGCCAACATCGAGGGCTTCCTGCGGGTCGCCGAGGCGATGACCGCGCAGGGTGTCGTCTGAGGCTCCGCCGGGACGCGAAGGCCCGCCGTGACGGCGGGCCTTCGCGTACGTCCGGGGAAGGGCGGGACCTCAGGAGGTGCCCATCTCCCGGGCGAAGGAACCGGGGTCGGTGTCGTAGCCGCGGACGGCCGGGTGGAAGTGCCACTCGCCCGAGTCGGCCCGGACGAACTCGCCGAGGGCGGCCGCGGTGGAGCCGGCGACCTCGGAGAAGTCGGACGCCGCGAGGTCGGCGTAGCCCTCGACGACGCGCACGCGGGTGCCCGCGACATCGCCGAAGGTGATCCGGCCGTCGCCCTGCTGGATGGCTATGCCGACGACGACCCGGCCGTACGCGGGGGAGAGCCGGTCGAACTCGAGGGTCATGACCTCGTCGTCGCCCAGTCCCTTGCCGTTCTTGCTGTCGCGGTTGAGCGTGATCGTGCCGTCCGGCGAGCGGCTGTCGAAGTGCACGAGGTACGCCGGTTTGCCGTGCGGGGACGTGGCGAGGTAGGTGGCGGCGACGATGTCGAGGTCGTGGGCGGGGGAGCCGAGCGGGCTGGGATCCCACTTGAGACGGATCTCGACCTTGTTGACGCCCTTGTTGAGGGTGCTCACTGCGTGTTCCTCCGTCGGTGCGGGGTGAATCGGCGGGCGGGGACGCCGAGTTCGAGTCTCCGACGGAACGCCCCCGGATCACAAGATCACCTGGTGAGGACGTCGAGGGGGTTCCGGCGCGGGGGCGATTCGGTTGTGCCGTACGCATGTTGACGGTACGTCAGCTCGCGCGCCCGGGTCGCCGGGGCAGGCGGCATGCGCGGTGCCGCCGCCCGGCCCGGGCCCTGGGCGCGAATCCGCTCCTGGGGCGCTTCGGGCGGGCCGGCGGCCCCGGGGAGCATGGCGTGCGCCACAGGGCCGGTGGCCCTCCGGTGCGACTGCCGGCCCGTGGTGAACCGGGCAAGCGGCGCCGGGGCCTGAGTCACAGGAGCGGTGGTCGCCCGGTGCCGTCGGCCCGGCCGCGGCTGCGCCAGGCGAGGAGCCCCCTGGTGAACGGGGCGAGCACCCCCATCCACGGTGGTCGGGCGGGGCCTGCCGGACAGACCGGCAGGTGATCGGGCCCGTGGGGGTTGGACGGCGTGGCCTGCGTCACAGGGCCGGTGGCCTTCCGGTACGGGCCCCCCGCCTGGCCGCGACCGCCGGTCCATCGTGACCAGGGCAGGCGGCGGTCCCGAACGACAGGCTGCCGGGGCCAGCCGGGCGGACCGGCAGGTGGGGCCGGACGGTGTGGTGTGTTTCACAGGGCGGCGGGTCGCCCACCCGGCTGCGGCTGCGTGAGGCGAGGAGTCCCCCTCCGGGACGGTGGTTCCGGCGGCCTGGAACGGCAGGCAGTTGGGCCGCCGGTGCCGCCGGGGCGGCGGCAGGAACCGGCGGCGTGTCTCGCCCCGCCGGGCGCGGAGTCCGGCGGGCCCACCCACATGTCCGGTTTGTTCATGGCGTATACCTGACCGTCTACCGCATAAGCGGGCAGTGCCCACGATTGGTCGCGGGCAGTGCAATGACCAGGCAAAACGAACGATCTTCGTCCCCGGGGCAACCGAACGGGCGCCCCACCCGGTTGGGCGGTTGTGAGGCCGGATTCAGGGACAGGAATGCGATGGCGAGGACAGCACGGTGAGGGACGCGGCGCCGGACTTCGAGGAGTTCGTCACCGCGCGCGGGCCGAGGCTGCTCCGGGTCGCCTGGCTGCTGACGGGGGACGCCCACCTCGCGGAGGACCTGCTGCAGACGGTGCTGGCGAAGGTCTGGCCGAAATGGCGCGGGATAGCCTCCGAGAACCCCGAGGCGTACGTGCGCAAGGCGCTGGTCAACACGCATTCGTCGTGGTGGCAGCGGCGCTGGCGGGGGGAGGTGCCGCACGGCGAGGTGCCCGCCGGGGCGTCGGAGGGCGACCCGTTCGCCTCCGTCGACCTGGAGCAGTCGCTGGCGGCTGTCGTACGGCGGCTGCCGCCGCGGCAGCGGGCCGTGGTGGTGCTCCGCTACTTCGAGGACCTGAGCGTGGAGGAGACCGCCGCGGTGCTGGGCTGCCGGCCCGGCACGGTCAAGAGCCAGGCGGCCAAGGCGCTGGGCATGCTGCGCAAGGAACTGGCGGCGGTGCCCAGCCTGACGGAAGGGGGTGAGCGGCATGCACAACGGGACTTCGCGTGATCGCGAGCACGAACCGAGCGGCGAGGACGAGTGGGAGCTGAGCGTGCTCCTGGAGCGGACGGTGCCGCAGCCCCTCGCCCCCACCGACCGGATGGCGCAGATCAGACGCCGGGTCCAGCGGCGCAGGCGGCGCAGGATGGCGGCGCTGTCCACGGCGACGGTGGCGGCCGTCGGTGCCGGGGTGCTCACGATGGCCGGTCTGACCGGCGGCGCCGACCCGCACCGGCAGGACGTCGCGACCCCAGCCGCCGCGGGGACCGCCACGGCCACGGCCGAGGCCACGGGCACGCCCGCGAACGGACCCACGTCCATGCGGTCGCCCAGCCCTGGCCGTGACACGTCCACGACCGTCGAACTGAAGAACCTCTACGGCCTGACGCTGCGACTGCCGACCGGCTGGAAGGGCTTCACCATGCTCGACGGGAAGGCGATGATGATCGGCTTCGTGTCGCAGCAGCCCCTGAGCCAGGGCCCCTCCTGCAAGCCCGCGCTCGACCTGGGGTACTCGGCCTGCCCGCCGGTCGACCGGCTGCGCAAGGGCGCGGCGCTGATCTACATCTACAAGACGCTGTACACGAAGGGGGACGGCAAGACCGGTTTCGATGTCGTGCAACCGTCCGCGCCCGGCAAGGGCTGCCAGCTCCTCGGCGGCGACGCCGAGATGCAGGCGTGGGGCGGCATCACCACGAAGAAGGACCGTCCGCTGATGCTCAACGTCAACGTCTGCCTGCGCGAGCCGTCGCAGGCCACCATCACGGCGGTCACCAAGGCCTTCAAGACGGCGCAGTTCCACCAGGGCTGACGGCCCCGGCTCCCGTCGTCCGGCACATCGCTCATATCGCTCATATCGTTCACATCGAAAGGCCTTGCCATGCCCAACCGCGTGCCGCGCGGCGGTGCCCGCTCCGCGATATCCCTGCTCGCGGCCGTGGCGGCCGGAGCCGGACTGCTCGCCGGCTGCGGGACGCCGACCACCGCGGTCTCGCCGGCCGCGCTGCCCGCCGCGGCGTCCGCCCCTGCGGCATCGAGCCCGGCGCCCACGCCGGTCGACACCCGGCTGCCCGGTGTCGGACCGCGCACCCTCGCGGCCGTCCCGGCCGGCGCCCGCCAGGTCGTCGTCGTGACGGGCGAGGGGAAGAACTCCTCCGTCTCCCACGTCGTGGTCCACCAGCGCCGGCCCGACGGCAGCTGGAGCGACGGCCCCACCTGGACCGGCCACAACGCCCGCGACGGCTGGACCACCGACCACCACGTCGGCGACCTGCGCTCCCCCGTGGGCGTCTACGGACTCACCGACGCCGGCGGACTGCTCCCCGACCCCGGCAGCAAGCTCCCCTACGACCACTCGCCACGGGGTTTCTCCATCTCCGGCACCGGCTTCAAGGGCGAGTCGCTGGCCGGCTCGTTCGACTACGTGGTCGCCATCAACTACAACCGGCAGCCCGGCACCACACCCCGCGACTGGACCCGCCCCCTGGGCGCCTCCCGCGGCGGCGGCATATGGTTCCACGTCGACCACGGCGGCCCGACCCAGGCCTGCGTGAGCCTGCCCCGCCCCGACATGCGCGCACTGCTGCGCACCCTCGACCCGGCCCTGCACCCCGTCGTCGTCATGGGCGACACCGACTGGCTCAGCCGCTGAGCCGCGCCGCGTGCCCCGCCTCGTCCTCCCGGACGGGGCTCGGGCCGCTCGCCCGCAGCTCCCACCGGGTGTCCGGGGCCGGTTCCCTGCCCAGCGCCCCCGCCGCCAGTGCCGCGTCGATCCGGGCGCGCACCGCGGCCTCGTCCGCCGGCTCCGCCGCGAACAGCACCCGCAGCAGCAGGCCTCCGTCCGCCCCGGGTGACACCGCCGTGTGATGTGCCGCGAGCGGGCACGGCCCCTCGTGCTCCCAGCCGCCGCACAGCTCCACGGTGATCGCGCCCCCGGGCGCCCTCTCGTCCCCACCTGCCGCGAGGACCACGACGGCCTCATGGGCGAATGCCTTGCGCATGGCCCCAGTATCGGCGAGTGCGAGTGCACGTAACACCCTTGTCAATGCCGCGCCGCGACTCCCCGCTGCGGTTACAGTGGCCGCGAAATCACTGCCCGGCGTGCAGATCGGCCGGGTCTGCCGAGGGCAGGAGAGCGCCGAGCCATGCCAGCATCCCCCCTGAGGCTTCCGGCGTACGTGGACTTCCGCCCCTTGGGCAGGTGCAACCTGAGCTGCCCGTTCTGCTTCGGGCCGCGCCACGAGATTCCCACGATGTCCGAGCGGGACGCCTTCCGCGTCGTGGACGTGCTCCGGGAGGCAGGCGTGCGGGGCGTGGTGGTGTCCGGGGGTGAACCGACGCTGCTGCCCTACCTGGCGGATCTGCTGGCCGGGCTGGGCGACAGGAATCATCCTTCGGGCACGGACGCGCCACGTGTGGTGCTCTCCACCAACGGGCTGGCGCCCCTGCCCGCCATGCGCCGCGTCCTGCCGCACCTGTCGTGGATCGCTCTGCCGCTGGAGTCCGCTGACGCGAGTGAGCACGCCGCTCTGCGCACCGGCGTCGCTCCCCACAGGGAACGGGTGCTCGCCCTCCTGAAGGAGGTGCGCAGGCACCATCAGGCCGTGAAGGTGAAGCTCGGCACCGTGATCACGCGGCGCAATCTGGGCGGCGCGTCCGAGGTGCTGCAACTGATCCAGGACGACGACTGCCTGCCGGACGTGTGGAAGATCTACCAGATGTCCGAGACCAACTACGGCGCCGACAACAGCGATTGGCTTTCGGTCTCCGAGTGGGAGTTCGAGGAGGCACTGTCGCGGTGCGAGAAGGCCGCCGCGTACCGCGGGGTGACGCTGGAGGTGTACCGCAACAAGACCCGCAGCGGCACCTACCTCTTCATCGACCCCGACTGCCAGGTCGTGGTGATCAAGGACGCGGCGGAATACCGGATCGGGCACCTTTTCGAGGAGAGGGAAGCCGTCGCACGGGGTATCGGTGACATGGTGGCGTCCGACAGCAACGCGGACAACTTCTCCCGGACCTACCCGGACCTGCCCGGAGGCGTGACGTGACCGGAACCGCGGAACCGACGGTGCGGGTGGGCGTGCAGGCGGTCCTGCGGCGCGGCGGTTCGATCCTGCTGGGACTGCGCGTGAACACCTTCGGCCACGGCACGTGGGGGCTGCCCGGCGGTCACGTGGAGATCGGTGAGACGCTCCTCGCCGCTGCCGCGCGGGAATTGAAGGAGGAGACGGGTATCGCGGCGCAGGAGATGCGTGTCGCGCACGTCACGGACCCGGACCCGCTGGCCAATCACCACATGCAGATCGGTGTGGAGGTCATGTCCTTCAGCGGTGACCCCATGGTGTGCGAGCCGCACCGCTGCGAGCGCTGGGAGTTCTGGCCGCTGGAGGCGCTGCCCGAGGCCCTGTTCGTGGGCTCGGCCGGTGTCCTGCGCGCTGCCGGGCTGAATCTGCTGCACGTGCCGTGACCCGGCCGCTGCGGCTTGCCCGCGGGTTTCTCAGTCGGCCTCGCCCGCGGGCGGGGCGACGGGCTTGGCGGCGGCGTCGTCGGTGAGGGTTCCCAGGAGCATGCGCAGCCGCTGCTTGTGCTGGAACTCGTGCGCGCGGAACTGCTCAAGGGTGCTGGCCAGTTCCCACTGGGTCTCGAAGGCGTCAACGCTGAGCGCGTAGTACCGGCTGACCTTGCCGAACTCGATCTCGAAGGCCCCCATGCCCCGCTGCGTGCGGTCCTCGGGGTTGGCCGTCATGTACGGCTCGAAGAAGCCGACGTCGGAGGTGAGTAGCGTGGTGCCCGGGATGTCCATGGGGGTGAGTCGCAGCTCGATCCGGTCGCCGTACAGGGTACGCAGTCGCTCGTACTCCTTGATGACCTTGCGGAACGTGTGCTTGTAGTAGTCACTCGCCTCGATCAGCTCGATGACGTTCTCCGCGGTCGGCTTCTCCCAGGCCGCATCGCGTTTGATGAAGACGCCCAGATTGTTCCAGGGGCTGCTGACGATCACATGGAAGTGGACCCGGTTCTCGAGGGCTTGGACGATCACGGGCATGAAGCGCTGCGGCGACTCGAGGAAGTACGAGGCGCCCGCGTGGGCGATGAGCCGGACGAGGTGCTTCTCTCTGGCGATCGCCCGCGTTTTGGCCTGGTTGCGTTGCGCGTTGTTCCGCGGGGTGTACGTGGCGTCGATGCGCTCCACGAGCTCGACGACCGGCGTGGAGTCCCCCCGCATCCGGGCCAGATTGGAGAGCACGGCCCGTGTCTGGGGGTGGTCGTGGCCCAGTGTGGCCGAGGTCTGCTGTGCGACGGTCTCCAGGATCGACTCGGCCCTGGCGCGCCGCTCCCCGGAAGGGGCGGACAGGCCGGCAGCCTCGAACTCTGCGGCGGCGAGATTGGCCAGGGCCGTGAGGGTCTGCGGGTGGTCCGCTCCGAGACCGGCCGAGGTCCGCTGGGTCACGGTCTCCAGTACCTCGACCGCCCGCTCGGCACGGGCGGTCTCCCGGGCGGCACACGCTGCGTCGAACTCGGCGCGGGCCAGCGCGGCCATCGCCTCCAGGGAACGCCGGTGGTCGGGGCCGGCGACGTTCAGCAGGACCCGGGTCCACCGTTCCAGCTCCTTCACGGCCGCCTCCAGCCGCTCCCCCCGGTCGGGGCCCCGGACTGCCCGGGCGGCACCGACCATGACCGAAGCGATCAGCAGGCGGGTCTCCACCTGGGCGGCCTCCTCGGCCGAGCCCTGGAGATCGGCCGCGTCCCGGGCCTCGACGGCCCATCGGGCGGCCTGCCGGACGTCCCCCGTGCGCATGCTCACCGCTGCCAGGTTCGCCAGCGCCTTGACCTCCTGCGCGTCGGCCGGTTCGCCGGTGCGTGCGGTGTCCAGCGCGGCTCCCAGGCTGTCGCGCGCGTCGTCGAGCCGCCCGTAGGCGGCCTGCAGGACGGCCAGGGCGTTCCAGTCGGCGGAGCGCACGGCCTCGCCCTGCTCCTCCGCGTCCATCAACCGGTCGCGGGTCAGGTCGAGCAGCGACACCGCGGGTTCGTGCAGGGCGATCCGCCGGAGCAGGGCCGACAGATGGATGAGCCGGGACGCGAAGCCGGCGGTGGATCCGTCGTCTGTCTCCCCGTCCGCGGAGTCCCCGCTGTGGAGCTGAGTGACGTAGGCGAGCAGAGCTGCCTCGTGATCCTGACGGTGGCGGCCGTCGTCCTCGACCGCGCGCACTGCCACCGCCAGTGCCTCGTCGAGGTTCCTGATCACGGGAACGCCTTGGCGGCCGGGAACGGCCCCATGGCCGTCACGTACTGGAGATCCATGACGTCGGGTGCCGCGCCGGGATCATCGAGGTCGCTCCAGCGGGTCCGCTCCTCGATGGCGAAGGGGCCCTCGCCGGACCGGTCGCCGTCCGGGCGCAGGCGTTCCAGCAGACGGACGAGTTGGAGTTCCGGGAAGCGCTTCATGGCCTCGGCGATCGTTGTCGCGTACAGGACGTTGGTGCTGTGCTCGGGGGGCCGCGGTTCGAGGAGCTGCTGGATGCGCTCCATCATCTGGACGGTGAGGATGCCGAGTACGGCACGGGTCGGCGTGGGCCGGGTGACCGGACCTCCGGAGTAGCCGGAGAAGTCGCCGAGCAACTGGTGACAGCGGAGCTGGAGAACCCTGATCTCGGTGGTTGCGGCGGAGTCGAACGGGCGCGACGGGTGGTCCACGACGCCGTTCAGGTATGGATCGTTCTTCTCCGGCCGGTACGTACCCTCCCAATGGTCTCCCATCGCGGCTTTGTCGAAACAAACCCCAGGCAGCGGTGGAGTCCCGGGAAACTGCATCTCCAGCAGGGCGAGATCGGCGTCGGGCAGGCGCCGGTGCACCACGCCCGGCACTTCGCCGCCGAGTGCGGGCAGCAGGGTCAGACCGGGGACCGCACCGTTGTCCTCGTGCATGCCGTTGAGGCAGTGGGAGGCGGTGAGGACGAGACGCCGGGTCAGTCGCACCCCACCGCCGAGGCGGCGCCCCCGCTGGGAGATCGCGACCCAGTCCTCTTCCGGGTCCACCGGCTACTCCGTGCGTTCGACGGTCAGCCTGACCTCGAAGGACGCGGCAGCCGAGGCCTTGGAGACGATGATGCTGGTGTCGGCTGCGAGCGTGACGCCGAAGGTGACCTCCAGCGTGGTGACCTGCCACCCCGCACGCGGCCGCATGCTCTCCAGGGAGTCCTGGACGATCTCGGACGCCGCGCTGATCGCCGCCCGGACCTGGGGCGTGTGCTCCGCGAGCGGGACGGTGGGACGAGTCCTGCCGCTGATCTGCCGCGTGCCGGAATGATCGATTTCCACGGTCTCGACGCGCACTGCTGTCACATCCGCCACAGATCCCCCCATGAATGCATGGCCGACCGCGGCGTTCGGCAGCTGAACGTGCGGAACAGGAATTCTATCCGGGCAGGACCGGGTTGCGTGGTCTCGCGGCAGCGATTGGGCCGCGGCGCAACGATCCTCCCGGGATCCGGGCGGGAGTGCTACTCTCCGAATGGCACGGCTGTGCGCCCCTCGACGGCGCCGGTGCTTCTTCCGCTGGTCCAGCTGGACCGCACGATCGCGTGACCGCCCTTCGACGGCGTCCGCGTCCGCGTTCCCGCTCCCGTTCTTCCCGGGCCCTTCGGACCCTTCTGCTTCCGCGCCTGTCGCGGCGGTTCGTGCCGCCGCGTGCGCGATCCCTTCCACGTGAGGAATCCACATGACCACGTCCACCACCACACCCACCCCGGCGGCGGCGCCGTCCGACGGCGACCGGCAGACGCCCGTCGCCGGTGTCATCGACATCGAAGGAGGGCGGGGGTTCCTGCGCGTCGGCGGCTACGCGCCGGGGCCGCACGACGTTCCCGTGCCGTCCGAGCGGATCAGGCGGTACGGGCTGCGCAAGGGCGACGCCGTCGAGGGCGCCGCGGCCGGGAACGGGCGGGGCCGGGCGCTCGTCGCGGTCGACCGGGTCGGCGGGCTGCCGGCCGAGGTGGCGCGCGGGCGGCGGCACTTCGCGGACCTGACGCCGCTTCACCCGTCGGAGCGGCTGCGCCTGGAGTCGCCCAAGGGGGGCCTGTCGACGCGGGTGCTGGACCTGCTCGCGCCTGTCGGCAAGGGACAGCGCGGGCTGATCGTGGCGCCGCCGAAGACGGGCAAGACCATGCTGCTGCGCGCCGTCGCGGACGCGGTCGCCGACAACCACCCGGAGTGCCACCTGATGGTGGTGCTGCTCGACGAGCGGCCCGAGGAGGTCACCGAGATGCGGCGGTCGGTGCGGGGCGAGGTGATCGCCTCGACCTTCGACCGCACGCCCCGGCAGCACATCGCGGTGGCGGAGCTGGCGGTCGAGCGGGCCAAGCGGCTGGTCGAGACGGGCCGGGACGTCGTGGTGCTGCTGGACTCGCTGACCCGGCTGTGCCGGGCGCACAACAACGCCGCGTCGTCGGGCGGGCGGACCCTGAGCGGGGGCGTGGACGCCGCCGCGCTGACCGGTCCCAAGCGGCTGTTCGGGGCGGCGCGTTCGGCGGAGGAGGGGGGTTCGCTGACGATCCTGGCGACGGCACTGGTCGACACCGGCTCGCGGGCGGACGCCTACTTCTTCGAGGAGCTGAAGGGCACCGGCAACATGGAACTGCGCCTGGACCGCGCTCTGGCCGACCGGCGGGTCTTCCCCGCGGTCGACGTGCATCCGTCCGGCACGCGGCGCGAGGAACTGCTGCTGTCCCCGGCCGAGTTGGCCGCCTCCCACGGGCTGCGCCGGGCGCTGCAGGGCGGCACCGGCTCCTTCGAGACACTGCTCGCCCGGCTGCGCGCGACGCCCGACAACGCCGCCTTCCTGCGGCAGATCCGCGGCACGGTGCCGGCGGCCTGACGGCGTCGCATCATGGTGCCGTGACCGAACCCCGACGTGTGGACGCGCGGCGCGCCTCCGGGACGCGGACGGAGCCGCCGGGCCTCGTCTGGTACGCCTCGTACGGCTCCAACACGCACATGGCACGCCTGAACAGCTATCTTGCGGGCGGTTCCCCGCCCGGGGGCGGCCGGGAGTACCCGGGCTGCCGGGACGCGCGGCCGCCGCTGCGGTCGCTGCCGCTGGAACTGCCGGGGCGGCTCTACTTCGCGACGCAGTCGCCCGTGTGGTCGGGCGGCCGGGCCTTCTACGACGCGGACGCGCCGGACGGAGTGGTCCGGGCGCGGGCCCACCTGGTGACGGCCGGCCAGTTCGCGGACATCGCGGCGCAGGAGATGTACCGCGCGCCGGGCGGGGACCTGGACCTGGCGCGGGTGCTGGGCACCGGCCGGGCCCGCCTGGGCGACGGACGGTACGAGACGCTGCTGTACCCGGGGGACGTCGACGGGCTTCCGGTGCTCACGTTCACCGCGCCCTGGTCGCGCGGGGACGTCGCGCACGTCCGGCCGTCGGGGCCCTATCTGCGGCACATCGCCGAGGGGCTCTTCGAGTCCGGGGCGTGGGACCTGCACGGGATCGCGGCCTACCTCGCGGCGTGCACGGACGGCGACTGGACGGCGGCGGAGATCGAGGCGCTGCCGCGGCCGTGACGGGGGCGCGGCCGATGGATTCCGCGGGCGTGCGCGGTCCTACTGGTGAACGCCCGTCGCAGGAGGTCGCCCATGGTCCAGCCCGTGCCCCGCTCCGACGGCGGGTCCCCCGTGCTCGTGCTGCCCGCGAGGGTGACCCGGGAGGCGGTCCCCGTGCTGTGCGAGCGGCTGCGATGCCTGCTGGCGGAACACCGGGGCAACACCGCCACCGCGGCCGCCCCCGTCACGGTGGTCTGCGACGTGAGCGGCCCGGCCGGCGAGCCGGACGCCGTGCTGATCGACGCACTGGCCCGGTTGCAGCTCACCGCCCGCCGCCAGGGCGCCCGCGTCGTTCTGCGCGGGGCCGGGCGCCCGCTGCGGGAGTTGATCGCCCTGGTGGGGCTCGCCGGGACGCTGGACCGACACGGCCTAGGACCGGCCGGGCTCCAGATGCGCGGGCAGGCCGAAGAGCGGGAAGAGCCGCTGGGTGTCGAGGAAGGAGTTGAGCCCGGTGATGCGGCCCTGTGAGATCTCGAGGACCTGGAGGGCCCACGGCTCGTGCCCGCCGTCCGCGCTCGGCCGGTACTGCGCGAAGCCCGGCATGCCGTTGGCCGAGACGGGCAGCAGCCGCGATCCGCGGCAGCCGCGGCCGTGTCCGGCCATCCAGGCACGGATCTCCGCCGGGCCGAGCAGCCACAGCTCGTAGGGCGGCATGGACAGCGTGGCGTCCTCGTGCAGCAGCGAGGTGAGCGCGTCCAGGTCGTAGGACTCGAAGGCCGCCACGTAGCGGGCGAGCAGTGCGCGCTGCTCCTCGTCGAGGGGCGCGGCCGCGTCACCGGCGGCGGGTGCGGCCGCGGCGAGCGTGGCGCGGGCGCGCTGGAGGGCGCTGTTGACGGAGGCGACGGTGGTGTCGAGCAGTTCGGCGACCTCGGCGGCCTTCCAGGCCAGCACCTCCCGCAGGATGAGCACGGCCCGCTGCCGCGGGGCGAGGTGCTGGAGCGCGGCGACGAAGGCCAGCCGCACGGACTCGCGCCGGTCGGCGACCTCGGCCGGGTCGCCGGTCTCCGGCAGGACGCGCCCGTCGGGGGCGGGCGAGATCCAGGCGGTGTCCGGGAGCGCGCCGGGCAGCGGTCCCTCGGCGCTGCCGGGGGAGGCCAGGTCCATCGGCCGGGCCCGGCGCCCGGCGCCGCCCAGCGCGTCCAGGCACACGTTGGTGGCGATCCGGTACAGCCACGAACGCAGGCTGGAGCGGCCCTCGAAGCGGTCGTACGCGCGCCAGGCCCGGACCATGGTGTCCTGGACCGCGTCCTCCGCCTCGAAGAGGGAGCCGAGCATGCGGTAGCAGTAGCCGGTCAGCTCGGTGCGGTGGCGTTCCAGCTCGGACGCCACGTCGGGTGGTGCAGCAAGATCGCTCATGGGGCTTCTCCGCCTTCCGTCGGTCCGGGACCGCCCACGGAGTCCACTTCAGCACACCCCACTGACAGTGGTCCCGGGCTTGGCGGATCCGGCCCCGCCCCGCGCACCGTCCGCCCGTCGCGCGCCCCGCCCCGGCCTGCGGGATCAGCCCGCGGCGGCGCCGGGAAGCTCCTGCTCCGCCCACATGAGTTTGCCGTCGCCGGTGTAGCGGGTCCCCCAGCGCCGGGTGAACTGGGCGACCAGGAACAGTCCGCGGCCGGACTCGTCGGTGGTGCGCGCGTGGCGCAGCCGCGGCACGGTGTTGCTGCCGTCGTAGACCTCGCAGATCAGCACCGCGTGCCGGATGAGCCGCAGCCGGATCGGCCCGGACGCATGCCGGATGGCGTTGGTGACCAGTTCGCTGACCACCAGCTCGGTGACCGGCGCGACCTCCTCCAGCCCCCACGCGGAGAGCTGACGCACCGCCAGGCCTCGTGCGCAGCTGACCACTTCGGGGTCGCAGGGCAGGTCCCAGGTGGCGACCGCCCCGGGGCCGAGGGCCTGTGTCCGGGCGAGGAGCAGGGCCACGTCGTCCTCGGGCGGACCGGTGAGCAGCGAGCCGGTGATGGCCGCGCACAGGTCCTCCAGCGGCAGTCCGGGCCGGTCGAGGGCGTGGGCGAGCTTGTCCAGGCCGATGTCGGGGTCCTCGCCGAAGGCCTTCAGCAGCCCGTTGGTGTAGAGGGCGAGGACGGTGCCCTCCGGCAGATCGAACTCCGCCGACTCGAAGGGCATCGCGCCCAGGCCGAGCGGCGGTCCCGGGGGCAGTTCGGGGAAGGTGACGGTGCCGTCGGGCGTCAGCATTGCCGGCGGCGGGTGGCCGGCGCGCGCGGCCGTCAGGCGGGCGGTCACCGGGTCGTAGACGGCGTACAGGCAGGTCGCGCCGAGCACGGCGGTGGCCACCGCGCCGTCGGCGGCGTCCTCCTCGGTGAGCCGGATGACCAGGTCGTCGAGGTGGGCCAGGAGTTCCTCGGGCGGCAGGTCCATGTCGGCGAGGGTGTGCACGGCCGTGCGCAGCCGCCCCATGGTCGCGGCCGCGGTGAGGCCGTGCCCGACCACGTCGCCCACGACGAGGGCCACCCGCGCCCCGGACAGCGGGATGACGTCGAACCAGTCGCCCCCGACCCCGTCCTGGACGTCGGTCGGCAGGTAGCGGGAGGCGACCTCCATGGCGATGCCGCCGGTCAGCGCGTGCGGCAGCAGGCTGCGCTGGAGGGCGAGGGCGGCCTCGTGCTCGCGGGTCCAGCGGCGGGCGTTGTCCACGCACACCGCGGCCCGCGACGCCAGTTCCTCGGCCAGCAGCACGTCGTCGCGTTCGTAGGGATCGGGCCGCCCGCCGCGGACGAAGGTGACCACGCCCAGCACATTGCCGCGGGCGCGCAGCGGCACCCACATCGCCGTGCTCATGCCGTACTCGCGGATCTTTGCATCCCTGGCGGGGTCCCCGGACAGCCAGGTCGCCTCGTCCACGTCGAAGTCGGAGCGCAGGAAGGAGCGGGCCTCGGCCATGCAGCACACGTACGGGGAGTCCTCGGTGGCCCGGATGGGCTCGCCGACCCGGGCCACCGCCTCCGGGACGCCCTTGCGCACCGAGCTCAGCCCGGCGCGGCGCAGTGCGGTGGCCCGCAGGGAGCGGCCGCGCGGCGGCTCGTCGCCGCGCAGCACCCCCTCCAGCAGGTCGACGGTGACGAAGTCGGCGAGCCGGGGGACCGCCACATCCGCCAGTTCCTGCGCGGTCTGGCGGATGTCGAGGGTCGTGCCGACGCAGGCGCCGGCCACATTGAGCAGGGCGAGGCGTTCGCGCGCCTTGGAGCGGTCGGTGACGTCCATGGCCATGTAGCAGACGCCCATCACGCGGCCGTCGCCGTCGTCCAGGCGGAAGAACGAGGTCGAGTACACGTGCTCCTGGTGCGGCGCGGCCAGGGTCCAGCCCCGGTACTCGTAGTCGACCACCGGCCGGCCGGTGGCCAGCACCTTGCGCATGACCTTCTCGATGGGGTCGGTGTCGATGCCGGGCAGGGAGTCCCCCATCCGGCCGCCGATGCGCTCCTCGCCGGGGACGCCGCTGAAGCGCTCCAGGGTCTCGTTCATCCACACGTAGCGCAGTTCCGGGGTGAGGACGGCCATGCCGATCGGCGAGCGGGTCAGGAAGGCCTCCAGCACGGTGCCGCTGACCGCCCACGACGGGCTGTGGGCCAGGTCGATGCCGGACAGCAGCCAGCGGTCGCCTCCCCCCGTGCCGGACAGTGCCGACATCCGTACGCCCAGTTCCAGCCGGTGTCCGTCGCGGTGCCGGGCGGCCACCAGACCGCCCCAGGCGTCGCGGATCCGGCACTGGTCCGCGATGTCGCGCGCGCTTGCCGCATGGTGGGGGGAGGCCAGCAGCGTCTCTGCCGGGCGGCCCACCACCTCCGCGGCCGTCCAGCCCAGCAGGTTCTCCGCCGCGGGCGTCCAGGCGACCACGGTGCCGTCGGCGTCGACCACCATCGACGCGGCGAAGCCCATGTCGAACGGCGCCATCGAGGGGTCCGGCGCACCTTCCTTGGGGGTGACCATCGAGGTGCCCCATTTCTGCGGGAACGTGACTTTCATGCTAGGTCTTCGCGGCGGGCGGGGCCTGCCGGGACCCCGGAGGGCGCCGGCCGGGCCGCCTCGGGGCGGCGGGTCCGCGGCGTGCGGTGGCAGGCGTACGGCGGAGTGGTCGCGGAAGGGGGTCCGGGCGGGCGGAGTGGCGTAGGCCGGGTGGTCGCCGTGCCCATGGCTCACCTGGGCGAGGTAAGGATCACGCGTGGTGTTGACGGTCGCCCCCGGCCCTCCGGGGACGCGCATCCCACTGTTTTCGGCCGGGCGCAAGTCCCCGTCACTCGTACGGATGAAGCACGTGGTCGCCCGCGCGGCGCGCCCGGTCGCGGCGCGGGGGTGTGGCAGGAGCGGCGTCCACGGGGCCCGGACGCCCGGACCCGGCCGGGCCGGCGGCGGGGGCGGCGCCCGGCCGGCCACGTGCAGGGGGTCCTCCCCGGCGGCGGGCGCGACGGTCCGGGCGGCCGTCGGACGGCGGTCCGCCCGCGTGCCCGGCGGTCGCGGCCGAGGGCGCCTGACGTGGGAAAGCGCTTGTCGCGCGGTGCGCGATCGCGCCCCGCCGGGACGTCCGCCCGCCCGCGCCGGACCCCTCCGGGACCCCGCCCCGCCGCCCCGGCGGAACGTCCGCCTCCGCGGCTCGCCGGGACCGGCGCGGGCGGTGACCGGTCGTGGCGTGATCATCGCGGGGGGTTTGCGCGACGGCGCCCGAGCCGGTATCGATACGTCAAACAGCATGTGCCATAGGCAATATGACGGGGCATCGGCCACGATCGGAAGTTGGCTATGCTACGTGCGGCTCAGCGTGTTGTAGCAATTACAGCTGGTCACGACACTTGTGGTGATGTGTCCGGCATGTGTGCGACGCCGACGCCGAATCCGTGTTCGTGCTCCTGTTGTCGTCCCTGTCCCGCGTTCACCTGAGGATGCCGATGGTTCGTGCTGGATCGTCCCCCGGAGACCGCCGGCCTGCCGCCACGTCCGCGTGGTTATTGCCGGCCGTCATAGTCGCGGCGGTCACGGCCGTCGCCGTTTGGACCGTCCCGGCGGGAGCGAGGGAGGCGGTCTTCTGGTGCGGTGTGACCGCCACCGTGGCCGTCGCCGTGCTGGCGGTCGAAGTCGCCCGCCGCGGAGCCCTCAACGAGGACTTGCGCGAGCAAGCCGCCCGTCAAGCCGCCGAGTTGCAGTACCGGCTGTCCCAGCAGGAGGCCGAGACCCTGCGGCTCGCCCGTGAACAGGTGCCCGCGGCGATGGCCCGCCTGCAGCGCGGCGAGTTCATGGAGGACGTGCTGGCGGCCGTCGAGACCCGGCCCGAGGGCCTCACCCCCGAATTCCTGGGCGCGCACCAGGCGCTGATCCGCGCCACGCTCGGCGCGGTCTCCGCGGAGGAGGACATCCGCGAGTCCTCGCAGCGCGCGTTCGTCAACATCGCCCGCCGTGTGCAGGCCATCGTCCACCAGCAGGCCAGCGACCTGCGCAACATGGAGGACCGGCACGGGCAGAGCCCCGAGGTCTTCGGCGACCTGCTCAAGCTCGACCACGGCACCGCGCTCATCGGCCGCCTCGCGGACAGCATCGCCGTCCTCGGCGGCGCCCGGCCCGGCCGCCAGTGGAGCAAGTCCGTACCGCTGTTCAGCGTGCTGCGCGGCGCCATGTCGCGCATCATCGACTACCAGCGGATCGAACTGCACTCGGTCTCCGAGGTGGCGATCATCGGGCCCGCCGTCGAGCCGCTGATCCACGCGGCCGCGGAACTGCTCGACAACGCCACCCGCTACTCCCCGCCCCAGACCCGCGTGCACGTCACCGCGGTCGAGGTGCAGTCCGGCATCGCGATCGAGATCGAGGACGGCGGCGTCAGCCTCAGCGAGGAGGCCCGGCTGCGCGCCGAGCAGATGCTCGCCGAGGCCCAGGCGGGCATCGACCTCAACGGCCTGGGGGAGACCCCGCGGCTCGGCCTCGCGGTCGTCGGCCGCCTGTCGAAGGCCTACGGCTTCCAGGTCTCCCTGCGCTCCTCGGCGTACGGCGGTGTCCGCGCGGTGCTGGTCGTGCCGCAGGAACTGATCACGACGATGACCAACGCGACGGGCCTGGCCCACGGCATCGGCGCCGCGTCCGGTCCCCGTCCGGTGCCCGCACCCCGTTCCGGGAGCGACGCGGACGGCGACGGGGCGGAGTCCCGGCCGGCCACCGGCCCCCGCCGGTCGGAGGCGCTGGCGGCCGGGACGGTGTCGCCCGAGATGGCGGACGAGATCCCCGTGGTGCACGAACGCACCGCGAACGGACTGCCGCAGCGCCGTCGGCGTGCGACGCCCCCGACTCCGGTCGCCCGTACGGGGTCCGCGTCCCCTGCCGGTTCCGTCACCGCTTCCCATGCCAAGCCGTCGGCCGACGAGCCGGTGCAGCCGGGCATGTGGCTGGCCGCTTTCCAGAGCGGCGTGTCCGGTGAGACGCCGCCTGCCGCTCCCGTCAAGAGTGACGAGTCGTTAGATAAGGGTGAGTAGCCGTGATTCAGCAGCGGGCCAACATGGACTGGATGCTCAAGGACCTGGCGACCAGCGTTCCGCAGACCCGCCACGTGGTGGTTCTCTCGGCGGACGGCTTGCGCATGGCCCAGTGGGGGGCGGACACGGACACGGCGGACCGGCTGGCCGCCGCCTGTGCCGGGCTGCAGAGCCTGGCGGCGGCCGTCGCCACCGAGTTCCCGCACGGTGACGGGCGCATGCGGCTGGTCGTCATCGAGATGTCGGGCGGGTTCTTCTACCTCATGGCCGCCGGTGCGGGCGCCTACCTCGCGGTGCTGGCGGACGAGGGCGTCGACGCCGGGCTGATGGGGCAGCGCATGCGCGACCTCGTCGCCCGTATCGGCGAGCACCTCAGCAGCCCTCCCCGCAATGACGGGCAGGCAGGATGAGCGAAGCGGACCAGGGATGGGAGGAAGGGAGCCCCGAACGGCTCTACGTGATCACCCGGGGCCGCAGTGGGACGTCCGGTGGCTCCGTCCTCGACCTGGTCACGCTTGTCCGGTCACGGACCGGACCACCGCCGGGGATGCCCCCCGAGCAGGCGGCGATCGTGCGGTTGTGCAGCTCGCCGCTCTCGGTCGCGGAGATCTCCGCGTACCTGGGCCTGCCGGTGAGCGTGGTCACGGTGCTCCTGCTCGACCTCCTGGCCGAGAAGCGGGTCGAGGCGCGGTCGCCCGTTCCCCCCGCGCAACTTCCCGATGTCGCTCTTATCGAGGCGGTGATACATGGACTTGAGAAGCTCTGACCCGCTGGCGGTCCCCGGACCGCGCAGCGAGGACGTACTGCCGGAATCCGCCACCGCCGCGGTCAAGATAGTGATCGTCGGGGGCTTCGGGGTCGGCAAGACGACCCTGGTCGGCTCGGTCAGCGAGATCCGTCCGCTGACCACCGAGGAGACCATGACCCAGGCAGGTGTCGGCGTGGACGACATCGCCGGGGTCGAACGCAAGACGGCGACCACCGTCGCGATGGACTTCGGCCGGATCAGCATCAACCAGGAACTGGTGCTCTACCTCTTCGGCACACCGGGCCAGCAGCGCTTCTGGTTCCTGTGGAACGGACTGTTCGAGGGGGCCCTGGGCGCTGTGGTGCTCGTGGACACCCGCCGGCTGGAGGTCAGTTTCGATGTGATCGGCCGGCTGGAGGAGCGCGGGGTGCCCTTCGTCGTCGCGATCAACACCTTCCCCGAGGCGCCCAGCCACCCGGTCGAGGACCTGCGGTCCGCGCTCGACCTCCCCCCGCACGTGCCGATCGTCGACTGCGACGCCCGCAAGCGGGAGTCCAGCCGCGATGTGCTGATGACCTTGATGCGATATCTGCACTCCCTTGCCGCTACCACGGAGGCATCGTGACCACTCCACCCCCCGAATGCCCGGCCCACGCCGCGCACGGCGTCGGCGGCGCGCGGCGGCTGTACGGCGCCGAGGCCGAGGCCGACCCGATGGGCGTGTACGAGAAGCTGCGCGCCGAGCACGGGGCGATCGCCCCGGTCCTGGTCCATGGGGACCTGCCCGCCTGGCTGGTGCTCGGCTACCGGGAGAACCTGGAGGTGCTGCGCACCCCCTCGCGCTTCTCCTCCGACTCCCGGCGCTGGCACGCCGTCCAGGAGGGCAAGGTCCCGCCGGAGCACCCGATCGCCCCGACGATCATGTGGCAGCCGCTGGTCAACTTCAACGACGGCGACGCCCAGAAGCGGTTGCGCGGTGCGGTCAGCCGGGGCCTGGGCCGGTTCAACCGGCACGGCATCCGGCGCCATGTCACGCGGGTGACGCACCTGCTGGCGGACGAGTTCAGCGCGACGGGCAAGGCGGACCTGGTCGGCCAGTTCGCCGAACTCCTGCCGGTCCTCGTGCTCACGAACCTGCTGGGCCTGCCGGAACAGGACGGCCCGCGACTGGCCGAGGCGTGCCGTGACCTGATGAAGGGCACCGAGACCTCGCTCGCCAGTTACGGCTACATCCTGGAGGCGCTGACCAGGCTCGTGGCGGAGAAGCACGAGAGGCCCGGCTACGACCTGGCCTCCTGGCTGATCGAGGACGAGGCGGAGTTCAGCGACGACGAGGTGGTGCAGCACCTGCGGCTGGTGCTCGTCGCGGCCAACGAGACCACGGCCAATCTGATCGCCGACATGATCAAGCTGGTGCTCACCGACCCCCGTTTCCGCGGCAACCTCTCCGGCGGGCACATGACGCTGCCGGACGGCCTGGAGCAGGTGCTCTGGGACCAGCCTCCGCTGTGGGTGATGCCGGGCCGGTACGCCACGGGCCCCATGGAGCTGGGCGGCCAGCACATCGAGGAGGGGGACATGCTCCTTCTCGGGCTCGCGGCCGGCAACACCGATCCCGCGATCCGCCCGGACCTCGCCGCCTCCATGCACGGCAACCGTTCCCACCTGGCCTTCGGCGGCGGTCCGCACGAGTGCCCGGGGCAGGACATCGGCCGTGCCATCGCCGAGACGGGCATCGACGTCCTGCTGGGCCGGCTGCCGGACCTGAACCTGGCGGTCGAGGAGGACGCGCTGGTGCGCGTTCCGTCCTGGACGTCCCGCCATCTGCAGGAGCTCCCCGTGGAGTTCACTCCGCGCCGGCCGCAGCGCGAGGAGGAGAAGGCGGCCGTTCCCAGGCCGGCGGCGCAGCAGGACGTCGTGCCCCAGCCGCTGCCGCAGCCCGCTCCGGTCGCGGCACCACAGCAGACGCTTCCGCCGCAGCCGGCTTTTCCGCCCCAGGCGCCCCGGCGGACGTGGTGGCAGATCCTCACGGACTGGCTGAGGCGTTAGGCAGGCGTCTCATTCTGTGACCCGCGCACGGCGGGCGCACGGGCGAATGCGCCTGTGCGCCCGCCGTGCGCTTGTTCGCTCCCGGCACCTCCATGTCCCCTGGTCGTGGCGGGGTCATGCGCCCGGCGCACACGAGGCGCACGGCCGGCGCAAGCGGGGGGTGCGCCAACTGCCGTTCGCATGGCGAGATTTCGCGGCTTGACGCCATGGCGATATGCCGGGGTAATGGTCGCTGAAACTGATCCACTCGCGTTCCGTGCGGCAGTGTGCCGCGCGGATCTTCGTGGTGGTCAGTGCGCGGACAACTGAGAGGTGATCGTCAGTGGGGCCTGACCTGGTAGTTCCACCGATCTACTCTCCCCTCGGACCGGCAATCCACCCACGCCACGCGGCCATCGACGCACGGGCGGCGGCCTGGGCCGAGCAGTTCCGGATCGGCTCCGACGAGTTGCGCGGCCGGCTCGTGAAACACGACATCGGCACCTTCGCCGCGCGCATCCTTCCCGAGGGCAGGGAGGAAGTCGTCGCCATCGCGGCGGACTTCATCATCTGGCTCTTCGGCGTCGACGACGGCTACTGCGAGGAGGGGGAGCTCGGCACCCGCCCGGGCGAGCTCATGGGAGCGCTCTCCCGGCTGCTCCGCATCGCCCAGAACCCCGAAGTCCCCATGCTGGCCGACGACCCGCTGGCCCAGGGCCTGCGCGACCTCCGCTACCGGATGGACCTGTACGGCACACCGGGACAGGTCGCCCGCTGGATCGACGCCCTGCGCGAGTACTTCTCCTCGGTCGTCTGGGAGGCGTCCTTCCGGAGCGACGGCACCGTTCCCGAGCTCAACGACTACACCCTGATGCGGATCTACGACGGCGCCACGTCCGTGATGATGCCGCTGCTGGAGATGGGGCAGGGCTACGAACTCCAGCCCCATGAGCGCGACCTCACGGCCGTACGCGCGGCGGCCGAGATGGCGTACTTCATCATCTGCTGGGACAACGACATTTTCTCCCACCACAAGGAGGCGCGGGCGGGCGGCTTCTACCTCAACGCCGTCCGCGTGCTGGAAGTGGAGCATGACATCCCGCGGCACCAGGCGCTGAAGGCGGCCATCGCCCAGCGGGACCGCGTGATGAACCTCTTCCTCCGCACCGCGGAATACCTGCAGACCTACGGCAGCCCGCAACTGCGCCAGTTCCTCGACAGCCTCGGCCACTTCATCCGCGGGGCCCAGGACTGGGGTGTCAGCTCGATTCGTTACACCACACCCGACGATCCGGCGAACCTCCCCTCGACCTTCCGCGACACACCGAGCGACGACAGCCCGGAGGCGCTGGACATCCCCGCGATCGCCTGGTGGTGGGACGTGCTTCCGGAGCAGGACGAGTCCCGTCCGTCACAGGGGATCGCACCGACATCGCTCGACTCTTTCCTACACCCGACCGCACAGCGCACGGCATAGATTCCACGAAAGAAGAGGAGTTTTCGGGGTGAATGCTGAATTGCGCTCCGTCCCGCGCGCCCCTGGGCGGCTACCCCTGCTCGGCCATGTGTGGCCGCTGGCGCGCGACACGCTCGGCTTTGTGAAGTCGCTCCGCGACACCGGTGACCTGGTGCGCGTCGACGTCGGCACCATGTCGGTGTACTTCGTCAACAGCCCCGGGCTGGTCAACGAACTCCTGGTCACCAAGGGGCGCAGCTTCGAGAAGGGCCGGTTCTTCGACCGCCTGAAGATCCTGGTGGGCGACGGCCTCGTCACCGCAGGGAGCGAGACGCACCGCAGGCACCGCAAGCTGATGCAGCCGATGTTCCACCGGTCCCGGATCGCCGGCTACGCCGAGGTCATGAACGCCCAGGCGCTGGCACTCGCGGAGTCGTGGCGGCCGGGCGAGACCGTCGCGGTCGAGCGGGAGATGGCCGCGCTCGTGGCCAACACCCTTGCGGGGACCATGTTCTCCACCGACATCGGCAAGCCCGCCGTCGACGCGATCCGCCAGTACCTGCCGGTCATCGTCAACACCCTGCTGCTGCGTACCGCTTCGCCCAAGTTCCTGGACCGGGTGCCGATCCCCGCCAACCGGCGGTTCGACGCGGCGGCGGGCGAGCTGCTGCGGGTCATCGACGACGTCGTGGCCGCAGCACGCACGGCCGACGACACCGACCGGCCCGACCTGCTGTCGACGCTGCTCGCCGCGCGGGACGCGGACACCGGGGAGTCGCTCACGGACGTGGAGGTCCGGGACGAGCTCAGCACCATCCTCTTCGCCGGTGCGGAGAACACCGCGACCACGCTGACCTGGGCCTTCCACGAGATCGCGCACCACCCCGAGGTGGAGGAGCGCCTCCTGGAGGAGATCGCCCGCGTCTCCGGCGGCGCCCCCGTGACCATGGACGACATCCCCAAGTACGAGTACCTGACCCGGGTGATCAACGAGGTCGTCCGGCTGCACGGCGTCACCCTGCTCATGCGCCGCTCCGTGGAACCGGTGGAGCTCGGCGGGGTGATGCTGCCCGCCGGCACGGAGATCGCCTTCAGCCTCTACGCGCTGCACCGCGACCCGCGTTCGTTCCCTGACCCGGAGCGCTTCGACCCGGACCGATGGCTGCCCGAGCGCAGCGCGGACCGGCCGCGAGGCGCGTTCGTCCCGTTCGGCAGCGGCACCCGCAAGTGCATCGGCGACTCCTTCGCCTGGATGCAGATGGTCGTCTCGCTGGCCACGCTCCTGTCCCACCGGCGGCTGCGCCCCACTGCCCACTTCGCCCGCGAGGTGGCCGCCGCCGTGCCCCACCCCGACCGCCTCCCCATGCTCGTCGAGGCCCGCTGAACCCGCCGCGACCCGGCCCCCGCCGGGTCGCGGCCATTAAAGGGTGTTGCACAAGCCTGCGCGCGGGCAGGTCAGAGTGGGCGCCGGGCTCGTCTTCTCATGACACGAGGGCGAGGTTGTGCATGTGGGCGA
>NZ_JBIVLI010000021.1:0-180037 GCF_044751205.1 Streptomyces sp. NPDC088732
ACCGATCCTCCCTTCGGCGCCGTGCACCGGTGAACCCGGAGGGCCCCATGGCGCGCCACCCCCCCGCCCGCAGTGGCTGCGCTGATAAGGGGTCACCCCACGTCGGCGTTTTCGCAGGTCAAACGGGTTGTCGTCAAGGGGCCGTCAAGTCGGCGCCAGGGCCCGTCAGGGAGGCGTCAACGCGTGGGGGCGGCCGGTGGATCGGATGTTTGCTGTCCTGGTCAATGTCCGTTCTGTCCGATTGAGGAGCACGTGATGGCCGATCTGGTCTTCGTGGCCATCACGGTCGCGGTGTTCGCGCTGGTGGCCTTCATCGCCAAGGCGGTGACGAAGCTGTGAGCGCGGAGAACATCGTCGGGCTCGTCGTGGCCGTCGCGCTGCTGGGCTACCTCGTCCTCGCGCTCGTCTTCCCCGAGAAGTTCTGAGGCCCGGACATGGGCCCCGTACCCGCCCAAGTGCTCCAGGTCGTCGCCCTCGTGGCGGCGCTGGCCCTGGTGTACCGGCCCTTCGGCGACTACATGGCCGCCGTCTACAGCTCCGGCAGGCACCTGCGGGTCGAGCGCGTCCTCTACCGCTGCTTCGGCGCCGACCCCGACGCCGAGATGCGCTGGCCTTCCTACCTGCGGGCGGTCCTGGCATTCTCCTTCGTCGGCGTGCTCTTCCTCTACCTGTTCCTGCGGGTCCAGAACCATCTCCCGCTCTCCCTCGGATTCGCCGCGTTCAGCCCCGACCAGGCGTTCAACACCGCGACCTCCTTCGTGACCAACACGAACTGGCAGTCGTACATGGGCGAGAACTCCATGGGGCACGCCGCCCAGGCCGCCGGTCTGGCGGTGCAGAACTTCGTGTCGGCGGCGGTCGGCATGGCCGTGGCCATGGCGCTGGTCCGCGGCTTCGCCCGGTCCCGCACAGGGGACCTCGGCAACTTCTGGGCCGACCTGGTCCGCGGCACCGTGCGCATCCTGCTGCCGATCGCCTTCGTCGCCGCGATCGTCCTGATCGCCTTCGGCGTGGTGCAGAACTTCGCCGGCTGGCACGACGTGTCCACCCTCGCCGGCGGCCATCAGACGCTGACCGGCGGGCCGGTCGCGTCCCAGGAGGCCATCAAGGAGCTGGGCACGAACGGCGGCGGTTTCTACAACGTCAACTCCGCCCACCCGTTCGAGAACCCGGACGCGTTCACCAACCTCTTCGAGATCTTCCTGCTCCTGGTGATCCCGGTCTCGCTGACCCGGACCTTCGGCAGGCTGGTCGGCAGCGTGAAGCAGGGCTACGCGATCCTCGCCGCCATGGGCGTCATCTGGATCGCCTTCGTCGCCCTGATGAGCTGGGCGGAGTTCGCCCACCCCGGCTCGGCGAACCAGATCGCCGGCGGCGCCATGGAGGGCAAGGAGCAGCGCTTCGGCATCGGGGGCTCGTCGCTGTTCGCGGTGAGCACGACCCTGACCTCGACCGGCGCGGTGGACGCCGCCCACTCCTCCCTCACCGGGTTCGGCGGCGGCATCACGCTGCTGTCGATGATGCTCGGCGAGATCGCCCCCGGCGGCACCGGGTCCGGCCTCTACGGCATCCTGATCATGGCGATCGTCGCGGTCTTCATCGCGGGCCTGATGGTCGGCCGTACGCCGGAGTACCTGGGCAAGAAGATCGGCACGCGCGAGATCAAGCTCGCCGCGCTCTACATCCTCGTCACCCCCGCGATCGTGCTCTGCTTCACGGCCCTGGCCATGGCGCTGCCGATCCCGCCGCACTCCATCCTGAACAGCGGCCCGCACGGCTTCTCGGAAGTGCTGTACGCCTACACCTCGGCCGGCAACAACAACGGCTCCGCCTTCGCGGGCCTCAGCGCCGACACGCGGTGGTACAACACGACGCTCGGCCTCGCGATGGTGCTGGGCCGCTTCGTGCCGATGATCTTCGTCCTGGCGCTGGCGGGCTCGCTCGCCGGGCAGAAGCCGGTCCCGGCCACCGCCGGCACCCTCCGCACCGAGAAGCTGCTCTTCGCGGGTCTGCTCGTCGGCGCGATCCTGATCATCACGGGCCTGACCTACTTCCCGGCGCTGGCCCTCGGCCCGCTGGCGGAGGGACTGTCATGAGCCGCGCGGACCGACCCACCCCCGAAGAGGAAGCCATGTCCACCGCATCGTCCCCGCGCGGGTCCAGGGCGGGGACGGCACCGCACGCCCCCGCCGCGGGACAGCGCGGCCGTGTCTCGGGCGGCATGTTCGACCCGGCGCAGTTGCTGAGGTCGCTGCCGGACGCGCTGCGCAAGCTCGACCCCCGGGTGATGGCCAAGTCGCCCGTCATGTTCGTCGTGCTGATCGGCTCGGTGTTCACCACCGTGCTGGCGGCGCTGTCCCCCGCCGACTGGTTCGGCTGGGCGATCACCGTCTGGCTGTGGCTGACCGTGATCTTCGCCAACCTGGCGGAGGCCGTCGCCGAGGGCCGCGGCAAGGCCCAGGCCGACACCCTGCGCAAGGCCAAGACCGACACCGTCGCGCGCCGGCTGACCGACGGCAAGGAGGAGCACGTCCCGGGCGCCTCCTTGCGGATCGGCGACCTGGTGGTCTGCGAGGCCGGCGACATCATCCCGGGCGACGGCGACGTCGTCGAGGGTGTCGCCTCGGTGGACGAGTCGGCCATCACCGGTGAGTCGGCCCCGGTCATCCGGGAGTCCGGCGGCGACCGCTCGGCGGTCACCGGTGGCACCAAGGTGCTGTCCGACCGCATCGTCGTCCGCATCACGTCCAAGCCGGGCGAGACCTTCATCGACCGGATGATCGCCCTGGTCGAGGGCGCCTCCCGGCAGAAGACGCCCAACGAGATCGCGCTCAACATCCTGCTGGCCTCGCTGACCATCGTCTTCCTGCTGGCGGTCGTCACCCTGCAGCCGTTCGCGATCTACGCGGGCGCCGAGCAGTCGATGATCGTCCTGGTCGCTCTGCTGGTCTGCCTCATCCCGACGACCATCGGCGCGCTGCTGTCGGCGATCGGCATCGCCGGCATGGACCGCCTGGTGCAGCGCAATGTGCTGGCGATGTCCGGGCGCGCCGTCGAGGCCGCGGGTGACGTCTCGACCCTGCTGCTGGACAAGACCGGCACCATCACCCTCGGCAACCGCCAGGCCGCGGAGTTCGTCCCCGTGGCGGGCGCGGGCGAGGCGGAGCTGGCGGACGCCGCGCAGCTGTCGTCGCTGGCCGACGAGACGCCCGAGGGCCGCTCCGTCGTCGTCCTGGCGAAGGAGCGGTACGGCCTGCGGGCCCGGAGCGAGGGCGAGCTCGGCCGCGCCGAGTTCGTGCCCTTCACGGCCCAGACCCGCATGTCCGGCGTCGACCTGGAGGACCGGCAGGTCCGCAAGGGCGCCGCGTCCGCGGTCACCGCGTGGGTCACCGGGAACGGCGGCGACGTCGCGGCCGACGCCCAGCACGTCGTGGACTCCATCTCCGCCGCGGGCGGCACCCCGCTGCTGGTCGCGGTCAAGGACAGCGGCGCGGCCCGGGTCCTGGGTGTCGTCCACCTGAAGGACGTCGTCAAGGAGGGCATGCGGGAGCGGTTCGACGAGCTGCGCCGGATGGGCATCCGCACCGTGATGATCACGGGTGACAACCCGCTGACCGCCCGCGCGATCGCGGACGAGGCGGGTGTCGACGACTTCCTGGCGGAGGCGACGCCCGAGGACAAGATGGCGCTGATCAAGCGGGAGCAGGCGGGCGGCAAGCTCGTCGCGATGACCGGTGACGGCACCAACGACGCCCCGGCGCTGGCCCAGGCCGATGTCGGCGTGGCCATGAACACCGGTACCTCGGCCGCCAAGGAGGCCGGGAACATGGTGGACCTGGACTCCAACCCCACCAAGCTCATCGAGATCGTGGAGATCGGCAAGCAGCTGCTGATCACCCGCGGCGCGCTGACGACGTTCTCCATCGCCAACGACGTGGCGAAGTACTTCGCGATCATCCCCGCGATGTTCGCGATCGTCTACCCGGGCCTGGACAAGCTCAACATCATGCAGCTGTCCTCGCCGGAGTCCGCGATCCTCTCCGCGGTGGTCTTCAACGCGCTGATCATCGTCGCCCTGGTGCCGCTCGCCCTGCGCGGCGTGCGGTACCGGCCGACCGGTGCCGACCGGATGCTCCGTCGCAACCTCGCGATCTACGGCCTCGGCGGCCTCGTCGCCCCGTTCATCGGCATCAAGATCATCGACCTGCTCATCTCCCTGATTCCCGGAATCGGCTGACCACCATGAACACTTCCGCACGCCACTCCGCCCGGCTGCTCTGGAGCGCCCTGCGCGCGCTGCTGGTGCTGACCGTCGTGACCGGCGTCGTCTACCCCCTCGCTGTGTGGGGCGTGGGCCAGGCGGCCTTCCACCGGCAGGCGAACGGCTCCGAGGTGACGGCCGGAGGCAGGGTCGTCGGCTCGGAGCTCATCGGCCAGAACTTCACGACCGGCAAGGACTTCGCGCCCGACCCCCGCTGGTTCCAGCCGCGTCCCTCGGCCGCCGACGCTGGGAACGGCGCGGGCCCCTACGACCCGACGTACACCAGCGCCTCCAATCTGGCGGCCACCAGCAAGGTGCTGACCGACCTGGTGAAGGAGCGCAAGAAGGACGTCGCCGCGTTCAACCACGTGCCGCAGTCCCAGGTCCCGGACGACGCCGTCCAGGCCTCCGGCTCGGGCCTCGACCCGGACATCTCCCCGGCCTACGCGGCCCTCCAGACCGCCCGCGTCGCCCGTGCCAACGGCCTGCCCACCGCCAAGGTCGCCAAGCTCGTCAAGGAGCACACCGACGGCCGGCAACTGGGCTTCCTCGGCGGGCCGACCGTCAACGTCCTGGAGCTCAACGTCGCCCTCGAGCGGCTGGCCGGCTGACCCCGCCGCCTCTCCGCCCCGCCCCGTGGCATCAGGGACGCGTCAGGGGCGGCGCCGGCAGCGTACGGAACCCGCCAAGGCGGCGGGCCGGGGCCGCGATCGCGGGAAGAGTGGTGGTCGCGAGGGGGGCCCGAGGAGGCCGCTCCGCGGTGTGCGAAGGGGGGCGCAGCCCGATGGCGATCGCCGTCACTGCTGCGAAAGACCGGGAGGCGCCTGCGGGGGCGCCGGAACCGGACCCCGGAGGGCGCCACCGCGTCCCACCGGAGGCCCCCACGCGTCGCCCACGGAGGCCGCGCGGCCATCGCCCGGTCACCGTACCGGCACGGCTGCGCGGCCTCCGCGCGCTCGTCCTGACGGCGTGCGCGGCGCTCGTGGCCGTCCTGGTGACGGGCGGCCTGGCCGCCGACGCTTCGTGGGACGCGGTCAGGGACCACTCCGCGCCCCGCGTGACCAGCGCTACCGGGCTGTACTTCGCCCTGAACGACATGGACGCCCAGATCGCCAACCAGTTGCTGGCAGGCCGCACCGCGTCGCTCGCCCGGACGCGCTCCGACGCGGCTCGCGTCTACGAACAGCGCCGCGTCGAGGCCGCCGGCTACCTCCGCGACCTCGCCGGGGCGGCCGCCGGTGATCCGGAAGGCGAGCGCGCGGTCGCCGCCGCCATCGCGGACTTCGGGGCGTACGAGGAACTGGCCGCTCGCGCCTTGGCGCTGGGCCGCATCGCGGAGTACCGCAATGCCACGCGTTTGATGCGCACACGCCTGCTGCCCGAGGCCGACGCCCTGGTGACGGGGAACGACCGCGCCTTCGAGCACACCTACCGGGACGCGCTCGCGCGGGAGGCGCGGTCGCGCGACGCGCTGCTCGCTTCGGGCCTGGCGCTGCTGGCGGTCCTTGTCGCGCTGCAGATCCACCTCGCCGGGCGTTTCCGCCGCGTGATCAATCCCGGGGCCGCAGCGGCCACCCTGCTTGTGCTCGCCGCGACCGTGGCGGGCGCCGCGGGCGTCGGGGCGCAGCGACACGATCTGGACGTCGCGCGACGGGACGCGTTCGACTCCGTCCTGGCCCTCACCCGCGCTCGCGCCGTCGCCTACGACGCCAACGCGGACGAGTCCCGCTACCTGCTCGACCGGGCCCACGCCGGAGCGCAGGAGGCCGCCTTCCTCGGCAAGAGCCAGCGGCTGCTCCGGGTGCCGGACGCCACGATCGACACCTATGCCGCCGGGCTCGACGCCGTCCGCGTCGACGACCGTGCGACGGGCTTCCTCGGCGACGAGTTCCGCAACATCACCTTCCCCGGCGAGCGCGCTGCCGCCGCACGCGTGCTCGATCGCTACCGGGTCTACCAGCGCGACGACCGCACGATTCGCGCTCTCGCCCGGTCCGGCCGGCACACCGAGGCAGTGGCCTACGGCACCGGGTACGCCCCCGGTGAGTCCAATCACGACTTCGCCGCCTTCGACGCGGCGCTGCGCGACCTCATCGCCATCAACATGTCCGCGTACAAGCACGCCTCCGCCGACGGCGCGCGCGCCGCGCTCCCGCTGCCACTGGGGCTCGCGGGCGGCGTGGCCGTGGCGGCGGGTCTGGTCCTGTTCGGCCTGCGACCCCGCCTCGCGGAGTTCCGCTGAGCGGCGCCGGTGTCAAGGCGGCGTCAAAGGCCCTCCGCGCGACGTCATGGCTTTGCCAACGCCCTGGGCGGCGGTGACGGCGAGGCGTTTCGCTACCAATGAGGCGGTGCCACGCACCGCACATCCCGCGCGAGGAGGCGCATCGGATGGCGCAGAGCGTCGTCGTGGACGATCCGCCGGGCCGCGTGCCCGGCCGGCTCAAGGTGTACCTCGGCGCCGCTCCGGGCGTCGGCAAGACGTACCGGATGCTCGACGAGGGCCGGCGGCGGGCCGCGCGCGGCACGGATGTGGTCGTCGCCCTCGCGGAGTGCCACAGCCGCCCGCGCACGCTGGAGATGCTGCACGGCCTCGAGGCCGTGCCCACGACGCGGCGCCCGTACCAGGGCGCGGAGTACGCGGAACTCGATGTGGCCGCCGTGCTCGCCCGGCGTCCCGCGGTCGCGCTCGTCGACGAACTCGCCCGCACCAATGTGCCCGGCGGCCGGAACGCCGAGCGGTGGCAGGACGTCGCCGAGCTGCTGGCCGCCGGGATCGACGTGGTGACCGCGGTGAACATCCAGCACCTGGAGTCGCTGAACGACGTGGTGCGGGAGATCACCGGCATTCCGGAGCCCGAGACCGTGCCCGACGCCATCGTGCGCGGCGCCGACCAGATCGAGCTTGTGGACATCCCGCCCGAAGGGCTGCGCCGGCGCCTGGCGCACGGCAACGTGTGCGAACCGGGCGGCATCGATGCCGCACTCGCCCACCGCTTCCGGATCGGCAACCTCACCGCGCTGCGCGAACTGGCCCTGCTGTGGCTGGCAGGGCGGGTCGACGAGGCGCTGCAGAGGTACCGCAGCGAGCACGGCATCGGACGGGTGTGGGAGACCCGCGAACGCGTCGTGGTGGCGCTGACCGGCGGGCCGGAGGGCGAGACGCTGATCCGCCGGGCGGTGCGGATCGCCGACCGGGCGGCGGGCGGCGCCCCCGGTGCGGGCCGGGGCTGCGACGTCCTGGCGGTGCACGTGGTGCGGAGCAAGGGCGGCCTCCCCGGCGTCCCGCCCGGCACCCTCGCCGAGCAGCGGCAGCTCGTGGAGGGCCTGGGCGGCAGCTACCACACCGTCGTCGGCGACCACGTCCCCACCGCGCTGCTGGACTTCGCCCGGGCCGAGAACGCCACCCAGCTGGTCGTCGGGGTGAGCCGGCGCGGCCGGCTGGCCCGGCTGGCGTCGGGGCAGGGTGTCGGCGAGACCACCGTCGAGCACTCCGGGGACATCGACGTCCACATGGTCACGCACGGGCGGGCGGGCCGCGGGCGCCTGCTGTCCCTCCGCGGCGGCGGCCTGCCCATCGTGCGCAAGGCCGCCGGGCCGGTGGCGGGCGTTGTGCTGCCGGCGCTGCTGACCGTCCTGCTCGCGCACACCCGCGGGCACCTCAACCTCACCAGCCAGGCCCTGCTCTTCCTGCTCGCCGTCGTCGGCGTCGCCTGCCTCGGCGGGGTGGTCTCCGCACTGCTCGCGTCGGTCACGGCCTCCTTGCTGCTCAACTACTGGTTCATCCCGCCCGTCGGCCGGTTCACGATCAACGACACCAACAACGCGCTGGCCACCGTGGTGTTCGCCGCGGTCGCCGTGACCGTGGCGGCCGTCGTCGACCGGTCGCTGCGGCTGTCCCGCCGGGCGGCCCGCGCGACGGCCGAGGCGGAGACGCTGTCCTCGCTCGCGGGGGACGTCCTGCGCGGCGACCAGGCCGTCCCGCTGCTGCTGGAACGCACCCGCGAGGTCTTCGGGATGGACAGCGCCGAGCTGACGGGAGCCGACGGGCCGCCGGCCGGGGAGGGGCCACCGCCGGTCACCGTGCCGATCGGGGGCGACGCCCGCCTGGTGCTGCGCGGCCGGGGCCTGGCCGCCTCCGAACGGCGGGTGCTGACCGCGTTCGCCGCCCACCTGACCGCCGCCGTCGACCACGCCCGGCTGGCCGAGGCGGCGGCCGAGATCGAGCCGGTCAGGGCGGCCGACCGCATGCGCACGGCGCTGCTCGCCGCCGTCAGCCACGACCTGCGCACCCCGCTGGCCAGCGGCTGGGCGGCGGTCAGCTCGCTGCGCAGCAGCGACGTCGACTTCTCCGCGGAGGACCGCGAGGAACTGCTCGCCACGGCCGACGAGTCCATGGCCCGGCTCAGCCGGCTGGTGGACAACCTGCTCGACATGAGCCGGCTGCAGGCCGGCGCGCTCAGGCTGCGGCCGGTGCCCACGGCGCTGTGCGAGGTGCTGCCGCTCGCCCTCGACAGCCTTCCTGGGGACCGGGCGCCGGTTCTCGCCCCGGAGTTGGAGCGCGCCCCCGACGTCCTGGCGGACGCGCCCCTCCTGGAGCGGGTGCTCGCCAATCTGGTCGCCAACGCGGTCCGCTACGCGCCCGCCGGGAAGCCCGTGCTGGTGACCGCCAGCTCGCTGGCCGACCGGGTGGAACTGCGCGTCGCCGACCGGGGGCCGGGGCTGCCGGAGGACGCGCGCGAGCGGGTTTTCGAGGCGTTCCAGCGCCTGGGCGACACCGACAACAGCACCGGGCTGGGCCTGGGCCTCGCCCTGTCCCGCGGCCTCGCCGAAGCCATGGGCGGCACCCTTGTGCCCGAGGACACACCGGGCGGCGGGCTCACCATGGTGCTGTCCCTGCCTGCCGCACCAGCACCGGAGCGCGCGGCCGCCTGAGCACCGCCGGGGCGGCCGGAAGGCGTCAAGGCCACGTCAACATGACCGGGTGCCGCGCATCGTGTCCCGTTTGTCCATTGCTGGGACCATAGGATTTGCTACGTCGGCGCGCCGGACAGCCGGCGCAATGAAGCGGAACGTGGAGTCATGGCACGCGGCATATTGCGGATCTACCTGGGGGCCGCCCCTGGAGTGGGCAAGACCTACGCCATGCTCTCCGAGGCGCACCGGCGGCTGGAGCGCGGCACCGACCTGGCCGTGGCCTTCGTCGAGCACCACAAGCGGCCCCGCACCGAGGTCATGCTGCACGGCCTGGAGGTGATTCGGCGCAAGGAGATCGAGTACCGGGACACGACGTTCACCGAGATGGACGTCGACGCGGTGCTCGCCCGCCGGCCCGAGGTCGCCCTTGTCGACGAGCTCGCCCACACCAACGTCCCCGGAAGCCGCAACGAGAAGCGCTGGCAGGACGTCGAGGAACTGCTCCAGGCCGGGATCAACGTCATATCGACGGTCAACATCCAGCACCTGGAGTCGCTCGGCGACGCCGTCGAGTCGATCACCGGGGTGCGCCAGCGCGAGACCGTCCCCGACGAGGTGGTGCGCAGGGCCGACCAGATCGAGCTGGTCGACATGTCGCCCCAGGCGCTGCGCCGCCGCATGGCGCACGGCAACATCTACGCCCCCGACAAGGTCGACGCGGCCCTGTCCAACTACTTCCGGCCGGGCAACCTGACCGCGCTGCGCGAACTGGCGCTGCTGTGGGTCGCCGACCGGGTCGACGAGTACCTGCGGCAGTACCGCGCCGACCACCACATCTCCACCACCTGGCAGGCCCGCGAGCGCATCGTCGTCGGACTGACCGGCGGCCCCGAGGGGCGCACCCTGATCCGGCGCGCGGCCCGGATGGCCGCCAAGGGCGCGGGCGGCGAGATCCTCGCCGTCCACATCGCCCGCAGCGACGGCCTGGCGGCCGGCTCGCCCAAGGAGATCGCGGTCCAGCGCACCCTGGTGGAGGACCTCGGCGGCTCCTTCCACCACGTCGTCGGCGACGACGTGCCCTCCGCCCTGCTGGACTTCGCGCGCGGCGTGAACGCCACCCAGATCGTGCTGGGCACCAGCCGCCGCCCGGCCTGGCAGTACGTGCTCGGCCCCGGCGTCGGCGCGACCGTGGCCCGGGAGTCCGGTCCCGACCTGGACGTGCACATCGTCACCCACGAGCGGGCCGCCAAGGGCCGCGGCCTGCCCATCGCCCGCGGGGCCCGGCTCGGCCGCTCGCGGGTGATCGCGGGCTGGCTGACCGGCGTGCTCGGCCCGATCGTGCTGTGCGCCGTGCTGACGCATCTGCACAGCGGCCTCGGCCTGGCCACCGACATGCTGCTGTTCATGGCCCTGACGGTCGCGGCGGCGCTCACCGGCGGCCTGTACCCCGCGCTCGTCTCCGCCGTCGGCGGCTCCCTGCTGCTGAACTACTACTTCGCGCCGCCCCTGCACACCTTCACGATCTCCAAGCCGGAGAACGTGATCGCCATCGTGATCTTCGTGGTGGTCGCCCTCGCCGTCGCCTCGGTCGTGGACCTGGCGGCCCGCCGCACGCACCTGGCGGCCAGACTCCAGTCCGAGGCGGAGATCCTGTCCTACCTGGCGGGCAGCGTGCTGCGCGGGGAGCACTCGCTGGAGGCGCTGCTGGAGCGGGTGCGGGAGACCTTCGGCATGGAGTCGGTGGTCCTGCTGGAGCGGGCGGGTGAGCACGAGGCGTGGACCTGTGCCGCCGGTGTCGGCGGCACAGGGTGCCTGCGTCCCGAGGACGCCGACGTGGAGGTGCCGGTCAGCGACAACCTCTCGCTCGCCCTCACCGGCCGCGTGCTGCCCGCCTCGGACCGCCGTGTGCTGTCCGCCTTCGCGGCCCAGGCCGCCGGCGTCCTGGACTGGCAGCGGCTGGAGGACGAGGCCGCCCTCGCCCGCGGCCTCGCCGAGGGCAACCGGATCCGCACCGCCCTGCTCGCCGCCGTCTCCCACGACCTGCGCACCCCTCTCGCGGGCATCAAAGCGGCGGTCAGCTCGCTGCGCTCGGACGACGTCGCCTGGTCCGAGGAGGACGAGGCCGAACTGCTGGCGGGCATCGAGGACGGCGCCGACCGGCTGGACAACCTGGTGGGCAATCTGCTCGACATGTCCCGGCTGCAGACCGGCACCGTCAATCCGCTGATCCGCGAGATCGACCTGGACGAGGTTGTGCCCAAGGCACTGCGCGGCGTCCCCGACGGAAGCGTCACCCTGGACGTCCCCGAGACGCTGCCCATGGTCTCCGTCGACCCGGGACTGCTGGAGCGCAGCGTCGCCAACATCGTCGAGAACGCCGTGAAGTACAGCCCCGAGGGAACCAAGGTGCTGGTGGCCGCAAGCGCCCTCGGCGACCGCGTCGACCTGCGCGTGGTCGACCGCGGACCGGGCGTGCCGGACACCGCCAAGGACCGGATCTTCGAGCCCTTCCAGCGCTACGGCGACGCGCCCCGGGGCAACGGCGTCGGCCTCGGCCTGGCCGTCGCCCGCGGCTTCGCCGACGCCATGGACGCGGCCCTGCATCCGGAGGACACCCCCGGCGGCGGCCTGACCATGGTGCTCACCCTCAAGGCCGCGCCCGGCAGCCCTCCCGCGACGCCGGACCTCCCCGCCGAGGCGACGACATGAGCGCGTCGCCCGGTCACATGTCCGTGGCCGCCGCAGCCCCCAAGACCGTTGCAGTGAACGAAAGGCAGGCCCCATGAACCGGGTGCTCGTGGTCGACGACGAGCCGCAGATCGTGCGGGCTCTCGTGATCAACCTGCGTGCCCGCAAATACGAGGTCGACGCCGCCCATGACGGTGCGACCGCGCTCGCGCTCGCGGCCGCCCGGCACCCCGACGTCATCGTGCTCGACCTCGGTCTGCCCGACATGGACGGCGTCGAGGTGATCCGGGGCCTGCGCGGCTGGACCCGGGTGCCGATCATCGTGCTCTCCGCCCGCCAGGCGTCCGACGAGAAGGTCGAGGCGCTGGACGCGGGCGCGGACGACTACGTCACCAAGCCCTTCGGCATGGACGAACTGCTGGCCCGGCTGCGCGCCGCCGTCCGGCGGGCCACGCCCGGCGGCCCCGAGGACGGCGCCGCCACCGTGGAGACCGAGTCCTTCACCGTCGACCTGGCCGCCAAGAAGGTCAACCGCGACGGCGCCGACGTCCGCCTGACCCCGACCGAGTGGCACCTGCTGGAGGTCCTGGTCCGCAACACCGGCCGCCTGGTGAGCCAGAAGCAGCTGCTCCAGGAGGTCTGGGGGCCCTCGTACGGCACGGAGAGCAACTATCTGCGGGTCTACATGGCGCAGCTGCGGCGCAAGCTGGAGGCGGACCCCGCGCATCCCCGGCACTTCATCACCGAGCCGGGGATGGGCTACCGCTTCGAGAAGTGAACCCGGCACCTGGCCCGGTACCCTTCGGAGTATGAGTGGTACCACCCGTTCGGACCGACCCGCCGGCCGTTTTCGCCGGATGCTCGACCGCCTGTCCACCTCCCAGGAGGAGCTGCACTCCGACGAGCTGCGGCGGGACACCGCGGACGTCGGGTGCACACGGATCTGCGACTGCCACGACCGTGACATCGTCACGGTGACGGGTACACTGCGCGCAGTCACGCTGCGTCCCCGTGCCGGCGTCCCCGCGCTGGAGGCGGAGCTGTTCGACGGCTCGGCGGCGCTCGACGTCGTGTGGCTCGGGCGGCGGAGCATCGTCGGTATCGAGCCGGGCCGCAGGATCATCGCGTCGGGGCGGATCTCCATGAACCGCGGCCGTCCGGTGCTGTTCAACCCCAAGTACGAGTTGCGTCCGGTCGGACAGGAGTAGCCGGTGGCGTCGATCGACAAGCGGACCGGGACAGAGCCCGGCACCGATGCCGGGCCGCAGGGCCCGGAGCACGACGCGGCGGCCTCCAGGGCAGCCGCGGACCACGCGCTCCTGGAGGCCTTCGGCGGCGTCTGGGGCATGGTGGACACCACGGTGCCCGGTCTGGTGTTCGTGCTGATCTACACGATCAACCACGACATCAAGACGGCGGCGGTGGCCGCGCTCGGCCTCTCCCTGGTGCTGGCGCTCGCCCGGCTGGTGCGCAAGCAGACGCTCAAGCACGCCTTCAGCGGCGTCTTCGGCGTCGCCTTCGGCGCGGTCTTCGCCATGCTCTCCGGGGACGCGAAGAACTTCTACCTGCCGGGCATGCTCTACACCCTGGGGCTCGCGGTCGCCTACGTGATCTCGGCGCTGGTGGGTTACCCCCTGATCGGGCTGCTCCTCGGCCCGATCCTGAAGGAGAACCTCTCCTGGAAGACCAGGAACCCCGGGCGGCTCGTGGCGTACACCAAGGCCACCTGGGCCTGGGGCATCATCCTGCTGGCGAAGTCGGCGGTGCTCTTCCCGCTGTACTTCTGGGGCAACGCCACCCAGCTCGGCTGGGTCAAGGTCGCGCTCGGCATCCCGCCGTTCCTGCTCGCCGTCTACCTGACGTGGATCTTCCTCGCGAAGGCCCCGCCGCCGATCGACGTGATCGCGGAGATGGAGGCCGCCGAAGCGAAGGAAGCCGAGGAACGGGCCGCCAAGGAGGCCGCGGAGCGCTGACAGCGCCCGCTGGCGACTCCCTCCGCACGGCACGAAGGGGCGCCCGGAACCACGTGGTTCCGGGCGCCCCTTCGTATGCGCCGGGCCCGCGGGTCAGGCGCCGCTGCGGACCGAGAGCAGGTCCTCCAGCTGCTCCTCGCGGTGCGGGGCCGCGACGAAGAGCAACTCGTCGCCCGCCTCCAGCGCGTCGTCCTTGGACGGCGTGAGCACCCGGTGACCACGGATGATGGTCACCAGCGCGGTGTCCTCGGGCCAGCGCACGTCGCCGACGCGGGTGCCGACGAGCGCGGCCTCCTCGGGCAGCGTCAACTCGACCAGGTTCGCGTCACCCTGGCTGAAGCGCATCAGCCGGACCAGGTCGCCGACGCTCACCGCCTCCTCGACCAGGGCAGACATCAGCCGCGGGGTGGAGACCGCGACGTCCACGCCCCAGGCCTCGTTGAACAGCCACTCGTTCTTGGGGTTGTTCACCCGGGCGACCACGCGCGGCACGCCGTACTCCGTCTTGGCGAGCAGCGACACCACGAGATTGACCTTGTCGTCGCCCGTGGCGGCGATCACCACATTGCAGCGCTGCAGCGCCGCCTCGTCCAGCGAGGTGATCTCGCAGGCGTCGGCCAGCAGCCACTCCGCCTGCGGTACCCGCTCGACCGAGATCGAGGTCGGGTTCTTGTCGATCAGGAGGACCTCGTGGCCGTTCTCCAGCAGCTCACCCGCGATCGAGCGGCCCACGGCACCCGCCCCTGCGATGGCGACCCTCATCGGCTCGTCTCCTCGGGACCCTTGGCGAACGCGGCCTCGACCTGCTCGACCTCATTGGTGCGCATCATCACGTGGACGAGGTCGCCCTCCTGCAGAACGGTCTCGGACGTCGGCAGCATCGCCTCGCCGAGCCGGGTGAGGAACGCCACGCGCACCCCGGTCTCCTCCTGGAGCCGGCTGACCTTGTGGCCCACCCACGCGGTGTCGGTGTGCACCTCGGCGAGCTGCACCCCACCGCTCGGATCGCGCCACAACGGCTCGGCACCCGACGGCAGCAGGCGGCGCAGCATCTGGTCGGCCGTCCAGCGCACGGTGGCCACGGTCGGGATGCCCAGACGCTGGTACACCTCGGCACGGCGGGGGTCGTAGATGCGGGCGGCCACGTTCTCGATGCCGAACATCTCACGGGCCACCCGGGCCGCGATGATGTTGGAGTTGTCGCCGCTGCTGACGGCGGCGAAGGCGCCGGCTTCCTCGATGCCCGCCTCGCGCAGCGTGTCCTGGTCGAACCCGACCCCGGTCACGCGGCGCCCGCTGAAACCCGAGCCCAGGCGGCGGAACGCCGTCGGATCCTGGTCCACCACGGCCACTGTATGACCTTGCTGCTCAAGGGAGTGCGCGAGAGTGGAACCCACTCGCCCGCAACCCATAATCACGACGTGCACGACCGTCCTTCCGGCTGTCAACGATGTGGCCGATTCCCTCTCAGGGTCTCAGACCGCGGCCAAAGCTACACACGCACGTAACCGCTCGATAGGTGGGCGGTGGGTCGGAAACCTTGACGATCCTCTAACATCCTCGGGTGTCCAAACTGACCGACCTTCCGAAACGGATCCTGATCGGGCGGGCGCTGCGGAGCGACAAGCTCGGGGAGACCCTCCTGCCCAAGCGGCTGGCTCTCCCGGTCTTCGCCTCGGACCCGCTGTCCTCCGTTGCCTACGCGCCGGGCGAGGTGCTCCTCGTCCTGTCGATCGCGGGAGTGTCGGCCTACCACTTCAGCCCCTGGATCGCGGTCGCGGTCGTGGTGCTGATGTTCACGGTCGTCGCCTCATACCGGCAGAACGTGCACGCCTACCCCTCCGGGGGCGGCGACTACGAGGTCGCGACCACCAACCTCGGGCCCCGCGCCGGGCTCACCGTGGCCAGCGCGCTGCTCGTCGACTACGTGCTCACCGTGGCCGTGTCGGTGGCCTCGGGCGTGGAGAACCTGGGCTCGGCGGTGCCGTTCTTCGTCGAGCACAAGGTGATCGGCGCGATCGGCATGATCGTGCTGCTCATGCTGATGAACCTGCGCGGTGTGCGCGAGTCCGGGACGATCTTCGCGATCCCCACGTACGCCTTCGTCTTCGGCGTCTTCTGCATGCTGCTCTGGGGCATCTTCAAGATCGCCACCGGCAGCGAGATGCACGCTCCGACCGCGGGCTACACGATCAAGGCCGAGCACACCGGACTGGCCAGCTTCGCCCTGGTCTTCCTGCTGCTGCGGGCCTTCTCCTCCGGCTGCGCCGCGCTCACCGGCGTCGAGGCGATCAGCAACGGCGTGCCCGCCTTCCGCAAGCCGAAGTCGAAGAACGCCGCCACGACGCTGGCCGCCATGGGTCTGCTCGCGGTGACGATGTTCTGCGGCATCATCGCGCTCGCGCTGTACACGAAGGTGCGGATGGCCGAGAACCCGGCCACCGACCTGCTCGTGAACGGCAAGCCGGTCGGCGCGGGTTACACCCAGGACCCGGTGATCGCGCAGGTCGCCTCCGCGGTGTTCGGCGACGGCTCGATCCCGTTCATCTTCCTCGCGGGGGCCACCGCCCTCGTCCTCTTCCTGGCGGCCAACACCGCGTACAACGGCTTCCCGGTGCTCGGCTCGATCCTCGCCCAGGACCGCTACCTGCCGCGGCAGCTGCACACCCGCGGCGACCGGCTGGCCTTCAGCAACGGCATCGTGCTGCTGGCCGCCTTCGCCGCCGTGCTCGTCTACCTCTACGGGGCCGACTCGACCCGGCTGATCCAGCTCTACATCGTCGGCGTCTTCGTGTCGTTCACCCTGAGCCAGATCGGAATGGTCCGGCACTGGAACCGGCACCTGGCCGACGAGACCGACCCCGCGGTGCGCCGCCACATGATCCGCTCGCGCGCGATCAACACCTTCGGCGCCTTCTTCACCGGCCTGGTGCTGGTGGTCGTCCTGCTGACCAAGTTCACCCACGGCGCCTGGGTCGCGGTCCTGGGCATGGGCCTGTTCTACGCGACGATGACCGCCATCCGCCGCCACTACGACCGGGTCTCCAGCGAGCTCGCGGCCGCGGAGGAACCCGGCGAGGAGGAGGCCAAGCCGTCCCGGGTGCACTCGATCGTGCTGGTCTCCAAGGTCCACAAGCCCACGCTGCGCGCCCTGTCCTACGCCAAGCTGTTCCGCTCGGACTCGCTGGAGGCGCTCAGCATCAACGTCGACCCGGCCGACACCAAGGCGCTGCAGGCGGACTGGCAGCGGCGCGGCATCGACGTGCCGCTGAAGGTGCTGGACTCGCCCTACCGCGAGATCACCCGGCCGATCGTCGACTACGTCAAGAGCCTGCGCCGCAGCAGCCCGCGCGACGTCGTCTCGATCTTCATCCCGGAGTACGTGGTCGGCCGCTGGTACGAGCACCTGCTGCACAACCAGAGCGCCCTGCGGCTCAAGGGCCGGCTGCTGTTCACCCCCGGTGTGATGGTCACTTCGGTGCCCTGGCAGCTGGAGTCCTCCGAGCGCGCCAAGGTCCGGGCCCGCAAGGGCGCCGAGTGGAACGCCCCCGGTTCGGTGCGCCGCGGCGAGGTCGGCCGCCCGCGCAGGCGCCGGGAGCCCAGCGAACGGGCGTGAGAGGAGGGCGGCGGCGCACCGTAGACTGGTGAGCTGCCGTCCTCGTCCCCCCGTTGTCAGGAGCCCGTTCCGAGATGCAGCACCGTACGAAGGCCCCCGAGGCCGACGCCCTCGTCGGCGAGCGCTACGAGGTCGAGGTCGGCCCCGTCGCGCACGGCGGTCACTGCGTCGCCCGCCACGAGGGCCAGGTGCTGTTCGTCCGGCACGCCCTCCCCGGCGAGCGCGTGATCGCCCAGGTCACCGAGGGCGGCCCGGACTCCCGCTTCCTGCGCGCCGACGCGGTGGAGATCCTCGAGGCCTCCCCGGACCGGGTCGAGGCGCCCTGCCCCTTCTCCGGACCGGGCAAGTGCGGAGGCTGCGACTGGCAGCACGCGGCGCCCGGCGCGCAGCGGCGGCTGAAGGTCCAGGTCATCACCGAGCAGCTGGAGCGGCTCGGCGGCCTCACCCCCCAGGAGGCCGGCTGGGACGGCACCGTGGAGCCCGCTCCCGGCGACAAAGTCGCCAAGGGCGAGGTCCCGGCCTGGCGCACCCGTGTCCAGTACGCCGTCGACGCCGACGGGCACGCCGGTCTGCGCCGCCACCGCTCCCACGAGGTCGAGCGGATCGACCGCTGCCTGATCGCCGCCCCGGGCGTCTCCGAGCTGGGCGTGGAGTCCCGCGACTGGCCCGGCATCGCCACCGTCGAGGCGATCTCCGCCACCGGCTCCTCCGACCGGCAGGTCATCATCACGCCGCGCCCCGGCGGGCGGCTCCCCATCGTGGAGCTCGACCGGCCGGTGTCGGTCATGCGCGTCGACGAGCAGGGCGGTGTGCACCGCGTCCACGGTCGCGGCTTCGTGCGCGAGCGCGCGGACGACCGCACCTGGCGCGTCGGGTCCGGCGGCTTCTGGCAGGTCCATCCGATGGCCGCGGAACTCCTCGTCGAGGCCGTCATGCAGGGCCTCACGCCCCGCAAGGGCGAGACGGCCCTCGACCTCTACTGCGGAGTGGGACTGTTCGCCGGCGCGCTGGCCGAACGGGTCGGCGAGACCGGTGCCGTGCTCGGCATCGAGTCCGGAAAGCGCGCGGTGGAGGACGCCCGCCACAACCTCGGCGACCTCGACCGGGTCCGCATCGAGCAGGGCAAGGTCGAGACGGTCCTGCCCCGCACCGGCATCACCGAGGCCGACCTCGTCGTGCTCGACCCGCCCCGCACGGGCGCCGGCCGCGCCACGGTCGCCCACGTCGCCTCCCTGGCCCCCCGCCGCATCGCGTACGTCGCCTGCGACCCGGCCGCCCTCGCCCGCGACCTGCGCTGGTTCGGCGAAGCGGGCTATGTCCCGCGCCGCATGCGGGCGTTCGACCTCTTCCCGATGACGCACCACGTGGAGTGCGTGGCGATCCTGGAGCCTGCGCCCAAGGACAGCTGACCCCCGCGCCCCCGGCGGGGGCACGGGTCGGGGCCGTGCAGACTGGTGGCATGCAGACTTCCGAGGCCGGGCCGTGGGAAGCGGCGCCGGCCGCACCCCTGAAGAGGGCGGACGCGCGCCGCAATCACGAGCGGGTCGTCGCCGCCGCGATCGAGGTGTTCGCCGAGCTCGGCCCGCAGGCCACCGTGCCGCAGATCGCGGCCAGGGCGGGGGTCGGCAAGGCCACCGTCTACCGGAGCTTCCCGGCCAAGGAGGACCTGGTCGAGGCGATCGCGCGGCTGCGCCTGGAGGAGCTCCGGCGGGAGACCGAGGCCGCGCTCGGCGAGACCGACCCCGGCCGCGCGTTCCACGCCTATGTGCTGCGGCTCTTCGAGACCCTGGCCCGCGACCGGCTGCTGACCGGACGGCTGGCGGAGGCCGCCTCGCCCGCGGCCGGCTCCGTCCTCACCGTGCTGACGGAGTTGATGCAGGCGGCCAAGGCGACCGGGACGGTCCGCGAGGACGCGACGCTGCTGGACCTGAGGGTCGTCCTGTGCGGCGCCGCGCTTCAGCTCATGACCGTGGCGGAACGCGACCCGGCGGTCTGGCGGCGCTACGGGGAACTGGTGCTCCAGGCCCTGCGGCCCTGACGCGTCGAACTTCGGAAACCGCGGAAGACGCCGTCGTCGTCCGCGAATCCGGTGAAGTCCTCCCAGGCCATGTTCGCCAGGGCCAGGTTGTTCTCGATCGAGTACAGCTGACGCGCGACGACGCGCAGCGTGTCGAACCGCCCCTGCTCGCCGACCCGCAGAGCGAGCAGCGGCATCTCGGGGGAGGCGAGCGAGGTCCTGTCGGCCATGACGACGAGCCGGTCCCGGGGCCGCTCCCGCCTCGGCGAGAGCGCCGCGATCCGCGCGGGTGCCAGGTCGCGGCAGGCGGGGTCCTCCACGATGTGCAGGTAGGCGATGAAGCCGTCCTCGGAGGGGGTGGCGAGTGCCCGGCGCATCAGGCGCCAGGCCGCGTCGTCGGAGAAGTCGACACGGACGAGCGGGGTCTCGTCGCCGTCCGGCTGGGGGAGCATGTTCACGGGGACCGCCTCGGGTGGGGTCAGCGGCTGCCGGATTCCGGGCCGGGAGCGTCGTTGAGGACGGGTTCGTCGCCGTACACCTTGGTGATCTCGACATCGAGCACCGTGCACACCCGGCTGAACGACCAGTAGTAGCCGGCCACTTGCAGCACCTCGACGATCTCCCGGTCGCTGAGGAACCGCCGCGCCTCGGCGAAGAGTTCGTCGGACACGTGCGGGCTCCGCACCACCTCGGCGGTGAGGCGGAGGAGGGCCTTGTCGTACGGCGACAGGGCGGGGCTCTCCAGCTCCCGCTCGGCGATGAGCCGGCGCGTCGCTGCGTCGACTCCCGCGGCCTGCGCCATCGGCTCGTGCTGGGCGGTGACGAAGGCGCAGTCGGTGTACTCGGCGACGGTGAGGATCACCAGTTCCCTTGAGCGGGCGGGGAGTTCGAGTGCGGTGAACTGCGCCTTGGCGAGCTCGATGAAGGGCCGCACCGTGCCGGCCGAGTGGGACAGCATCTTGACCAGCGGGTCCGGCGGGAGGAAGGAGAGGAATTCGCGCACGTCGGCAGGGAGGGCGTGCGGGTCCGGGTTCGCCAGGCGGGGCATGGGGGTTCTCCGTTCGTTCGGTGGCTCGGTGGCTCGGTGGCTCGGTGCTTCTGCTGCTTTCTGCGGGTCAGGGAGCCGGGTCCGGGGCGAGGCTGAAGCCGGTCTCGCTCAAGTGCCGGAAGCGGCCGTCCTCGGCCAGCGTTCCGAAGATCGCGATCTCCCGGTGCTGGGTGGAGCCGTCGGCAAGCGTGATCTCGAAGACGTGCCGTTCGGCATAGACGGAGCCGTCCCGCAGTTCGTCGACCACGGTGACGGTGCCCTTGGTGATGCCGGCGCGGGTGCGGGCGACCATGGCGGCGAACTCGGCGCGGTCGATGGTCCTTCCGTCGCTGCGGTGGGTGTAGTCGGGGGCGTAGTACGTGTCCAGGGCCTCGTCCAGGGGGAGTCGGGGCTCGAACACCAGGGCTCGGAGGGCTTCGCTGATCCGCGCGTGGGTCATCGCTGGCGCCTTTCTGAGGGGCCGGGGAAGATGTGGACTCTGAGGTCCGGATGCCCCGAACGCTACCGGACCCATGAGTCCGGTACCAACGTGAGGACCGTCATACGGGCACGCGAGGGCAGGTGGCGGCACCTGGTGGCCGCGTCGGCGCGGAGCGGTGGCGTGACGGATCTGCGGGCGTCGTGCGCCCGCGGCCGTTGCGGCGGCGCGGTCGCCGCCCCGCGTCAGACGGCGGGGGTGTGCGCGCCGGTGCGGACGCCGCGGATGCCGGCGACCAGGAGGTCGACGCCGCGCGCGTAGTAGACGTCGTCGCTCGCGCACGACGCCAGGGCGGCCGCGGCCGCGACGACGTGCGGGTAGCGCTCGGCGGGGAGCGCCTCCAGGGATGCCCGCTTGGCCTGGACCGCGTCGTCCCGTGCCGGCGCTTCCTCGGCCCGGCCGCCGCCGGGCTCCGTCACGACGAGCGTGACCATCGAGCAGAGGCACTGGCTCGCGATCTCCGCGGCCTGCTCGACCTCGAAGCCCGCGCCGGCCAGCAGTTCCAGCGTCCGCTCCGCGATGGCCAGACCCGACGGCGAGCCGAGGATCCGGGTGGTGACGAGTCCGGCCGCGGCGGCGTGCGGGCGCAGGACGGTGAGCAGCGACGTGAGGACGCCGTGGAGTTGGGCGTCCCAGGGGCGGTCGTCCGGTTCCGGGAGGCGGACCTCGGACAGGAGGCGCTCGGCGACGGCGTCGAGGATCTGGTCCTTGTCGCGGAAGTGCCGGTAGAGGGCCATCGCGGAGACCCCGTGCTCCTGGCCGACGCGGCGCGTGGTCACGGCGGTGAGTCCTTCCGTGTCGGCGAGGGAGAGGGCCGTGGTCACGAGGACGTCGCGGTCCAGGCGCTTCCTCGGTGACTCCATGTGCGACCTCCCTGACCGACCGGGTTTACAGCGTACATGTGCGAGGGCCGATGCGGGGACGCACTTGTTTACGCTGTAATCTCATGCCTATGCTTACGCTGTAAACATCATTCTTCCGGAATCGCCCCGACGCGTTCCGGCCCGGCGCGCGGCATTCGGCGACGCGTCAACTTCTCCGCACCATCTCCCTGTTCTGATGAGGAATTCCATGCGGCGCAGCCCTTGGGCGACCCTGACGGTGTTGGCCCTCGCACAATTCATCGTGGTGCTCGACGTGACGATCGTGAACGTCGCACTGCCCCGTATCCAGACGGATCTCGACTTCACCGCCGACGGCCTGCAGTGGGTCATCAGCGCATACACCCTGGTGTTCGGCGGGTTCCTGCTCCTCGGCGGCCGCGCCGCCGACCTGCTGGGATCCCGGCGGGTCTTCCTCACCGGCCTCGCCCTCTTCGGCGTCACCTTGCTCGTCGCCGGCCTGGCCGGCACCCCGGGCGCGCTCATCGCCGCCCGGGCCGTGCAGGGACTGGGCGGAGCCCTGATGTCCCCGGCGGCCCTGTCGATCCTGACGGTCACCTTCGCGCACGGCAGGCAGCGCAACATCGCCATGGGCGTGTGGGGCGGCTTGGCGGGCCTCGGCGGCACGCTGGGCGTGGTGGCCGGCGGCCTGCTCGTCGACTCGCTCAGCTGGCGCTGGGTCTTCTTCGTCAACGTCCCCGTCGTCGTGGCCCTGATCGCGGCCACCCCGCTGATCATCCGCGCCGTCGCCCGCCGGTCCGGTCACGGCTTCGACCTCCTCGGCTCGGTGCTGAGCACCGCGGGACTGCTGGCCCTGGTCTACGGCGTGGTGCGGGCCGAGCCGGTGGGCTGGGGATCGGCCGAGGTCGTCGGCTGCCTTGCGGCGGGAGTGGTCCTGCTGGCCGCCTTCGTCGCGGTCGAGGCCCGTTCCGCGGCGCCCCTCGTGCCCTTGCGGCTGTTCCGCTCCCGGGCACTCAGCTCGTCGAGCGGCGCCCTGGCCCTGAACGGCGCGTCCTTCCTTGCGATGTTCTTCCTGACCGCGATCTACCTCCAGCAGGTCCGCGGTGCCTCGGCGCTGAGGACCGGCATGGAGATCCTGCCGATGGGTGCCGCCGCCATCCTCGTCGCCGTCGTCACGCCGCCGTTGGTGCACCGTTTCGGCACGCGCACCGTCCAGTTGTGCGGCGCCGCGCTGAGCGCGCTGAGCCTGCTGCTCCTCGCCGGGACGGGCGCGGACAGCGGATACGCCTCGCACCTGCTGCCGGGTCTGATCCTGTTCGGGGCCGGTGTCATCGCGGTCGGTGTCCCCGCGCAGATCGCGGCCGTCGTGGACGTCGAACACCATGAGGCAGGTGCGGCCTCGGGTGTCGTCACCGCCTTCTACCAGGTCGGCGGCGCGCTGGGACTGGCCCTCGCGACGACCCTGTCCGTCTCGCGCTCCCATGCCGCGCTCGCGGACGGCATGGCCCAGCAGCAGGCCCTCGTCGAGGGGTTCCACCGCGGACTGCTCGTCGCGGCCGCCTTCGCCGTGGTCAATGTGGTGGTGACGCTCGCCTCGCCCAGGATCGCGCCGAGCGCGGAGCAGATTGCCGAGGCAGCAGCCACCGCCTGACGAAGCGTCAGTTCCTCGCGGCTGTGCCCGGCGCTTGAAGTCGGCGGGCTCCGTGCCGCGGTCGGAAGTCCGGGCCGGAGTGAGACGCGCGCCACTGTGGCCGGACTGGCGGACCGGAGCGGTGTCGTTTAATGTTCAACCATGTGCAGGGCGGCGCCCTGCCCGCAAGATCCGGCACAGCAAGGAGCGAAACACGTGACACGCGTCTCGATCATTTTCTACTCGGCCACCGGCTCGGTGCGGAGCCTGGCGCAGGCGATCGCCGAAGGCGCGCAGAAGGAGGGGGCTGAGGTCCGGGTGCGCCGCGTGGCGGAACTCGCGCCCGAGGCCGCGATCAACAGCAACCCCGTGTGGGCGGAGAACCACCGCGCCTCGCAGGACATCCCCGAGGCCACGAACGACGACCTCGAGTGGGCCGACGCCGTGCTCTTCGGCTCGCCGACCCGCTTCGGCCTCCCGGCCGCGCAGCTCAAGCAGTTCATCGACCAGACCGGCCCGCTGTGGGCCCAGGGCAAGCTGGCCAACAAGGTCTACGCCTCCTTCACCTCCGCGGCCAACGCCCACGGCGGCCAGGAGAGCACCATCCTCGCGATCAACAACACCTTCTACCACTGGGGTGGACTCATCGCGTCCCCCGGCTACACCGACCCGCTGCTCTTCGCGGCCGGTGGCAACCCCTACGGCCCCTCGCACCCCTCCAACAACGGTGCGGACCTTCCCGACGCCGCGCGTCTGGACGCCGCCCACTACCTGGGTGCCCGTGTGACCCGCATCGCCACCGCGCTCAAGCCCGGCGGCTCCCTCTGACCTCTCCGGTCCGGCCGAGGCCGTCGTCCCTCTGGGGGCGGCGGCCTTCGCGCGTTCCCGACGGGGCGGGTGAACCACGAGGGAACTCTTGGTCATCGATTTCTCAGGGAAGCGTTTTGACCTGATTCCGCTGCCTAGCATGAGGTGATCAACGCACCGTACGACACCGGGGGAGGCCCGGAATGCCCTTGTCCGGCCCGGGACTGCGCTCACCCCGTCTGTGGGGCGCCACCGGCATCGTGGTGGTGCTGGCCGTCTTCGCCGCCGTCGTCCTGTGGCAGGACTCACCTCCTGCCGCGCGGGCGGCCGCGGCCGGACCACCGCACACCACCGTCCAGGTCTCCCGCGGTGCCTGCGGCACCGGCTGGGCCGACGCGCGGCCCGGCCTTCAGGTCTTCGACCTGCACAACTCCTCCGACGTGGCCGCCGAGGTCTACCTGGAGGACGCCGCGAGCAAGGCCGTGTACGGCGAGGTCGAGGACATCGGCCCCGGCACGACCCGTTCGCTGACCGTCGACATCGGCAAGGGCGCGTACGCGTTCCAGTGCGTGCCCGACGACGGCGACGCGATCACCGGGCCCACGGTCCGCATCACTTCGGGACAGGGCGGGCCCGCCGCCGCCCCGGTCAGCCGGCAGGACCTTGTCCCGCCGTCGATCGCCTACCAGAAGTGGGTCGCCGGAGGGCTGGACCGCGTGGTGCGGCTCACCGGGGATCTGCGGGACGCCGTCGACCGCGGTGATCTCGCCGCGGCGCGCAAGGCCTGGCTGCCGGCGCACCTGGAGTACGAGCGGCTCGGCGCCGCGTACGACGCCTTCGGCGACGCGGACGGGCAGATCAACGGGACGGACGCGGGCCTGCCCGGTGGCGTGGCCGACCCGTCCTTCACCGGCTTCCACCGCATCGAGTACGGGTTGTGGCACGGCCGGTCCGCGGGCAGCCTGCGCGCCCCGGCGGCCGACCTGGTGGCGGCCGTCACCGCGCTGCGCGACAGCTGGTCGCAGGCCCGCATGGACCCGGCCCAACTGGGCCTGCGGGCACACGAGATCCTGGAGAACACCGTGCAGTTCGAGCTGACCGGACGCACCGACTACGGCAGCGGCAGCAATCTGGCCACCGCCCGCGCCAACCTCGACGGCACCCGTGAGGTCCTGTCCCGGTTGCGCCCCCTGCTGGCGACCCGGTACCAGGAACTGCCGCAGCTGGACCACGAACTGGACGCGGCACAGGACACGCTGGACGGGCTCGCCCCGGACGGCGAGTGGATCCCGCTGGCCCGGCTGACCCGGGCCCAGCGCGAGAAGGTGGACGCCGCCCTGGACGAACTGGTGGAACGGCTGGCCTCGGTGGCCACCCTGTGCGAACCGCGGAGGACGGTGTGAGCTCCGTGGAAGGGCCGGGAACCGGAGGAGTCGGACGGCGTGGTTTCCTGCGGGGCGCGGCGCTTGCCGGAGCCGGGCTCGCCGCCGGCGGAGCGGCGCCGCCCTCCGCCGGTGCGGCGGACGACGGCGCAGCGGCCGCACCGCCCGTCGCCCCGTTCCACGGCCGCCACCAGCAGTCGGTGATCGCGACCGCGCGCCGGGTCACCGCGTTCACCGCGCTCGACGTGACCGCGGGCACCCGCGCCGAACTCACCGACCTGCTGCGCACCGTGACCGACCGCGCCCGCGCGCTGACCTCCGGCGGCACACAGCGGCCGGTCGGCATCACCGGACCGCCCGCCGACTCCGGGCTGCTCGGGGAGCGGGTGCCCGGCGGCGCGCTCGCGGTGACCGTCGGCGTCGGCGGCTCCCTCTTCGACGGCCGGTTCGGTCTCGCCGATCGCAGGCCCCGCCGGCTGACCGCGATGCCCGCCTTCCCCGACGACGACCTGCTGCCTGAGTGGTGCCACGGCGACCTCAGCCTGCAACTGCACGCGGACGACACGGACACCGTGCTGCACGCGCTGCGCGACATCGCCCGGCACACCCGCGGCGGCATGCAGGTCCGCTGGCGGATGGACGGCTTCAGCAGCCCGCCGCGCCCTGCCGGCACCCCGCGCAACCTCCTGGGATTCAGGGACGGCACCGCCAACCCGGACTCCTCCGACGCCCGTGAGATGGACCGCCTGGTGTGGGTCGGCCAGGGCGCCGGCGAGCCGGACTGGGCCGTCGGCGGCAGCTACCAGGTGGTCCGGCTGATCCGGATGCTCGTGGAGTTCTGGGACCGGGTCTCGCTGCCGGAGCAGGAGCGGATGTTCGGCCGGGCCCGCGAGTCCGGAGCGCCGCTGGACGGCAACCACGAGCGGGACACACCCCGTTACGCCGACGACCCCAAGGGCGACGTCATACCCCTGGACAGCCATATCCGGCTCGCCAACCCGCGTACCGCGGGCACCGCGGACCAGCGCATCCTGCGGCGCCCCTACAACTACGACCGGGGCGCGGACGCCAACGGCAACCTCGACATGGGCCTGCTCTTCTGCAGCTACCAGCAGGACCTGGCCCGCCAGTTCGAGACCGTCCAGCACCGTCTGGCGGGCGAACCGCTCGTCGACTACATCAAGCCCTTCGGCGGCGGCTACTTCTTCGCACTGCCCGGTGTGAAGGACGCGGACGACTGGTACGGACGCGCCCTGCTCGGCTAGAGCGCTCGTCATACACCACGCGGGGACCGTACGCACCCCGGGTCAACTGATGGTCAAGTTTTGGCCCGGCTTCCCTGACCGCCTGTTCATCCCGCCGCCACCAACGCTCCGACATCACGCCGCTCCACGGGCGGAGCATCCGAGAACGTACGCCAAGGCAACGATCCTCTGCGGAGCGTGACAGAACATGATCAGCAGGAAGAGACGAGCGGCGATGCGGAGCCTGGGGGCGCTTGCGGGCGCCGCCGCCCTCACCGTTCTCGGCGGCAGCGCGGCCACCTACGCCGCGACGCCCAACTGGCACCACCCCGCCCCCTCGACGGCCACGCCCATCAAGCACGTGGTCGTCCTGTTCGACGAGAACGTCTCGTTCGACCACTACTTCGGCACCTACCCGACGGCCGCCAACACCGACGGCACCAAGTTCAAGGCGGCCAAGAACACCCCGCGTGACATCGACACCCTCGCGAACGCCGGGCTGCTGAAGAAGAACCCCAACCAGTACGCGCCCCAGCGGCTGGCCTCCTCGCAGGCGCTGACCTGCGACCAGAACCACAACTACGGGCCGGAGCAGTACGCCTACAACGGCGGCAAGGCCGACCAGTTCGTGCAGAACACCAATGTCGACACCTGCAGCGGCGGCCTCTTCGGCGAGCCGGGCCTGGTGATGGACTACTACGACGGCAACACCGTCACCGCGCTGTGGAACTACGCCCAGCACTACACCCTGGGCGACCGCTCGTTCAGCTCGGTCTATGGGCCGTCCACCCCCGGCGCCCTCAACCTGATCGCGGGTCAGACACACGGCGTCGTCTCCGTCGACCCGGCCTCGGGCACCGAGCACCCGAAGCAGACGTCCACGCCGGACGCCTACACCGTGCTCTCCCCGAACTCCAAGGGCGTCGGTACGGTCATCAACGACCCGGACCCGGCGTACGACGACTGCGCCGACAAGGACCACACCAGTACCAACGCGCTCGGCGCGATGCAGGGCCGCAACATCGGCGACCTGCTCAACGCCAAGAACGTCAGCTGGGGCTGGTTCCAGGGCGGCTTCCGGCCCTCCACGCCGTGGGACGGCAAGCAGGGCGACTACGCCAAGTGCGACACCACGCACGCCAACATCGGCGGCGCAGCGGCCGTGGACTACAGCCCGCACCACTCGCCGTTCGAGTACTACAAGTCGACGTCCAACCCGCACCACCTGCCGCCCAAGAACGTCGACGAGATCGGGCACAACGGCCAGGCCAACCACAACTACGACCTGACCGACTTCGACGCGGCCCTGAAGGCGGGCAAGCTGCCCGCCGTCAGCTTCGTCAAGGCGCCCGAGTACCAGGACGGCCACGGCGCCTACTCCGACCCGATCGACGAGCAGCACTTCCTCGTCCAGCAGATCAACGCCGTGCAGCAGTCGCCGCAGTGGAGCTCCACCGCTGTCGTCGTCGCGTACGACGACTCCGACGGCTGGTACGACCACACGTTCGTCAAGCCCCGCAACGGCTCGAAGGACACCACGGTCGGCTCGAACGGCAAGACCACCGACAGCCCCGCCTGCCAGGCCGGCCCCAAGGCCGCCGGTGGCTACGCGGACCGCTGCGGCCCCGGCACGCGTCAGCCGCTCCTGGTGGTCTCCCCGTACAGCAAGGTCAACAAGGTCGACCACACGCTGACGGACCAGTCCTCGATCATCCGTTTCGTCGAGGACAACTGGCACACCGGCCGGGTCGGGGACAGCTCCTTCGACGCCACGGCCGGCTCGCTGGCGGGCATGTTCGACTTCCGGCACCCGAACAACAAGCAGCTGGTGCTGAACGCGGACGGCTCGGTCAAGTCCTACGGCCCGATCCGGCACGTGGCGCCCGTCGCCACGAGCATCACGCCGGGACCGGCCATGCGGATTACCGCCGCGACCACCGACGCCCCGGCGTTCCCGGCCCTGCCGGTGGGCCTGGCCGTCGGCGCGCTGCTGGCCGCCGGTGCCACCGGGACCTGGTTCACGGTCCGGCACAACCGGCGTACCGCCGCCTGACGCGGACGTGGCGGTCGGCCTGACGGCCGCCACGGCGGAGGGCCTGCCCCTGGGGGCGGGCCCTCCGTTCGCGTTCGCCGTCAGTCCCGCGTCAGGGCGCAGTCCGGGCACCGGCCCCAGAAAGTCACGGCGGCCTCCTCGATCTCGTAGGTGTCCGGGATCTCGGGGCTCAGGCACGGCGCACGGCCCACGGCGCACTTGACGTTGCGGATGCTCCCGCAGGAGCGGCAGACGAAGTGGTGGTGGTTGTCACCGCGCTCGGTCTCGTAGCGGCCCGGCTGGCCGGGGATCATGGTGCAGCGAACCAGCCCCGCGTCCGTGAGGGCGCGCAGGACGTTGTAGGTGGCCTGCAGGGACAGGCCGCCCGTGACACGCAGGGCCAGATGACGCAGCGCCTCGGCGTCGGGGTGGCCCGGTGACTCGTCCACCGCCATGAGCAGCGCGATGCGCTGCGCCGTCACCCGCAGCCCGGCCGTCCGGAGCCGGGCGGTGGCGGCGGCCATGGGTTCGACGCTGGTCACAGGGTGTGCTCCGCGTGTGTCGGGGACCTGCCGGGACCGCAGTGCAGCTCGAACCACACGGCCTTGCCCGTCTGGTTGGTGTCGGAGCCCCAGCGAGCGGCGAGAAGTTCGACCAGCGTCAGTCCGCGGCCGCTCTCGTCCTCGGAACCCGCCCCCACGACCTGGGGCGGGTCCGGACTGCCGTCGATCACGGCGCAGCAGATGGTGTCGCCCAGGAGTACGCAGTTCAGGGCCAGCGGTGCGCGGGCGTGCCGCAGCGCGTTGCCGACCAGCTCGCTGACCAGGAGTTCGGCTGTGTCCGCGACATCGTCCAGGCCCCATTGGCGCAGCGCTCCGCGAACCGCTTCGCGTGCGTGGTGGCAGGCCTGACTGGACCAGGGAAGCGCCCAGGATCCCGCGGCAGCGGACGGGGTTCCTGCGCCGCCGGAACAAGGCGTCTTGGAGGGCAGCAATGCAGCGCCCATGATCAACACCAGCTCGAGAGAGGTGAATAAAAAGCTCTAATTAGGACAATACTCCACTTCTGGAGTGAGTCAAGTGAAACGACTCGCTCCTCGAAAGATGTCGCTCCAGTCGCTGGAGTGAAGGGGTGGCATCACTCTGCGTCACGGTCGGGGGTGGTGGCCGGGGCCGGGGAGGGGCGGCCTCCGGATTCGCCCGGGCGGGTGCGGGTCGCCCGACGGCATGCTCTTGGATGTGGGCATGACCGTTCACGACATCGCCCGGCGCCTGCCCGGCATTTCCGTACTCCGCGACCACTGCCGCGCGTTGGCCATGCTGGATGCGATCCTCAGCCCCGAGTGGGCCGGCCGGTACCACTCCTACGACTCCCAGTGGTCCGGGAGTGAGGAGATGGCCTCGATGCGCGACGGCTCCGGCAACGAGTACGCGATCGTCTTCTCGCCTGCGGGCGCCTACGTCTGCGGGTTCGCCCACGAATCGCCGATGAGTCCCTATGTGGCGGACGGCCCCTGGCCGGGCGTCCTCGACGAGGTCCCCGAGGTCTTCCGTCCGTACGTCGAGGAGCCGGCGTTCTCGGACGAGGACGGTATGCCGGTGGTGACCGTCTGTATGTGGAGGCAGCCCCAGGACACCGCCTGGCGGGCGGGAGTGATCGAGTTCCCCCAGGACGGGACGGACGACCCGGACGGCGCGGGCTGTCTCTTCGCCCTGCTGGCTGACCGCTCGGCGGAGGAGTACCGGGACTTCGCGGAGGACTACTACGAGACGCCGGTCGACGGGGAGGCCGTCCGGCATGTCCTCGCGCTCCGCCCGCTGACCGCGGAGGTGGTCGCCGCGCTGAATCCGGACGTGGCCCCGGCCGATCTCGCCAAGGACATGGAGCAGATCGGCTATCCCCTCGGCTGAGTGCCCGCTCCGGCGCGTACTGCGCGCTCCGCGGCGGCCTTGACCGCGGTCATCCATATCTCGTGCTGGGCGCGGAGCTTGCCGGGGCTGAACACGAGGCGGACCAGCGGGGCCGCCATCGACTCCTCCACGCGCAGGACGGTCCCGCCGTCCGGCGTCGCCGTGAGCACTTGGCGGTCCACCGCCTTGACGCCCATGGCGACGCCGGTCCAGGTCAGTTCACGCCCCTCGTCGACCACGGCGAAGCGGGACGTGATCGTGGCGCGGCCCATGGCCCAGATGAACTCGGCGTCCTGGGTCACCCCGTTGTCGAGCCGCACGATTCGGCGGCCGGGCAGCACCGACGACCATCCGGAGGGGTCGGCGATGATCTCCCAGACCCGCTCCGGCGGTGCTTCGATCCGCATCTCCGACACGCTCACGACCGGCGCGTCGGCGTCGATCCGGCGCCGCTTGGCGAACTGGTCGTGCAGGTCCTGCCGGTTAGGGCCGCGGTAGAGCAGTTTCATGACGAACCCCATTCGTGACGGGTGAGGCATGCTTCGAACTGTGAGCAATGCTCTCGCAGTGCATTGCTCGGAGTCAAGAGCAGTGCTCTCGCACGAGTGAAATCGAGTTCGTGATGCAACCGGCGGAGGCGCGGAAGCGGTGTGGTGGGAGCGGCAGGGCGCGCCGGGGTCAGACCATGCCGCTGATGCTTTCCGGGACGATCACGAACAGGACGCGCACCTGGTCGCGACCGCCGAACCACGGGTAGGGCCCGCCCAGGTACTTGTGGGACAGCTTCTCGATGTGCTCCGCGGCGCCCTCGGTCCTCACCTCGACGACCCGCCCGCGGATCTGGACGTAGCGGGTCGGGGCGGCGGGGTCCGAGACCGTCACGGCGACGCGCGGATCCCGCTGGATGTTCCGGGTCTTCACGTGCGTCTGGACGCTGTTGACGAGCACGTGCTCGCCGTCGGTGTCGACCCAGGTCTGGGTCAGCTGCGGCGAGCCGTCGGGCATCGTCGTCGCGAGGTAGCAAGTGCTGGGCCGGTCCAGCAGATCGAGCAGTTCGGCGGAGAGCTTCACGGTGATCCCTCGGTGCGGTGGTTCCTGGCGCGCGCAGCCTACGGGGTCGCTCGGCCGGCCCCCGGACGGATCCCCCCCTGCGCCGGCCCCCTGCGCCGCTCGCCGATGCCCCCGCATCGAGCCCTCGGTCAGGGGGCGTTCGCCCGGCGCGGCTCAGATCGTCTTGTTCTGGCCGCCGTCGATGAGGACCTCGGCACCGGTGATGTTGGCCGCGACCGGCGAGGCGAGGAAGAGGACGAGGTCGGCGACCTCGTGCGGCTCGGTGATCCGGCCCGTGCTGATGCCCATGCTCTGCGGCACGACCACGTCGAGTGCCTCCTGCGCCGTGGTGCCCGCGGCGCCGGCGGTCGCGTCGGCGAAGGCGCCCGGGGCCGTCCAGAACGGGGTGCGGACCGGACCGGGGGAGACCGCGTTCACGCGTACGCCGCGCGGTGCGAACTCCTCCGACAGGGCCTTGGTCACGCTGGTGAGCGCGGCCTTCGCCGCCGAGTAGTCCACCACCATCGGGAAGGGCAGGCGGGCGTTGATCGAGCTGATGTTGACGATCGAGGCCCCTTCGGCCGCGAGCAGGTGCGGGAGTGCCGCGCGGCTCGCGCGCACCGCGCTGAAGAAGGTCAGGTCGAAGATCCGGCGCCACTCGGCGTCGTCCACCTCCAGGAATCCGGCCCGCGCGTCCGCCCCGCCCACGTTGTTGACGAGGATGTCGATCCGCTCGTGCCGTTCCGCGGCCTGCCGCACCAGCGTCTCGGCGCCCTCGGCGGTGGACAGGTCGACCGGGACGACCGTGATGTCGTAGGTGTCGCGCAGTGCGTCGAGCTCGGGGGTGGAGGAGCGGCTGCCGGCGACGACACGGGCTCCTTCGCGACCCAGTGCCTCGACGATGGCCAGGCCGATGCCCTTGCTGGCCCCGGTGACGACGGCGACCTTGTCCTTGAGGTGCAGTTCCATGACGTGTCCTTTTCTGGATTGATTGATAAACAATTACGGTACGCGGAGGCGACCACCGGCGCGACGGGAGCGCCGCCGCTGGGGTGAGTGCCTCTGGGGGGGTGTCAGTCCAGGCTGCGCAGAGCCGTCGCGACCGCGTCCTCCGTGAACGTCCGGCCGAGTCGCGCCTGGCCGACGACGCGGAGGCCCTGGACGAAGGTGGTCAGGAAGCGGGCCAGTTCCACCGGATTCTTGTCCGGGGACAGCTCGCCGCGTGACTTCGCCCGCTCCAGGGCGCCCGCGAGGGCCGATTCGACCATCCGCATGGCGGCTCCGACGCGGTCCACCGTGCCCGGGTCGTCGCCGCGCTCGGTGGCGGCGCTGACCACGAGGCACCCCCGGCTGGGGTCCGTGAGGTCGGCCTCGACCATGTCCGTGAGGACCCTGTGCACCGCGGGCCGGATCTCGGTCGCGTTCTCCAGGATGTCCGCCAGGCCGCCTGCCTGCAGTGCGCAGTAGCGCTCCAGGGCCCGGGCGTAGAGCTGCTCCTTCGACCCGAAGGCCGAGTACAGGCTGCCGCTGCCGATCGACAGTTCCTTGAGTAGGTCCTGCAGGGACGTCTCGGCATAGCCGCGGCGCCAGAACAGGTCCATCGCGCGATCGACCGCCTGGTCGGTGTCGAACTCCCGGTTGCGTCCCATGTGCATCACCGTACCACAGTTCTGGATCAATCAATAAACTATCGCCGTCGCCCCGCCCCGTCCGGTCCCTGAATCGGTTGCCCGTAGGGCGCGCCAGGTGTCGGCCCCCCGTCGAGCCGCGGGCGGACACCGTTCCTGACCGCGGCCCCGGACACCACGCCGGAGCCGCGCGCTGTGGTGCCCCGTCCCATGTCGCGCGAGGAACGGGGCACTTACCGTCCGACACCATGACCACTCACGCAGCAGCACATCGCACGGGCCGCCTGCGCGCGGTCCTGCTCGTCCTGGTCGCGGCGCTCGCCGCCGCCTTCCTGCCCTCCACCACCGCCAAGGCCGCGGGCACCATCGAGGAGGTAACCGGCTTCGGCAGCAACCCGGGCGCCCTGAGGATGTACCGGTACGTCCCCGCCGGGCTCCCCCAGGGGCGGCCCGTCGTCGTCGCGTTGCACGGCTGCACGCAGAACGCCCGCGACTACGGGACACAGAGCGGGTGGACGGCCCTCGCCGACCGGTGGGGCTTCTCCGTCGTCCTGCCCGGCCAGACCACGGCCAACAACATCAGCCAGTGCTTCGACTGGTTCCAGCCCGGGGACATCGCCCGCGGCCAGGGCGAGGCCGCGTCCATCCGGCAGATGACCGCTCGCCAGATCACCGACACGGCGGCCGATCCCACGCGTGTCTACGTGACCGGGCTGTCCGCGGGCGGCGGCATGACCGCGGTCATGATGGCCGCGTACCCGGACGTGTACGCGGCCGGAGGCGTCGTCGCCGGACTGCCCTACGGGTGCGCGCAGGCCGCGGGATCGCCCTATGTGTGCATGTACGTCGGTGCGACGCAGACGCCCCGGCAGTGGGGCGACCGGGTGCGCGCCGCCTACCCGGGGTACACCGGGCCGTGGCCGAGGCTGACGGTCTTCCAGGGAACGGCCGACTACACCGTCAAGCCCGTCAACATGGACGATCTGGTGCGGCAGTGGACGGACGTCCACGGCGCCGACCAGACCGCCGATGCGAGCGACACCGTCGCCGGCTTCCCGCACCGCACGTACAAGGACCCGTCCGGCGCGCCGGTGGCGGAGACCTACAGCATCACCGGCATGGGACACGGACAGCCTGTCGACCCCGGTACCGGCGCCGCCCAGTGCGGGACCGCCGCCCCCTATGTGCTCGATGTCAACCTCTGTGCCGCCGGACGGCTTGGACAGAGCTGGGGGCTGGGCTGATCGCCGCCGCCCGGGTCACTCCCCGGCCATCGCCGCCAGCTTGGTGACGGTGTTCCAGTTGCGGGCCGTGGCCGTCAGGCCCAGTCGCCTCTCCCAGAAGGCGTGCGAGAGGCGGGTCTTCTGCACACCGTCGGGACAGTGCACGTAGATCTCCCGTTCGCCCGGGCGGAAGTCGTCCGGGGCGAAGTCCGCCGGGTCGAGGCCGGCGATGCGGTCCGGGTCCACCTGGCTGGACAGGAAGGTGACGAGGAAGCGCGCCGGGTTGACGCCGGTCATGTCGAACGGATTGCGTTCGATCACCGTGCGCAATCCGGCCGCCTCGCGCACCACGCACGGCACGTCGCGGCCGAACTCGCCGCGGATCGCCTTCTCCAGCTCGCGGGCGAGTGTCACCGGATCGGCACGGTCGTGGTCGAACAGCGCGTTGCCGCTCTGGAGATGGGTGCGCACCCCCGTGCCGCCGATGCCCTCCAGCAGCACCCGCAGATCCTGCATGGGCAGCCTGGTCGTCGGCCCGACGTTGATCCCGCGCAGGAGCGCCACGTATCCGGTCACGACGCCACATTAACGACGGGCTCGCGAGAGGTACCCACTTTCGGAGGACCGGTGGCCCGGCGTAACGGTTCGGCACCCCGCGGCACCGATACGTTCGCGAGCATGAGCACGAACAGTCACCGGCCTTCCGTGACCGAGTTGCGGCTGTCCGCCTTCAAGTCGCACCGCGGCGCGAGCTTTCCCCTCGGCCCCCTCACCCTGCTCGCCGGGCCGAGCGGCTCGGGCAAGTCGAGCGTGCTGGAGGCGCTGGGCGTGCTCGGGCAGCTTGCCGCCGGGGAGGAACTGGAAGCGGTCTTCGACGGGGTGCGCGGAGGCGTTGCGGCCTGCGTGCCGGACGGCGCCCAGCCGGACGCCGAGGGCCGGCGCGGATTCCGCATCGGCTGCACGGTGCAGGGCCCCGTCGGTCCGGTGCAGCTCGATGTCGCCGTGCAGACCGAGCCCGAACTGCGCATCGTGGGGGAGCGGTTGGTCGGGGCCGGGGAGACACTGCTCTCCACGGCGCTGCGTGATCCCGGCCGCCGCCAGGTCCAGGCGGCCTGGCACACGGCGGGCCTCGTCCCGGTCACCAGGGCACCCCTTCCGGACGACCGGCTGGCCACCTCCCTGCTTCCGCTGCGCGTCGCGGGGACGACGGAGGGGCAGCGCCTGGTCCTGGCGGCGGCGGAGCAGGTCGTGCTGGCGCTGCGCGGGGTCTTCCCCGTCGATCCGCGTCCCCAGGGCATGCGGACTCCTGCCGCGGTGTCGGACGGGATGCTGCGGGGCGGCTGCGACAACCTTTCCGCGGTGCTGCGCCGCACGCAGGGCGAGTGCCGCACCCGGCACGCCGCGCTGGTGGGTGCCCTCCGAGAGGTGTGCAGGCCGCCCGTGGAAGGACTGACCGTGGTTCCGGGGGAGCGGCAGGAACCGGGCCCCGACAGCGTGCTCGCGGCGATCGACCGGGGGTCGGCCGGACTGGTGACGGTGGACCGGCTCGGTGACGGGGAGCTGCGCTTCCTGGCTCTGGCCCTGGTCCTGCTCACTGGCCCGGGAGTGCTGGAGGTCGACACCAGCGGCGAGGTGCCGGACGCGGTCCAGGTGCTGACCGTCCTCGCCGACGGCCTGGACGCGGGCCTGGACCGCGCGCAGTCCCGGAAACTGCTCGACCTCGCTCGGCAGGTGGCCGAGCGAGGTCACATCAGGCTGGTGGGAACGGTCCACGACGAGACGGTGGCGGAGGGCGCCGAGGGTGTCACGCTGCTGCGCCTCGGGGCCCCGGTGGAGGACCGGGAACGCGTCCCCGTCCAGGGAACGGGGCCGGACTCGGAGCGCACCGGCGCCGCGATGCGGTAGACCTTGCCGGTGTGACCGAGGATCTGCACGCCCTGCAGCGCCGGCTGGCCGCCTTCGCGGCGGCCCGGCACTGGGAGGGCTACCACACGCCGAAGAACCTGGCCGTGGCGCTGAGCGTCGAGGCGTCCGAGCTGCTGGAGATCTTCCAGTGGCTCACGCCCGAGGAGGCGGCCCGGGTGATGGAGGACCCGGAGAGCGCGCACCGGGTACGGGACGAGGCCGCGGACGTTCTCGCGTATCTGCTGCAGTTCTGCGAGGTGCTGGGGGTCGATCTCCTGGCCGCGCTCTCGGCGAAGATCGACAGGAACGAACGGCGCTTCCCGCTGCCGGCCGCCGCGTCGCGGGAGCCGGAACGGCCCGCGGTCGCCAAGCAGTCGCAGAGCGCGCCGCCGGCCGGGGAGGGGCTCGGCGGCTGAGGCGCCCGGGCCGTCCCGGCTCCCGCGACGCTGCTGTCCGCCCGCTGTCGGTGGCGCGCGTGGGACGGAGGCGGTCGCTGGATTTCCTCGATCGGGTGAGCGAGTTTTCCACAGGCGCGATGTTGTCCACAGTTCCGCACCGGGCCCTTTCGCCGAGGACCGTGATCCGTCACGCTGAGTGACACATCGGATTCTCAGGGTCTCAGGCGGAGGTGCGACATGGATGCGGTACGACTGATCCGGGCGACGCGGGACGCGCTGCGGGGCGGCGGGGCGGAACGCGATCTGATGGCCGAGGCATGGCAGGCCCAGGCGCTGACGCAGGCGATCGGCAGCCACCTCGCCCTGCACGGGCCCCCGGAGCTGCGCACACTCGGTTTCTGGGTGTGCGAGGCGAGCGGCCGGGCCTGCGGTTCGACGGGGCCGCCCGGCGCGGGCACCGGTTCCGGTCCGCTGCGGGCCGCGATACTCACCGAGGTCCGCGAGCCGGCGGACGCGCTGCGCGAACTGCGCCAGCTGCTGGCGGAACTCTGCATGGCCCTGGTGTCGGTCGCGTGCACGGCCGAGTCCGAGACCGAGTACTGGCAGTGCATCGAGGCGGTCGACGCCGCCGACGAGTCCAAGGACCGGGTCGGCGCCCTGCTGCGCGCGGTCGAGTCGTCACGGCGGCACAGCGCGTGATCCGAGGCGACGCGCGACCCGGATGCGTGGTGGTAGACGACAGGTATCGCCAACTCCCCTTCTCCTATGGGGAATCAGCAGACATTCACCTCGTCGGGGGCGCGGGTGCGGTGCCGGAGCCGCCGGTCGGCGATCACTTTCGCGGCACGGGGTGCAGGATGGAACCATGGATCTTCGAATCTTCACGGAGCCCCAGCAGGGGGCCACCTACGACACCCTTCTCACGGTCGCCAAGGCCACGGAGGAGCTCGGCTTCGACGCCTTCTTCCGCTCCGACCACTACCTGAAGATGGGCGGGGCGGACGGCCTTCCCGGACCCACGGACGCCTGGATCACCCTGGCCGGCCTCGCCCGCGAGACCTCCCGCATCAGGCTCGGCACGCTGATGACGGCCGCGACCTTCCGGCTGCCGGGCGTGCTCGCCATCGAGGTCGCGCAGGTGGACCAGATGTCCGGAGGGCGCGTCGAGCTGGGCATCGGGGCCGGGTGGTACGCGGAGGAGCACGCCGCGTACGGCATTCCGTTCCCGAAGGCGAAGTTCGCGCGCCTGGAGGAGCAGCTCGCTGTCATCACCGGCCTGTGGTCCACCCCCGTCGGGGAGACCTTCGACTTCGACGGCAAGCACTACACGCTCAAGGACTCGCCCGCGTTGCCCAAGCCGGCCCAGACCAAGGTGCCCGTGCTCATCGGCGGGCACGGCGCCGAGCGGACGCCGCAGCTCGCCGCCCGCTACGCCGACGAGTTCAATCTGCCCTTCGGATCGCTGGAGGACACGGCCCGGCAGTTCACCCGGGTGCGGAAGGCGGCCGAGGAGCACGGGCGCGGCAAGGACGACATCGTCTACTCCAACGCCCTGGTGGCGTGCGTCGGCAAGGACGATGCCGAGGTGGCACGCCGTGCCGCCGCCATCGGCCGCGAGGTCGACGAGCTCAAGGCCAACGGCCTGGCCGGTACGCCCGCCGAGGTCGTCGAAAAGATCCACCGCTACGCGGAACTCGGCGCGAGCCGCTTCTACCTCCAGATTCTCGACCTGTCCGACCTCGACCACCTGGAACTGATCGCCTCGGGCGTCCAGTCGCAGCTGGACTGACCGGGCATCGCCCCAGCACACCGCACCAGCAGGAAGGAGCACCCGCGATGTCCCTACCGACCAGGCCCTTGGCGCAGGCACTCGCCGAGGGGGCCGTGGTCCTCGACGGCGGCCTGTCCAACCAGCTCGCCGAACAGGGCTGCGACCTGTCCGGCGAGCTCTGGTCCGCCCGGCTGCTCGCCGACGACCCGGCGCAGATCGAGGCGGCCCACACGGCCTACGTCCGGGCGGGCGCGCGGGTGCTCATCACCTCCAGCTATCAGGCGACCTACGAGGGCTTCGCCCGGCAGGGCACGGGCCGGGACGCCGCAACCGGCCTGCTGCGGCGCAGCGTCGAACTCGCCAGGGCCGCCGCGGACCGGGTGGAGGAGGAGGTATGGGTGGCGGCGTCGGTCGGCCCGTACGGCGCGATGTGGGCGGACGGCAGCGAGTACCGCGGCCGCTACGGCCTGAGCGTCGCGGAACTGGAGCGTTTCCACCGCCCCCGGATCGAGACCCTGGCCGAGGCCGGGCCCGATGTCCTGGCGCTGGAGACCGTGCCGGACACCGATGAGGCCGAGGCGATGCTGCGCGCGGCCGACGGACTCGGTGTGCCCGTGTGGCTCACCTACACCGTCGAGGGGAACGCGACCCGTGCCGGCCAGCCGCTGGAGGAGGCCTTCGGGATCGCCGCCGGCAGCGACGCCGTCATCGGTGTCGGCGTCAACTGCTGCTCGCCGGCGGACGCGGACCGGGCGGTGGAGACGGCGGCAGCGTCGGGCACACCCGTCGTGGTGTATCCCAACAGCGGTGAGACATGGGACGCGACGGACCGTGCCTGGTACGGCGGTTCGTCCTTCGACCCGGAGCGGATACGCGACTGGGAGAAGGCCGGGGCCCGTCTCATCGGCGGGTGCTGCCGGGTCGGTCCCGGCGCGATATCCGCCCTGGCTGCTGCCCTCGGCCGCTGACCTTCCGGAAAACCGCTGGTAGGGGCGGGCGTGGCACGGTGATACTCGGGTGGTGTTCCTGACGATATCGACCACCGGCAGCAGTGCCGCGCCCGCGACGGACCTCGGCTTCCTGCTGCACAAGCACCCGGAGAAGACCCAGGTCTTCTCGACCTCCTACGGCGACGCCCATGTGTTCTACCCCGAGGCGTCCGAGCAACGCTGCACTGCGGCAATGCTCCTGGAGGTCGATCCCGTCGCGCTGGTGCGGCGGGGCAAAGGCAAGGGCCGCGGCGGCGCACCCGACTCCGCGCTCGCGCAGTACGTCAACGACCGTCCGTACGCGGCGTCGTCGCTGCTCGCGGTCGCCTTGCGCACCGTCTTCGCCAGCGCGCTCAGGGGCGTGTGCGACGCGCGTCCCGAGCGCGCGGCGAACCCGCTGCCACTGCGGATCGGCATCCCGGCCGTTCCGGCGCGCGGTGGCGCCGCCCTGGTACGGCGGCTGTTCGAGCCGCTGGGTTGGACGGTCGAGGCGGAACCGGTCGCGCTGGACGCGCAGTTCCCCGCCTGGGGCGACTCGCGGTACGTACGGCTGGTGCTGGAGGGCGAACTGCGGCTCGCCGAGGCGCTGCGTCATCTGTACGTGCTGCTGCCGGTGCTGGACGACGCCAAGCACTACTGGGTGTCGCCCGACGAGGTCGACAAGCTGCTGCGGATGGGGGAGGGCTGGCTCGCCGGACACCCGGAGCAGCGGCTGATCACCAGCCGCTACCTCGCCCGGCGCTGGTCGCTGACCCGGCAGGCCATGGACCGGCTGGAGCTGGCGCGGCTGGCCGAGGCCGACGACAGCGAGCCCGAGGCACTGGACAACGCCGTGGACGAGGAGGTGGACACCGAGGAGAAGCCGGTTCCGCTGGCCGTGCAGCGGCGCGAGGCGATCCTGACGGCGCTGCGCGCCGCCGGCGCCGCCCGTGTCCTGGACCTCGGCTGCGGGCAGGGGCAGCTGGTCGGCGAGCTGCTGAAGGACGCGCGCTTCACCGAGATCGTCGGCGTCGACGTGTCGATGCGGGCGCTCGGCGAGGCGACACGGCGACTGCGCCTGGACCGTATGGGCGACCGCCGGGCCGCGCGTGTGCGCCTGATGCAGGGCTCGCTCGCGTACACCGACACCCGGCTCAAGGGGTACGACGCCGCGGTCCTCAGTGAGGTCGTCGAGCACCTGGACCTGCCGCGGCTGCCGGCCCTGGAGTACGCGGTCTTCGGCACGGCACGGCCCACGACGGTGGTCGTGACCACGCCGAACGTCGAGTACAACGTGCGCTGGGAGACGCTGCCGGCCGGACACGTCCGGCACGCCGACCACCGCTTCGAGTGGACCCGCGAGGAGTTCCGCACCTGGGCCGGGGAGGTGGCGCGGCGGCACGGGTACGAGGTCCGCCACGTTCCCGTCGGGCCGGACGACCCCGAGGTCGGCCCGCCCACCCAGATGGCAGTTTTCACCACGGCCACGACCGTGACCACGACCCCGAAGGAGGCGGTGGCATGACCGGCAAGCGCACCCTGCCCGTGACCGACCTGTCCCTCGTGGTCCTGATCGGCACCACCGGCTCGGGCAAGTCCACCTTCGCCCGGCGCCACTTCAAGCCCACGGAGGTGATCTCCTCCGACTTCTGCCGCGGCCTGGTCAGCGACGACGAGAACGACCAGAGCGCCACCGGCGACGCCTTCGACATCCTGCACTACATCGCGGGCAAGCGGCTGGCCGCCGGCCGGCTCACCGTCGTCGACGCCACGAGCGTCCAGCAGGAGAGCCGGCGCCAACTGGTCCGGCTCGCCCGGGAGTACGACGTCCTGCCCATCGCGATCGTCCTGGACGTCCCCGAGCAGGTCTGCATCGAGCGCAACGCCACCCGGCCCGACCGCGCCCATCTGCCGCGGCACGTCGTACAGCGCCAGCAGCGCGAACTGCGGCGCTCCCTGCGGCAACTGGAGCGCGAGGGCTTCCGCAAGGTGCACATCCTGCGCGGCGTCGAGGAGGTCGACGCGGCCGAAATCGTCCTGGAGCGCCGCTTCAACGACAAGCGCGAGCTCACCGGCCCGTTCGACATCATCGGCGACGTCCACGGTTGCAGCTCCGAGCTGGAGACCCTGCTCGGCAAGCTCGGCTATGCCGACGGCGTGCACCCCGAGGGCCGCACCGCGGTCTTCGTCGGCGACCTCGTCGACCGGGGACCCGACAGCCCGGGCGTGCTGCGCCGCGTCATGGGCATGGTCGCCTCCGGCAGCGCCCTGTGCGTCCCGGGCAACCACGAGAACAAGCTCGGCCGCTATCTCAAGGGCAAGAAGGTCCAGCACACCCACGGACTCGCGGAGACGATCGAGCAGCTGGAGAAGGAGGACGCGAAGGACCCCGCCTTCCGGGAGCAGGTCCGGGAGTTCATCGAGGGACTGGTCAGCCACTACGTCCTCGACGGCGGCAAGCTGGTGGTCTGCCACGCCGGCCTGCCCGAGAAGTACCACGGCCGCACCTCCGGCCGGGTGCGCTCGCACGCCCTCTACGGCGACACCACCGGCGAGACCGACGAGTTCGGTCTGCCCGTGCGCTATCCGTGGGCCGAGGACTACCGCGGCCGTGCCACGGTCGTCTACGGCCACACGCCGGTGCCGGACACCTCGTGGATCAACAACACGATCTGCCTGGACACCGGCGCGGTGTTCGGCGGCCGGATGACGGCCATGCGCTGGCCCGAGCGGGAGATCGTCGACGTGCCCGCTGAGCGGGTCTGGTACGAGCCGGCCAAGCCGCTGGCCGCCGAGGCCCCCGGCGGCCACGACGGGCGCCCGCTGGCGCTGGCGGACGTCACCGGCCGCCGCATCGTGGAGACCGCGCACCACGGCCGGGTCGCCGTCCGCGAGGAGAACGCGGCGGCCGCGCTGGAGGTCATGAGCCGGTTCGCGGTCGACCCGCGCCTGCTGGCGTACCTGCCGCCCACGATGTCGCCGTGCGCGACCTCGCAGGTCGAGGGGTACCTGGAGCACCCGCACGAGGCGTTCGCCGCCTACCGCGAGGACGGCGTGCGCGAGGTGCTGTGCGAGGAGAAGCACATGGGCTCCCGCGCGGTGGCCCTGGTCTGCCGCGACGCCGAGGCGGCCCGTGCCCGCTTCGGGGTGGCCGACGGCGTCACCGGCACCCTGCACACCCGCACCGGCCGGCCGTTCTTCGACGACCCGGCCGTCACGGAGGCGGTGCTCGACCGGCTGAGGACCGCCGTCACCGCCGCCGGCCTGTGGGACGAGTTCGGCACCGACTGGCTGCTGCTCGACGCCGAGCTGCTGCCCTGGTCGCTGAAGGCCTCGGGTCTGCTGCGCAAGCAGTACGCCGCCGTGGGCGCCGCCTCCGGCGCCGCCTTCCCGGAGGCGCTCGCCGCACTGGAGGCAGCGGCGGCGCGCGGCAGCGACGTGACCGGGCTGCTGGACCGGCAGCGCGAGCGCGCCGCGGACGCCGCGGCCTTCACCGAGGCGTACCGGCGCTACTGCTGGACGACCGAGGGACTGGACGGGGTGCGTCTCGCGCCGTTCCAGATCCTGGCCGCCGAGGGCCGGAGCCTGGCCGCGCTGCCGCACGACGAACAGCTCGCGCTGATCGACCGGCTCGTCGCGGGCGACCCGACGGGCCTGCTGCGGGAGACCCGGCGGATGCTGGTGGACACCGGCGACGAGGAGTCGGTGGCCGCGGGCACCCGCTGGTGGCTGGAGATGACGGAGGCCGGCGGCGAGGGCATGGTCGTCAAGCCGCTGCGGGCGCTGCTGCGCACCGAGGACGGCAACCGGCTGGTGCAGCCCGGCATCAAGTGCCGCGGCAGGGAGTACCTGCGGATCATCTACGGTCCCGAGTACACCCGGCCCGACCAGCTGGCCCGTCTGCGCTCCAGGGCGCTCGGCCACAAGCGCTCGCTCGCGCTGCGCGAGTACGCCCTCGGCCTGGAGGCGCTGGACCGGACCGCGGCGGGTGAGCCGCTGTGGCGGGTGCACGAGGCGGTGTTCGCCGTCCTGGCGCTGGAGTCGGAGCCGGTGGACCCCCGGCTGTGACGGACGAGGGGCGGGCACAGGAGTGCCCGCCCCTCCCAGGCGGTAAACCCCGGCCAAGTGGGAATGTCTAGCCCCATGGCATTCCATGTGGACTCCGAGGCCGGGCGGCTGCGCAGCGTCATCCTCCACCGCCCGGGCCTGGAGCTGAAGAGGCTCACGCCGTCGAACAAGGACGCCCTGCTCTTCGACGACGTCCTGTGGGTGCGCCGGGCGCGCGCCGAGCACGACGGCTTCGCCGACGTGCTGCGCGACCGGGGGGTGACGGTCCACCTCTTCGGGGACCTGCTGTGCGAGTCGCTGGCCCTCCCCGAGGCCCGGCGCCTGGTCCTCGACCGGGTCTTCGACGAGAAGGAGTACGGGCCGGTCGTCACCGACCATCTGCGGGCCGCCTTCGAGGAGCTGACCGCCGCCGAGCTGACCGAGGCGCTGGTGGGCGGCATGACCAAGCGGGAGTTCCTGGCCCGGTTCGCCGAGCCGACCTCGGTGCGCTTCCACGTCATGGAGCTGGACGACTTCCTGCTCAATCCGCTGCCGAACCACATCTTCACCCGGGACACCTCCGCCTGGGTGTACGACGGTGTGAGTATCAACGCGATGCGCTGGCCCGCCCGCTGGCACGAGACCGTCCACTACGAGGCGGTCTACCGGCACCACCCGCTCTTCGCCGGCGCGGGCTTCCATGTGTGGTCGGAGGGCCAGGCGGCCTACCCCTCCACCATCGAGGGCGGCGACGTGCTGGTGATCGGCAACGGCGCCGCGCTGATCGGCATGAGCGAGCGCACCACTCCGCAGGCCGTGGAGATGCTGGCGCAGCGGCTGTTCGCCGCCGGTTCGGCGACCAGCATCGTGGCGCTCGACATGCCCAAGCGGCGGGCCTTCATGCACCTGGACACCGTGATGACCATGGTGGACGGCGACACCTTCACCAAGTACGCGGGGCTGGGCATGCTGCGCTCGTACACCATCGAGCCCGGTGCGGGGGAGCGTGACCTGAAGGTCACCGACCACCCGCCGGAGCACATGCACCGCGCGATCGCCGCGGCCCTGGGCCTGGACGACATCCGGGTCCTCACCGCCACCCAGGACGTGCACTCCGCGGAGCGCGAGCAGTGGGACGACGGGTGCAATGTGCTGGCGGTGGAGCCCGGGGTGGTCCTGGCGTACGAGCGCAACAGCACCACCAACACCTTCCTGCGCAAGCGCGGCATCGAGGTGATCGAGATCCCCGGGAGCGAGCTGGGCCGGGGGCGTGGCGGTCCGCGCTGCATGAGCTGTCCCGTCGAGCGCGACGCCGTGTGACGCCTCGGTGACGACGTGGCGGTGACCTGACGCCGCGGCCGGTAAATCGTGTGCCCCGTGGGCACCGGTGGGGTTACCCTCGCCCCATGAACGTCATGGGCCGAAGCACCACCGCGACCGCGCGAGCGACCAGCTCGCCGGTTGCCGCCGCCTGACGTACGTCCTGCTTCCACCGGCGACCGGAAACGGTCCGCCGCTGGCTCCATGGCTTCCCCGCCCCGGTTCCGACGATCGTGCGGACTGTTGTCCGGTGCCTCCCCGCTGCACACGCGAAGGAGTCATCCCATGCACACCGACCGGATCATGAGCACCGAACAGATCGTCCGCACGTTCCTCGAGTACTACGAGGAGCGCGGCCATCGCCGGATCACCGGCTCGACCCTGCTGCCGCCGCCCGGGGACCCGGTGCTGTTCACCACTTCGGGCATGCATCCGCTCACCCCGTACCTCGAAGGGCGCCCGCACCCGCTCGGCAGGCGACTGGTCAACCTGCAGCGCTGCCTGCGCACCACGGACCTCGAAGAGGTCGGCGACAGCACGCATCTGACGGTCTTCGAGATGCTCGGCACCTGGTCGCTGGGCGACTACGAGGGCCCGTCGAGCCTCGAGTGGGGCTACGGACTGCTCACCGAGGGGTTCGGCATCGATCCGGGCCTGCTCCATGCCACGGTCTTCGCCGGCGACGAACGGACCGGCCCGGACACCGCCTCCCTGGAGGTCTGGCAGGGGCACGGGGTGCCGGTGGAGCTCACCGTCGAGGACAACTGGTGGTCCAACGGGCCGACCGGCCCGTGCGGTCCCGACTCGGAGATCTTCCTGTGGACCGGCGACACCCCGCCGCGGTCCACGCCGACCGGGGACGACCGCTGGGTGGAGGTGTGGAACCACGTGATGATGCGGCACCGGCGGCTCGCCGACGGTTCGCTCGTGCCGCTCCCTCAGCGCAATGTCGACACCGGCCTCGGCCTGGAACGGCTGGCCTCGCTGCTGCAGGGGCGGTCGTCGGTGTTCGAGTGCGACGTCTTCGATCCCTGGCGCCGTGTCCTCCCGGCCCTGTGGCGGCTGGACGAACCGTCGATGCGGCTGGCCTACGACCATCTGCGCTCGGCCGTGGTGGTGATCGGCGACGGGACGCTCCCGGGCAACACCGGTCGCGGCTATGTGCTGCGCCGGCTGATCCGGCGGGTGCTCACCGTGCTGCGGCGGGACGATCCGTCGCGCAGCCTGGGCGACCTGCCGGACGAGCCGGTCCGGCACACGCTGGAGCACTTCCGGCAGGACATGGACGGGGACACCGTGCGCCGGGTGCTGCTGGATGAGGAGCGGCGCTTCGGCCGGCTGCTGGAGCGCGGCCGGCAGGTGCTGGCCCGCCCCCGGTTCCGCGGCCCGCTGGGCGAGGAGGACTTCCGCTACCTCCACGACACCCACGGCCTGCCGCGCGACCTCGTCCTGGGCCTCCGGCAGGAGTGACGGCCCGGGTCGCGGCGGCGCATCCGGGTGGGTGGTCCCGCGGCGGGGAGGATGTGACCCGGCACGCCCTTCGGCGCGGCCGATGCCGTGCCGACACGAGAGGGGGCACGCCGGGTCACAGTGGTGTCACCCACTCTTCATCGCGAGACTCTGTATAAACATGCGAATTTACGTATAGACTTCCATGTCAGCGATGTACGCGTGTTCGGCGCCCGGCCGACGACGACCTAGGAGCCCCCATGGCCATCGACCTCACCGGTCGCCCCTTCCTCAAGGAGCTGGACTTCGCCCCCGAGGAGTTCCGCGGCCTGGTGGAGCTGGCGGGCGAGCTGAAGGCGGCCAAGAAGGCGGGCGCCGAGGTGCGGCGGCTGGCGGGCCGGAACATCGCGCTGATCTTCGAGAAGACCTCGACCCGCACCCGTTGCGCCTTCGAGGTCGCCGCCGCGGACCAGGGCGCCGCCACGACCTATCTGGACCCCGCCGGTTCCCAGCTCGGCCACAAGGAGTCGGTCAAGGACACCGCCCGCGTGCTGGGCCGCATGTTCGACGGCATCGAGTACCGCGGCACCGGCCAGGAGGTCGTCGAGGAACTGGCCGCGCACGCGGGGGTCCCGGTGTGGAACGGGCTCACCGACCAGTGGCACCCGACGCAGATGCTCGCCGACGTCCTCACCATGACCGAGCACTCCGGCCGCCGGGCCGGCGACGCGGCCGGCATCGCGTACGCCTACCTCGGCGACGCGCGCTCCAACATGGGCAACTCCCTGCTGGTCACCGGCGCCCTGCTGGGCATGGACGTGCGCATCGCGGCCCCGAAGGGCCTGTGGCCGGACGCGTCGGTGGTCGCCGAGGCGCACCGTCTGGCCGCCGCCACCGGCGCACGTGTCACGCTCACCGAGGACGTCGCCGAGGGTGTGGCCGGCGCGGGGTTCGTCCACACCGACGTCTGGGTCTCGATGGGCGAACCCAAGGAGGTCTGGGACGAGCGCATCGCGCTGCTCGCCCCCTACGCGGTGACCGCGGACGTCCTGCGCGCGACGGGCCGTGCGGACGTGAAGTTCATGCACTGCCTGCCGGCCTTCCACGACCTCGGCACGAAGGTGGGCCGGGAGATCCACGAGCGGCACGGGCTGACCTCCCTGGAGGTCACCGACGAGGTCTTCGAGTCGCCGCAGTCGGTCGTCTTCGATCAGGCCGAGAACCGCATGCACACCATCAAGGCGGTCCTCGTCGCCACCCTCGGGGGCACCACGTCTATCGCGTAGTCGTGACGGCAGTCACGGATGAGTGATAACTTCGCGGTGAAGGCAGTCTGCCTCCCCCGCGAAGGAGGACGTGCCCATGAGCCCCTACCGAGGCTCCGCAGGCCGCACCGAGGAATGGCGGCACCTGCGGGTGGACCGGGCCGACGGCATCGTCACCGTCACCCTCGACCGTCCCGACCGGCTCAACGCGCTCACCTTCGGCGCCTACGCCGATCTGCGCGACCTGCTCACCGAACTGCCGCACGACGGCGACACCCGCGTCCTGGTGCTCGCCGGAGCCGGGCGCGGCTTCTGCTCCGGCGGCGACGTGGACGAGATCATCGGCGCGACCCTCGCCATGGGCGCGGGCCAGCTGCTGGACTTCACCCGGATGACCGGGCAGGTCGTCAGGGCCATCCGTGAGGCGCCCTTCCCGGTGATCGCGGCGGTGCACGGCGTCGCGGCGGGCGCCGGGTCCGTCATCGCCCTCGCCTCGGACTTCCGGGTGGTCGAGCGCTCCGCCCGCTTCGCCTTCCTCTTCACCAAGGTGGGCCTCGCCGGAGCCGACATGGGCGCCGCCTATCTGCTGCCCCGCATGGTGGGCCTCGGTCACGCCACCCGGCTGCTCATGCTCGGCGACACCGTCGGCGCCGCCGAGGCCGACCGCATCGGCCTGGTCAGCGAACTCGTCGACGACGGGCAGGCCGACGCGAGCGCCGCCGCCCTCGCCAAACGCCTGGCCGCCGGGCCCGCGCTGGCGTACCAGCAGACCAAGGCGCTGCTCACCGCCGAACTCGACATGCCGCTGGCCGCCGCCGTCGAGATGGACGCCGCCACCCAGGCGCTGCTGATGACCAGCGCCGACTACGCCGAGTTCCACGCGGCGTTCACCGAGAAGCGCAGCCCCAACTGGAAGGGCCGCTAGCCGTGCGCGTGGCCATCATCGGCGGCGGCCCCGGCGGTCTGTACGCGGCCGCGCTGCTCAAGCGCCTCGACCCCGAGCGGGACATCACCGTCTGGGAACGCGGCGCGCCGCAGGACACCTTCGGGTTCGGTGTCGTGCTGTCCGACGAGACACTCGGCGGCATCGAGCACGCCGACCCGGTCGTCTTCCGCGCCCTGGAGGGCGAGTTCACCCGCTGGGACAACATCGACGTCCACCACCGCGGCCGCGTCGTGACCTCCGGCGGCCACGGCTTCGCGGCCGTGGACCGGCGCCGGCTGCTCACGATCCTGCACGACCGCTGCCGCGCCCTCGGCGTGACGGTCCGCAGCCGCGAACTCGCCCCAGCGGCTGCGGAACTGGCCGCCGCCCACGACCTCGTCGTCGCCGCCGACGGCGCCAACAGCGCCACCCGCGGCGCCCACGCCGCCACCTTCCGCCCGGCCCTGACCGGCCACGGCTGCCGCTACATCTGGCTCGCCACCGACCTCGCGCTGGACGCCTTCCGCTTCGAGATCGTGGAGACCGAGCACGGGATCATGCAGGCCCACGGCTACCCGTACCGGCCGGACGCTGCCACGTTCATCGTCGAGATGCGCGAGGACGTGTGGCGCCGCGCGGGCCTGGACCGCGCGGACGAGACGGAGTCCATCGCCCGCTGCGAGAAGATCTTCGCCGACGCGCTCCGCGGCCACTCCCTGCGCGGCAACCGCTCCCGCTGGGGCGCCTTCACCACGGTCGTCAACGAGCGCTGGCACCACGAGAACATCGTGCTGCTGGGTGACGCCGCGCACACCGCCCACTTCTCCATCGGCTCCGGCACCAAACTCGCCATGGAGGATGCCCTCGCGCTCGCCGCGTCGCTGCGCGAACAGCCGGACATCCCCCGCGCCTTGGCCGCGTACGAGGCCGAGCGGCGGCCTGTCGTCGCCAGCACCCAGCGGGCGGCCCGGGCGAGCCTCGAGTGGTTTGAGCACCTGGAGCAGTACGCGGCCCAGCCGCCGCGGCAGTTCGCGTTCAACCTGCTCACCCGCAGCCGCCGCGTCACCCACGACAATCTCCGGCTGCGCGACGCGGACTTCGCCGCCGCCGTGGAACGGGACTTCGGCACGGACCCGGACACCCCGCCGATGTTCACCCCGTTCACCCTGCGCGGGCTGACCCTGCGCAATCGCGTCGTCGTCTCCCCGATGGACATGTACTCCGCCGCCGACGGCGTCCCCGGCGACTTCCACCTCGTCCACCTGGGCGCCCGGGCCCTGGGCGGTGCGGGCCTGGTCATGACCGAGATGGTCTGCGTCAGCCCCGAGGGCCGCATCACCCCCGGCTGCGCGGGCCTGTGGAACGACGAGCAGGAGGCGGCCTGGCGCCGCGTCACCGACTTCGTCCACACCCAGCCCGGGGCAGCGGTCGGCCTCCAGCTCGGCCACAGCGGCCGCAAGGGCTCCACACGCCTGATGTGGGAGGGCATCGACCAGCCACTCCCGTACGGCAACTGGGCACTGGCCGCGCCCTCCCCGCTGCCGTACCGCCCCGGCACCAGCCAGATCCCGCACGCCCTGGACGCCGGCGGACTCGCCCGCATCCGCGAGGAGTTCACCGAGTCCGCGCGGCGCGGCGCCCGGGCCGGCTTCGACCTGCTGGAACTCCACTGCGCCCACGGCTATCTGCTCTCCGGCTTCCTCTCCCCGCTCACCAACCGCCGCACCGACGCCTACGGCCGGGGCCTGGCCGGGCGGCTGCGCTTCCCGCTGGAGGTCTTCGACGCCGTCCGCGAGGTCTGGCCCGCCGACCGGCCCATGACGGTGCGCATCTCCGCCACCGACTGGGCCGAGGGCGGCACCACCGCCGAGGACGCCGTGGAGATCGCGCGGGCCTTCGCCGACCACGGCGCCGACGCCATCGACGTCTCCACCGGCCAGGTCGTCCCCGACGAGCGGCCGGACTTCGGCCGCTCCTACCAGACCCCGTTCGCCGACCGCATCCGCAACGAACTCGGCGTCCCCGTCATCGCCGTCGGCGCCATCTCCTCCTGGGACGACGTCAACTCCCTGCTCCTCGCGGGCCGCGCGGACCTGTGCGCACTGGCCCGCCCGCATCTGTACGACCCGCACTGGACCCTGCACGCCGCCGCCGAGCAGGGCTACACCGGCCCGGGCGCGCCCTGGCCGCTGCCGTACCAGGCGGGCAGCCGCAAGCCGCCCACGGGACGTACGGACGCGCCGAGGCCCCGCCTGACGCTCGACGGGTGAGGGGCGTCAGGCGAAGACGGAGGTGTCCAGGGAGAACGCGAACGGCTCGGGCAGGTCGAGTGTTTTGCCGAACAGGACGCGGATGTCCTGGCGGTAGTCCCCGGCGTCCGGCTCGCTGTAGAGGGCGACGGTGCCCTCGGTGCGGTCCACCAGGAGGCAGAAGGGGATCCCGGCCGCGGCGTAGCCGCGCCGCTTCGGGCCGCGGTCCTTGTCCGGGCGGGTCGACGTCACCTCGGCGGTCATCACGACGCCCTCGGGGACGGCCCATGACTCCTTGCCGGCGAACAGTCCCTCGGGACCCACCGTCAGATCCGGGATGAAGCGGCCTGCCGGAGTGATGAGCCCTCTGGTCCCGGACGCGTAGAAGTCGGCGGGGGACTTGCGGATCATCTGGCGGACGAAGCGTCCCAGGATGTCCTCGTGGTCTCCGTCGGACGGCGGGGTCACGACGATCTCCCCCTCGATGAGCTCGGCGCGGTAACCCTCGGGCACCGTGAGGTCGAGGAAGGCGCCGAGAACGGCGTCACCGCCGGAGTCCGAGCGTTCGGTCGCGGGCAGTGCCATCTCGCGTACCTCCTCGATCGTCATGGTTCCGCTCCGGTGCGGTCAGGTTATGCCGCCCGATGAAGGCAGGCGGTGCATCCGTTCCCACGATCACCCGCGGCGCCGGTCACGTCATGCGATCAGCGGACCGCCAGGAACGCCGCCCCTGCGTCCCGGAGCCGGTCGTGCAGGTCGTGGAAGACCGCGGCGCTCCTGCCGCCGGGCCAGTCGCCGGGCAGCAGGGCGGAGGGAAGGCCGGGGTCGGCGTAGGGCAGCCGGCGCCATGAGTCGAGGGCGCGGAGGTAGTCGGCGAAGGCGTCCTGGGCGGGGGTGGTGCGGCGGGCGGCCCAGCGGCGCAGGACGGGCTCGTGGGCGTCGAGGAAGGCGAGGTGGAGCTTGGCGATGCCGTCCAGGTCCCACCAGCGGCGCACCGCGGATGCGGTCGGCTCGAATCCCAGGTGGGTGCCCGTGAAGAGGTCCACGTACGTGTCCAGGCCGAGCCGGCGCAGGGTGTGCCCGGCCTCGTCGTACAGGCGGGCGGGGGCGATCCACACGCCGGGCGCGGCGGTGCCGAAGCCGAGGCGGGCCAGCCGGGAGCGCAGCAGATGGCGCTTGTGGCGCTCGCTCTCGGGGACCGAGAAGACCGCGAGCACCCAACTCTCCCCGACCGCCTCGTCGTCCGGGCGGCCGTAGATGCGCCGATCGCCGTCGGCGAGCAGCTGCCGTGCGTCGTCGGAGAGGGCGTACCCGGCGGCCCCGTCGACGCGGTCCGGCGCGAGCAGGCCGCGCCGCTTGAGCCGGGAGACCGCGGAGCGGACCGACTGCGGGTCGACGTCGAGCGCGCCCATGAGCCGGATCAGTTCGGCGACCGGGATGCGGCCGTCCCACTCCCCGGTCCGCCCGTAGGCGCCGAAGTAGGTCACGATCAGCGAACTGGGGGTGTGCTCGGTCACGCGATCACTCTAGGTCGCGGAGGCGGAAGCGTTGCAGCTTCCCCGTGGGCGTGCGCGGCAGGCCCGGGAGGAACCGTATCTCGCGCGGGCACTTGTAGCCCGCGATCTCCTCCTTGACGAAGGCGCGCAGCGCCTCGGCCGTTCCGGTGCGCCCGTCCTGCGGCAGCCCGTCGCGCAGGACGACGAAGGCCCGCACGACCTGCCCGCGGCTCTCGTCGGGGACGCCGATCACCGCCGCCTCGCGGACGTCGGGGTGGCGCAGCAGGGCCTCCTCGACCTCGGGGCCCGCGATGTTGTACCCGGCCGAGATGATCATGTCGTCGGCGCGGGCCACGTAGCGGAAGTAGCCGTCCGGTTCGCGCACATAGGTGTCGCCGGTCAGGTTCCAGCCGTCGCGCACGTAGTCGCGCTGCCGGTCGTCCGCCAGGTAGCGGCAGCCGGTCGGGCCGCGCACGGCGAGCAGTCCCGGTTCGCCGTCCGGCAGTTCGGTGATCGTCAGGGGGTCGACCACGCGGGCCTCGTAGCCCGGCACGGCGACGCCGGTGGTGCCGGGGCGGATGGCGTCGTCGGCGGCCGAGATGAAGATGTGCAGCATCTCGGTGGCGCCGATGCCGTTGATGATGCGCAGCCCGGTCGCCTCGTGCCAGGCCCGCCAGGTCGCCGCCGGCAGGTTCTCGCCCGCGGAGACGCAGCGCCGCAGGGAGGACAGGTCGTGCCCGCCGGGGAGTTGCAGCATCGACCGGTAGGCGGTGGGCGCCGTGAAGAGCACGCTGACCCGGTGGGCGGCGACGGCCCGGGCCAGCTGCTCGGGTCCGGCCTGTTCCAGCAGCAGGGTCGACGCCCCGGCGCGCAGCGGGAAGACGACGAGGCCGCCGAGCCCGAAGGTGAAGCCGAGCGGTGGGCTGCCCGCGAACACGTCGTCGGCGCGCGGTCGCAGGACGTGCGCGGAGAAGGTGTCGGCGATGGCGAGGACGTCGCGGTGGAAGTGCATGCAGCCCTTGGGCCGGCCGGTGGTGCCCGAGGTGAACGCGATGAGCGCGACGTCGTCCGCGGACGTCGCCACGGCCTCGAAGCGGTCCGGCTTGGCCGCGGCCGACCGCAGCAGGTCGTCGGACGCCTCCCCGCCGTACGTGGCGATCCGCAGTCCCGGCACCTCGGCCTTGGCGAGGTCGTCCACCGACCGGATGTCGCACAGCGCGTGCCCCACGGCGGCGATGCCGCAGATCGTCGCCAGCTCCTGGGCGCGGTGGGCCGCCAGCACGGTGACCGCGACGGCCCCGGCCTTCATCACCGCGAACCAGCACGCCACCAGCCACGGCGTGGTCGGTCCGCGCAGCAGCACGCGGTTGCCGGGCACCACACCGAGGTCGTCGACGAGCACGTGCGCGATGCGGTCGGCGGCGGCGCGCAGGTCGTCGTACGACCACACCTCGCCGCCCGGCATGCGCAGGCAGGGCGCGTCGGGCGCGCCCCCGGCGAGCAGTTCGGCACCGCAGTTGAGCCGGTCCGGATACGCCAGGGAGGGGAGGTCGCAGGAGAGGACGGGCCACTGGTCACGCGGCGGGAGGTGCTCCCGCGGATAAGCGTCCACGTGTGCGGATGGCAGCAGGTCCATGGCGGGTTCGCCCCTCGTTGGCACCTGGTTGCGGACGGATTCAGCGTAACGTGTTTGTGACGGCAGTCAACAGTACGCGATACGGGAGGTGCCCTGTGGCATCGTTCGCGCTCGACCCGGAACAGCTCAAGTGGTGTGCGCAGGTGCGCGAATGGGCCGCGGAACGGCTGCGGCCGCTCGCGGAGGCGGGTGAACCGGGCCGTGTCAACCGGCCGCTGCTCACCGCGCTCGGCGAACTCGGCCTGCTCGACCGCCTGTTCTCCGGCACCGCACTCGACCTGTGCCTGCTGCGGGAGTCCCTGGCCCGCGAGTGCACCGAGGCCGAGACCGCGCTCGCGCTGCAGGGCCTGGGCGCGCACGCCCTGCTGGGGTCACCGGACCTGGCCGGACGCTGGATCCCGCGCGTCGTCTCCGGGGAGGCGGTCGCCGCGTTCGCCCTCACCGAACCCGGTGCCGGTTCGGACGCCGCCGCCCTGGAACTCGCCGCGGAACCCGCCCCGTCGGGCGGCGGCTGGCGGCTCACCGGTGAGAAGTGCTGGATCTCCAACGCCCCCGACGCCGACCTGTACACCCTGTTCGCCCGGACGACCCCCGGCGCGGGCGCCCGCGGTGTCACCGCCTTCGCCGTGCCCGCCGACCGCCCCGGACTCGGCGGGGAACGGCTCGACATGCTCTCCCCGCACCCGATCGGCCGGGTGTCCTTCGACGCCGTCGCGGTCGGCGAGGCGGACGTGATCGGGGAGGTGGACCGCGGCTTCCGCGTCGCCATGACCACCCTCAACCGCTTCCGGCCGAGCGTCGGGGCCTTCGCCGTGGGCATGGCCCAGGCCGCCCTGGACGCGGCCACCGCGCACGCCGCGTCGCGTACCGCCTTCGGCGCCCCGCTGAAGGACCTCCAGTCGGTCTCCCACGGCCTCGCCGAGATGGCCACCCGCACCGAGGCCGCCCGCCTGCTGGTGTACGCGGCCGCCGAGGCGTACGACGCGGGCTCGCCCGGCACGGCGCGCAGCTCCGCCATGGCCAAGCTGTTCGCCACCGAGACCGCCCAGTTCGCCGTGGACACCGCCGTCCAGATCCACGGCGCCCGCGCGCTGGAGCGCGGCCATCTGCTCGAACACCTCTACCGCGAGGTCCGCGCACCGCGGATCTACGAAGGTGCCACCGAAGTCCAGCGGTCGATCATCGCCAAGGAGCTCTTCGCATGACCCTGCAGCGCGTCAACCCGCCCGAACTCTCGCCGCCCACCGGCTTCAGCCACGCCGTGACCGCCACCGGCCGCACCCTGGTGCTCCTCGCGGGGCAGACCGCACTCGACGCCTCCGGGAAGATCGTCGGGGACACCCTCCCGGAACAGTTCGAGCGGGCCCTGTCCAATCTCCTCACCGCGCTGCGCGCGGCCGGCGGCACACCCGCCGACCTCGCCCGCCTCACCGTCCACACCACCGACGTCGCCGCCTACCGGGCGCACGCGCCCGAACTCGGCCGCCTCTGGCGGGACCTGGCGGGCCGGGAGTACCCCGCCATGGCCGTCATCGGCATCACCCGGCTGTGGGACGAGGAGGCCATGGTCGAACTCGACGGCCTCGCGATGCTGCCCTAGGGACGGTCGTGCCGCCGGCGCAGCGGCCTGCCCCGGCGCGCGAGGGCGCTTTCACCGGCACCAGGACCGCCCACCACCCCATCGCCCCGGGCGGTGGGAGGAACGCCTGCGGCACGGCGAGGCCGAAGACCAGGACCGTGGATGCCAGGTCCACGAGGTCGTCGCGGGCCGTCGTGCCCGGTGGCGCAGGCGGCCCGCCGAGCCACGGCCGCCTGCGCGCACCGCCGCCGTAAGGGCCGGTTGCGCCCCCACGGCGGCCGCGACCGCGCCGGAGCCGATCGCGACGGACGCCGGCCGGTCGGCGTACGCGGCCCGGAGCGTCGTGGGGAACGGCATCCGTGCGGCCAGTGCCTGTCCGAAGAGGCTGACGGGCGGCGCCGTGCCGTCGATCTCCCGTACGCCCGGGAAGGTCCGGCGATGCCCCTGCCGCACGGCCGTGATGACCGCGAAACCCAGAACGCAGGCCCGGAGACGGGGCGCCAGGTGGCTCGACGCCTGGTGGCAGCCGGCATCACCGAGCCCGTGAGGGAGCGTGAGGTCCAGCGCCGGCGGGGTCGTGGCGATGGCGCAGACCTCGTCCGACAACGCCAGGAGCCGGTCCGGCCGGGCGCTGTCCACGCCTCACGACAAGTCGATCTCCGCACGCCTGCGCCGCAGGAAGTCCCGCTCGGCGGCGTTCCCGGTGCGTTCGATCGCCGTCTCGTACGCCCGCGCGGCCTCGGTGTCGCGGCCCAGGCGCCGGAGCAGGTCGGCGCGGACGGCGTGCAGGACGGAGTAGCCGTCGAGCGCCAGGCCGTCCACGAGGGCGAGCGCCGCCCCCGGGCCGTCCACCTCGGCGACGGCGACGGCGCGGTTGAGCGCGACGACCGGGCCGGGGGCGACTGCCATGAGCTGGTCGTACAGGGCCAGGACCTGCGCCCAGTCGGTTGCCGCGGCCGTCGGGGCGTCGCTGTGCACGGCGTTGATCGCGGCCTGGATCTGGTACGGGCCCGGTTGTCCGCGGCGCAGGCACTGGCGGACGAGGGCCTGCCCCTCGGCGACCAGCGCGCGGTCCCAGCGGGCGCGGTCCTGCTCGCCGAGGGGGACCAGGCGTCCGTCGGCGGCGGTGCGGGCGGGCCGGCGCGCCTCGGTGAGCAGCATCAGCGCCAGCAGTCCCAGCACCTCCGGCTCGTCGGGCATGAGCCCGGCGAGCAGCCGTCCCAGCCGCAGTGCCTCCGCGCACAGGTCGGCACGCGTCAGATCGTCGCCGGAGCTCGCCCGGTAGCCCTCGTTGAAGATCAGGTAGACCACCGCGAGCACCGGCCGGAGCCGTTCGGGGAGGTCGGCCTCGGCGGGGATCCGGTACGGGATGCGGGCGTCGCGGATCTTGCCTTTGGCCCGTACCAGGCGCTGCGCCATGGTCGGCTCGGGGACGAGGAAGGCCCGGGCGATCTCCGCGGTGGTGAGCCCGCCCAGCAGCCGCAGGGTGAGGGCGACCTGCGCGGCGGGGGCCAGGGCGGGGTGGCAGCAGGTGAAGACCAGGCGGAGCCGGTCGTCGCGCACGGGGCCCTCCTCTGCCGGTTCGTCGCGGTCGTGCAGCAGCGCGGCCTCGGCGTGCCGGTCCTCCCGGGTCGCCTCGCGGCGCAGCCGGTCGACGGCGCGGTTGCGCGCGGTGGTGATGATCCATCCCGCCGGGCTCGGCGGCATCCCCGAGGACGGCCAGTGCCGCAGGGCCGTCGCGAACGCGTCCTGGACCGCCTCCTCGGCGATGTCGATGTCGCCGAAGCGGCGGACCAGGACAGCCACCGCGCGCCCGTACTCCGCGCGGAAGACGCGTTCGACCTCGTCGGCGGGCGCCGGCATGCCGCTCGTCAGTCCCCGGCCCCGTCGGCCCCGCCGGGGGTTCCGGCGAACGGCCGCACCTCGATGGGCAGCGTGGTCGCGCGGGCGAGGTCCCGGCCCCAGGCCAGCGCGGCGTCCAGATCGGGCGCGTTGACGATGGTGAAGCCGCCGAGGTACTCCTTGCCCTCCAGGAAGGGCCCGTCGGTCGTCAGCACCTCGCCCTCCTTCAGCCGGACGACGGTCGCCGTGCCGGGCGCGTTCAGGCCGCCGGAGAAGACCCAGGCGCCGGCGGCCCGCATACGGGCGTTCAGGGCGTCGAGGTCGCGCATGATCCCTTCCAGGACCTCCGGCGGGGGAGGGGTGCCCTCCGGCTGGTAGACGCTGAGCAGGTACTGCTTCATGGCTGTTTCCCCTCGGGTCGGCGTGGTCGGGACGGCCGGCCGCCGGTCTCGTGCCGGTGTCCCACCTTCTGTACGAACGGGCCCGGCCCGGATCGACACCCGCCGCCGGGCGTTCTCCGCGCGGGGCGCCGCCGCGGCCCGCGCTCCCCTCCTCCCCGGTCCCGGGCGCGCCGATGCCCCGCCGGTCGGCCGAACGGGGGACGGGCGGGGCATCGGGGGTGCGGCGTCAGCGCCGCGGGGCGGACACCTCGTCGCGGAGCCTGGACAGGACCTGCGCCGCCTGGGCGAGACCGGCGGCCTCGCAGCGGGCGATGGCGGTGCCGAGCCGGGCGAGGGCCGCGGCGGGCGACTTCAGGCCGTTGGCCTCGATGAGCGCCGCGACGCGGACCGCCTCGGCGCGCGGCGACTCTCCGGCCGGCCCGCCCTCCTCATGGGCGGTGACGGCCCGCTCCATCTCGGCGAGTGCCTCGGGGAAGCGCTCGGCGGCGGCGAGGGCGCGGCCCCGCTGGTAGTGCGTGGCGCCCTTCTCGTACCAGAGGGCGACGTCCTCGCTGCCCTCGTCCACGGCCGCCAGCAGCTCGTCGGCCTCGCGCAGGAAGCCGAGCGCCGTGTCGATCCCGTCCGGACCCTCGGACGCCATGGTGTGCGCGGCGAACTGCCGCATCATGTCGGCGACCATGGGCGGGTGGGGCGCCTTGCCGTGCGAGGCGACGGCCCGGTCGTACGCGGTCCGGGCCGCGTCCGGACGGCCGGCGTCCAGCAGCGCGACCGCGGCCTCGGCGGCGGCGAGGGTGTGCGTGAACTGCTCCTCCCACGGCGCGACCAGGTCGGCCAGGAGCAGGAACTGCTCGGCGGCGGAGCGGTGTTCCTCCAGCTCCCGCAGCCCGCGGCCCAGGCTCAGCCGGGCCTGGGCGAGCACGCGCTCGTCGGCGTCGGCGGGCACGTCGCCGGTGACCAAGGACTCCAGCACGGCCACCGCGTCCGCCTGCCGGTCGGCGCGGGCGAGGACGTCGGCGAGCTCCACCCGCACCTCGACGGCACCGGCGGCATCGTCCTCGCGGTCCAGCCGGGAGGCGCCCTCGGACAGGTGGCGTACCGCCCCCGCCAGGTCGCCGGCGTGCGCGAGGGCATGACCGAGCATCGCGTGGGTGCGCGCCACCGGGAAAGCGGTGTCGCCGTGCGCGGCCGCCGAGGCAAGCGCCCTGCGCAGCTGCTCCACGGCCTCGTCGGGGCGGTGCTGCTGCATCAGGATCTGGCCGAGCAGCCCGTGCGGGCGCTGCGCGCGCCAGGGCGTCCCGGCGCTCTCGATGGCCTCCAGCGCGGCACGCAACTCCCGCTCCGCGCCGTCGAAGTCCCCGGAGCGCGCCGTGAAGTCGCCGACGTACAGCCGGACGTTGATGGCACGCTGCGGCACCCCGAGCCGTTCCGCCTCCGCGACGGCCTCCCGCGCGGCGGCCCGGAAGCGGGACTCCGTCTCCGCGGGGACGTCCGGCAGTGCCGCGGTGGCCTCGGTGTACGCCAGGAAGGCCCGGCACTGCAGCACGACGCAGTACGACCGCCGGTCGTCCTCGGAGCCGTCCTGCGGCAGTTCGCGGGCGCGCGCCAGGACGGCGTCCAGCTCCGTCCAGCCCTCGGCGCTCTCCTCCCCGGGCGTGACCCCGACCGAGGCGCGCCGTGCCCGGGCGGCCAGGGCCCGCCATTCGGCGCCGGCGCGGCCGAACAGCTCCACGGCCTCGGTCAGCGCCTCGCGGATCACGGGCCGGTCCGGGCCCTCGGCCAGGTCCGAGGCCGAGAACGCGCGCTGCTCGGCCAGTTCGCCCCGCAGCACCTCCTCCGGGCCCAGCCGCGGGTCGTGCGCGTGGTCCGCGGCCTCGACGCGCTCGGCGATCGCCTGCCAGAGCCGCTCGTCGCCGGGACGCGCCTGCGCGGCGTGCGCGCGGGCCCGCTCCACGAGTTCCGCGAAGTCCTCGGGGATCTCCTCCACCGGCGCCGCCGCCGGACGCGGCGGGAGGACGGGAGCGTCCGCGGTGGACGGCACCGCGGCCGTGCGCAGTCCCAGCTCCAGCGGCTCGGCGAGCAGCGGCCGCGCGGCGAGCCGGGCCCGCCGCCGGTCGCCCACCGCGGTGGTGCCGTTGCGGTCGTCGAAGGCCGCGGTCAGCGCGTCCGCCTCGGTCCCGACGTGGGCGAGCAGTGTCCGCGCCGTCCAGGTGCGGCCGAGCGGCCCGGACACCGGGACGGCGGAGTGGCCGTCCTCGGTCAGCCGCCGCAGCAGGACCTGCACCCCGGTGAGGAAGCCGAGCAGCGACAGGGGCGCGCCGGTGGTCTCGAACAGCGGGCGGTTCTCCGCGAGGATCTCCAGGGCGCGGCCCTCGTTGCCCGACAGCGCGCAGAACTCCAGGTGCAGCCCCACCTCCTCCGCCATGCCGATCCGGCCCCTCGCCCGCCGGTAGCCCGACAGGTGGTACGAGCGGGCCTCGTCGGTGCGTCCGAGGCGCAGCAGCGGCAGCAGGGCGTGTGCCTGGCTGACCCAGGGCTCCTCCTCGCAGCTCTGGCCGCCGTCGAGCACGGGCCGCCAGGTCTCCAGCGCCCGGGCGTCGTCGCCCGGGACGAGGTGGTGCAGGGCACGGTGCCGGGTCTCGCACGCCTCGCAGTCGCTCAGGGACTCGCGCCGCCGGGTGGCCCACAGGTCGAAGGCGTGCTCGCGGTCCGCCCCGGTGTGGGCGGCGACCCGGTGGCGCATGGCGGCGACGGGCTGGAGTCCCTGTTCCGCGTCGCGGTAGCGGTCGCGCATCCGGTCGATCCAGCCGGTGACCGTGGACAGCGGCACCTCGGGCACCTGGAGCAGTGAGGTCGCCACCCACTTGTGGCGCCACAGGACCTGGCGGGCCTCCCATTCGCTGAAGGAGCCGGGCTCGTCGTCCCACAGCTTCAGCACGCGGGCGAAGACGACCGGCGACTTGCGGTGCTCGGCGGCGTACTCGTACGCCGACATCAGCTCCAGCAGCGCGGTGACGAGGGCGCCCTTGTCGTCGAACTGCTCCGCGGCCTCGACCAGTTCCTCGGCGGTCACGGTGCGGGGCAGTCCGTAGGGCCGCTCGTTGTTCTCGCGCAGGGCCTCGAACACGGCCTCGGGGGTTTCCAGCATCACAGCTCCTTGGCGTCCGGGCCGGGCGCGGGGGTGTCCTGGTCGTGCATGGCGTGGGTGAGCAGGCCGATGAACGCCCGGTTGAGCAGGGCGCTCTCGGACGCCTTCAGCGGACGGCGGGTGAGCAGCAGGGCCTGCCCGTACAGGGCCTCGGCGGTGGTGACGGCCAGCCCGCGTTCGGTGACGGTGGCGGCCCGGCGCACCAGCGGGTTGAGGTGGTTGAGCACGAGCTGCGCCCGGGGCGCCTCGGTCCTGAGCGAGCCCAGGATGTCCGCCCACAGCCCGTCGGTGGCGTCGGCGAGTCCGGCCCGGGTGCGTTCGTGGCGTGCCTCGCGGTTGTCCAGGAGCAGCGCGGGCGCGGTGACGGGCTGGAAGGCCCGCAGCACCACGTCGCAGTCGTACGTCCCGACGACCTCGCGGGCGACCGCGAGGAAGGCCGCGGCGGCGAGTTCGGCCGCGGAGTCGACGGGGTCGAGATGGGCGGTCACCGTCGCGGGGTCCAGGTCGGTGACGGCGGTGCCGGGACGGATCTCCGGCAGCCGGTGCACCAGGTCCCGGTCGTAGGTGTAACCGCCGTTGACCACGCCGAGGCCGGCCGCCGCCGCGATGGGCGCCACCTGCCGGAACTCGTCGACGCTGCGGGTGACCAGCACCGTCGGGTGGGTGCGCGCGAACTCCTCCAGCGTGACGTTGCCGTCGGTCGTCTCGAAGGGCAGCCAGGGCAGCAGCATCCGCAGCAGGTCGTCGTCGTAGCGGGCGAGCGCCTTGACCGCGAGGTGGTGGCTGTCGATGAAGCGGGCGAGCAGCGCCGGGTCGCTGGCGGCGAGCCCGGTCAGCCAGTCGCGGATGCGCGCGCCCAGCGCGTCGCGGACCGCGGCCAGCGTCTCGTCCTCGTACAGGGACTCGCGGGACGCCGTCGGGCGCAGGCTGGTGACGTCCACCACGCAGCGGACGAAGAAGGCCCACTCCGGCAGGAGTTCGGACGCCTGGTCCGACAGGAGCATGCCCTTGAGGTGCACCCGGTGCCCGGCGCGCTCCGACGGGTTGACGGCGGTGGGCAGGACGTACGCGACACCGCGCAGCCCGGCGACGGGCAGGTCGAGGTCGATGGTGTCCAGCGGCGTGAAGCCGAAGGTGGTGCGGCAGTGCTCGGCCAGCGCCTCGGCGCGGGCCAGCGGCGAGCCGTGGCGGCGCTCCCAGGGCGGGGTGTCGTTGACCCGGGTGGTCCCCCCGCGCGGGTCGACCACGGTGACCTCGTGCCGGAGCATGCTGCCGTAGTGCCGGGCGAGCGAGGTCACCCGCTCCGGCTGCGTCCACTCGGTGCCGTCCGCGCGGGGCGTCAGCGTCACGCGGGTGCCGGGCTCGGGCATCGCGTCGGCGGGCAGGGTGCGGATGGTGTAGCTGCCGTCGGAGCGCCCGCGCCATTCGACGGCCGGGGCGCCGGGGGTGGCGGCGTGGCGGCTGAGCACGGTGATCTCGTCGGCCACGACGAAGCAGGCGAGCAGGCCGATGCCGAACTGCCCGATGAAGTCGCCGCGGGCGGCCTCCAGTTCGCCGTCGGCGGCGCGCTTGGAGCTGCGCCCGATCGTGGCGAGGAAGGTGTGCACGTCGGTCTCGCTCAGGCCGACACCGGTGTCGGTGACGGTCAGCGAGTCGCCCGTCCGCACGGTGATCCGGGCCGGGGCGCCGGGCTGGAGCGCCTGCCGCGCGGTGATCGCGTCGACGGCGTTCTGCAGCAGTTCGCGCAGGTAGACGCGGGGGCTGGAGTAGAGGTGGTGGGACAGCAGGTCGACCAGGCCGCGAAGGTCGACCTGGAACGTGTGGGCCGTCTGGGACGGAACGTGGGACTGGGACACCTGGATGGCCTTCTGGATCGGCGCGCGGACGACGTCTGCCGCCCGGCACGGCGCGGTGGGCGGAGTGCGGTGGCGGGGATCAGCGGCGTCCGGCGCCGGAGCGCAGGGCGCGGTAGGGCGCCCGCGGGTCTGCCCCGTTGAGGTACTGCCACGGGAAGCGGGTGACGAGGCCGCCCGTCGCGGCGAAGGCCGCGGCGGCCGCCTGCTTGTCCCCGTTCAGGGCGAACGCCATGGCGAAGGCGTTCCAGCACTCGGGCGCCTCGATCCGGCCGGCGAAGCCGGGGTGGCGGACCGACCGGTCGGCGGCCTCGTGGAGCTCCCGGCGCACGCGGTCCTGGGTGATGTAGGTGCCGTCGGGACCGCTGTCGAGGTGCACCCAGTGCTCCAGGTGCGCGACGGCCACGAGCATGCCGAGGGGACCGCCCTCCGGACCGCTCTCCATGGACTGCCGGGCGAAGGCGTGCATCTCCTCGTGCGAGCCGCCCCACTTGGCGCACACCTGCTGCAATTGCTGCTGGTGCGCCCCCAGATGGCCGGGGTCCCGGCGTACGGACGCCTCGAAGCGCCGCCGCGCGACGTCCTGGCCGACCTCCAGCCCCCGCCCGCACATCTGGAGGAAGTACCAGGGCGAGGCCCAGCCGGGTTCGCGTTCGGCCGCCCGGTAGAGCAGGTCCTCCGCGATCTCCAGGCGTTCGTGGAAGATGCGGAACTGCTCGCGGGAGACGTGCGAGGCGCTCGCCCCCGTGCGGGCGTCCCAGGCCCACTGCACGGCGCGGGCCCCCGCCACCAGCAGGGCCAGTCCCGAGTCCCCCTCGGCCTCGACGACCTTCGGCATCCACTGCTCGTAGCCGGCGACGTCGCTCGCCGCCCGCAGCAGCCAGCTGCGCTCCCAGTCGTCCGTGACGGCCGACAACTGCTCCCGCATCGCGGGCCAGTCGGCCGCGGCGGCGGACGCGAGCAGCCGCCCGAGCCCCGGGTTCCCGTGGGCCGGGTCCAGCCGGGCCTGCGGGCGCGGCCCCACCGCTTCAACGAGAACGCGGACGTGCGTTCCGGAATCCCCTCCGCCGTTCCCGTGGCGGGTTGCTGACGGACCGATCTCATGAAGAACCCCCTCCTGGCCTGGCCTTTCCCCCTGGGCCATGATCCGGTGACCGCAGCATGCCTATCACGACGGCCGGACAGAGGGCCAAGGGGTTCCGGCCCTTCCGGCACGAGGCCGTGCGCTGCCGCGCCGCGTCACGGCGTGAGCGCCCTGATGCGGGCGTCCACCCGCGTCCGGAGCGATCCGATCCCGCACCGGATCCGTCAACTCACCGGACCCATCGCGAAGTCACTGATCAAGGGGGTCGCGGACAGGATCACCCGCCGGATCCGGCACGAACAGGCGCATCCGGTAGGTGGTCGGGTACACCAAGCGCCCGCAGAACTGGTCGATCCGTATCACCGCATCGCTGTCGAACCGCTGCTCCCCGGCCCGCAGCGCACGGCGGAAGTCGTGCCATTCCGACTCGTCCTGGGTCTCGAAGACCACTTCCCAGTGGCCCGCGCCCAGAGCATCGCGAGCGGCGGTACGCCGCATCTCGTCCCGCTGTTTCCGTTTCCTCTTCCGCTGTCCCGGCACGGGCCCAGCATCACTGCCGAGCCGGACGACGACAAGGTCGTTCCGCGCACCACGGAGATGCCGCCGCCCCCCGCCACGCCCCGCTCACAGCGGGTCGGACAGGGGGCGGCGGCATGGGTCCGTCAGATGTCGCGGAACGTCTCGATCTGCGCGCCGATCGAGTTGAGCCGCTCCGCCAGTTCCTCGTAGCCGCGGTTGATGACGTACACGTTCCGCAGGACCGACGTGCCCTCGGCCGCGAGCATCGCCAGCAGCGTGACCACGGCGGGCCGCAGCGCGGGCGGGCACATCATCTCGGCGCTGCGCCAGCGGGTCGGGCCCTCGACGAGGACGCGGTGCGGGTCCAGGAGCTTGACGTTGGCGCCGAGGCGGGTCAGCTCGGTGAGGTAGATGGCGCGGTTGTCGTAGACCCAGTCGTGGATGAGGGTCGAGCCCTGCGCGGTCGCGGCGATCGCCGCGAAGAAGGGCACGTTGTCGATGTTGAGGCCCGGGAAGGGCATCGGGTGGATCTTGTCGATGGGGGAGCGCAGCTTGGAGGGGCGTACCGTGAGGTCGATCAGCCGGGTGCGGCCGTTGTCGGCCTTGTACTCGGCCGTACGCTCGTGGTCCAGGCCCATCTCCTCCAGGACGGCGAGCTCGATCTCCAGGAACTCCACCGGTACGCGGCGGATCGTGAGCTCGGACTCGGTGACCACGGCCGCGGCGAGCAGGCTCATCGCCTCGACCGGGTCCTCCGAGGGCGCGTAGTCGACGTCCCGGTCGATGTGGGCGACGCCGTGCACGGTCAGTGTGGTGGTGCCGATGCCGTCGACCCGCACCCCCAGCTCTTCCAGGTAGAAGCACAGGTCCTGGACCATGTAGTTGGAGCTGGCGTTGCGGATGACGGTGACGCCGTTGTGCCGCGCGGCGGCCAGCAGCGCGTTCTCGGTGACGGTGTCGCCGCGCTCGGTCAGCACGATGGGCCGTCCGGGGGTCACCGCGGGGGTGACCCGCGCGTGGTACATGCCGCTGGTGGCGGTGACGTCCAGGCCGAAGTGGCGCAGGGCCGTCATGTGCGGCTGCACGGTGCGGGTGCCGAGGTCGCAGCCGCCCGCGTACGGGATGCGGAAGCGGTCGGTGCGGTGCATCAGGGGGCCGAGGAACATGATGACGCTGCGGGTGCGCCGCGCGGCCTCCATGTCCATGGAGTCCAGCTCCAGCGCGGCCGGGGGGACGATCTCCAGGTCGTTGCCGTCGTTGATCCAGCGGGTGCGCACCCCGATGCTGTTCAGCACCTCCAGGATGCGGTAGACCTCCTCGATCCGCGCGACGCGGCGCAGAGTGGTCCGCCCGGAGTTCAGCAGCGTGGCGCACAGCAGTGCCACGCACGCGTTCTTGCTCGTCTTGACGTCGATGGCGCCGGACAGCCGGCGCCCGCCGACGACGCGCAGGTGCATCGGGCCCGCGTACCCGAGGGAGACGATCTCGCTGTCGAGCGCTTCACCGATTCGGGCGATCATCTCAAGGCTGATGTTCTGGTTTCCGCGTTCAATACGGTTCACCGCGCTCTGGCTGGTGCCGAGCGCCTCCGCCAGCTGCGATTGTGTCCAGCCCCGGTGCTGGCGGGCGTCACGGATGAGTTTGCCGATACGTGCGAGGTAGTCGTCTCCCATGGGGCGAGGGTATCTCACATATGAGATGGCAACCCGCGTTCCAGGTCCAGTAGGTACCTCTTGCGGCCCAGTCCGCCCCCGTAACCGGTCAGGCTTCCGGAGGCGCCGACGACCCGGTGGCAGGGCACGACGATGCTGATCGGGTTCCGCCCGTTGGCGAGTCCCACGGCGCGAGAGGAGCCGGGGTTGCCCAGCTCGGCGGCGAGTGTGCCGTACGTCATGACGCTGCCGTACGGGATCTCCCGCAGGGCCGCCCAGACGCGCTGCTGGAACGGGGTGCCGCGCATCGCCAGGGGCAGGTCGAAGTCGGTCAACTCGCCCGCGAAGTAGGCCTCCAGTTGCTCGGTCACCGGTGCGAAAGGGGCCTCCGCGGGGTCGCGGCGCTCGCCGAAGGTCTCGGCCGGCGGCTGGTGCCGGTGCTCGGTCATGTAGAGACCGGACAGGACGCCGTCGGTCGCGACCAGGGTCAGCGGTCCGACCGGGCTGTCGGTCAGGGCGTGTGTGCAAAGGGACATGACGCTTGCTCAGTTCTCGTCGTCGGGAAGGAAGTTGATTGGGTGGTCACCGGTGGCCCACAGGTACTGCACGGCATAGGCCCGCCAGGGCCGCCATGCGGCGGAGCGCCGGACCAGGGCGGCGGGGGTTGTCGGAAGTCCCAGGGAATCCGCCGCGAGCCGTACACCCAAATCGGTGGGGAGGAAGGCGTCGGGGTCGCCGAGCGCGCGCATCGCGACGGCCTCGACCGACCATGGGCCAAAGCCCGGGAGGGCGGCCAGCTGTGCGCGTGCCTTGTCCCAGTCGCTGCCGACGTCCAGGTCGAGCCCGCCGCCGGTGAGCGCGTCCACCAGGCCGGTCAGCGCGGTCCGTCGTGCCCGCGGCATGGCCAGCTGCTCGGGGTCCAGCGAGGCCAGCTCCCAGGGCGACGGGAAGAGGTGGGTGAGGCCGCCGCCGGGGTCGGCCACCGGCTCGCCGTGCGCCGTCACCAGGCGCCCGGCCAGGGTGTGCGCGGCGGCCGTGGACACCTGCTGCCCGAGGACCACGCGCACCGCGAACTCCGCGCCGTCCACCGTGCGCGGCACCCGGCGGCCCGGGCTCCCGTCGACATGGGGGGCGAGCAGCGGGTCCTCGCGGAGCAGCCCGTCGACCGCGACGGGGTCGGCGTCCAGGTCCAGCAGCCACCGGCAGCGGCTGATGGCGTGCGACAGGTCGCGCCAGTCGGTGAGCGACAGCCGGCACCCGATGTGGCCGGCCTCCGGCCGCAGGGCCACGATCCCGTGCCCGTACGGCAGGCGCAGCGTGCGCCGGTACGCGCCGTCCCGCCACTCCTCCACCCCGGGCACCGCGGTCGCGGCCAGGTGCCCGAAGAGATTGCCCGGGGTGAGCGGGGTGCGGTAGGGCAGGCGCAGCGACAGCGTTCCCGATACGTCGGACGGCGGGCCGGACCCCCGGCCGCGGCCGCGCCCGGCCGCCCGTGCGCGCAGCTCGGTCGGCGTGAGGGCGAAGACCTCGCGCACGGTGTCGTTGAAGGTGCGGATGCTGGAGAAGCCGGCGGCGAAGGCGACGTCGCCCATCGGCAGCGCCGAGGTCTCGATGAGCAGCCGGGCGGTCTGCGCCCGCTGCGCCCGGGCCAGTGCCAGCGGCCCCGCGCCGAGCTCGGCGAGCAGCTGCCGTTCCACCTGGCGGGTGCTGTAGCCCAGCCGGCCCGCGAGGCCCGGGACGCCGTCGCGGTCCACGACCCCGTCGGCGATCAGCCGCATCGCGCGGGCGACCAGGTCGGCCCGCTCGTTCCACTGCGGCGAGCCGGGACTGGCGTCCGGGCGGCACCGCTTGCAGGCCCGGAACCCGGCCTGCTGCGCGGCGGCGGCGCTGGGGTAGAAGGTCATGTTCTCCGGCTTCGGCGGGTGCACCGGGCAGCCGGGACGGCAGTAGATACCGGTGGTCAGCACCGCGGTGAAGAACCACCCGTCGAAACGGGAGTCCTTCGACTGCACGGCGCGCACACAGCGCTCGAAGTCCTCATGCACATCACCCAGCATCCGTGCGCCCGGGGCCGAAGGCTAGCGAGATTCCGACATCGAGGGGGCGGGACGTCCATGTCGGAAATCCGCCGGACGGGCACCCCGCGCGCCTGATGGACTGCCCTGCGTGAATCCCGAACTCAAGGCCAAGGCCGAACTGTTCCGCTCGCTCCATGTCCCGGGCCGCCCCCTGCTGCTGGCCAACGCGTGGGACGCCGCGAGCGCCCGCGTCGCCGAGCGCGCGGGCGCCGCCGCCGTCGCCACCACCAGCTCCGGCGTCTCCTGGACGCTCGGCACCGCCGACGGCGACCATGTCGAGCCGTCCCTCGCGCTGGCCCTCACCGCCCGGGTCGCGGCGGCCGTCGCGGTCCCCGTGAGCGCGGACATCGAGGGCGGCTACGCGGCCGACCCCGAGGGCGTCGCCGGCACGGTGCGCGCGGTCCTCGCGGCGGGCGCCGTCGGCGTCAACATCGAGGACTCGTACGACGGCGGCCCGCGGCCGTTGCGCGACCCGGCCGACCAGGCCGCCCGCATCGCCGCCGCGCGCGGCGCCGCCGACGAGGCCGGGGTGCCGCTCTTCGTCCACGCGCGCACCGACACCTTTCTGCGCGGGCCCGGCGACATCGCCGAGACGCTGGAGAGGGCCGCCGCCTACCTGGCCGCCGGCGCCGACGGGATCTTCGTCCCCGGCGTCACCGACCCGGCGCTCGTCGCCGAGCTCGCGGCGGGTATCGACGCGCCCCTCGGCGTCCTCGCCGGCCCGGGCGCGCCCTCCGTCGCGGACCTCGCCGCTGCCGGTGCCGCCCGGGTGAGCCTGGGCAGCGCGGTCGCGGAGGCCGCCTACGCGCTCGTCGACCGGGCGGCCCGCGAGCTGCTGACGACGGGCACCTACGCCGGCCTCGCGGGCGGCATCCCCTGGGGCGAGCTCAACGCCCTGATGCTCCCGGAGGGCTGAGCGGAGGTACGGCCGGGCCCCGGGCCCGGTGGGCCGCGTGCGGTCACGAAGTGCCTGATCAGCGACCGGGAGTGAGTGCGCGCACCGGGCGGACGCCGCGTCGTCCGCCCGGTCGCGCCGGGTGAACGGGGAATGAGAACGCGCTCTTTCGACCAGGTTACGCCATCACCCTTGACAACGTTGTCTGTTAAGGAACAGGCTAACCGCGATCTACCGCCGGGTGTGCCCTTCCACGAGTCCACCATCCCCGTATGGAGCTTCCGCATGGTTCACGGCATACGCCCAGACTCGCCCGATTCCGCACTGCGGTTGCCGCCCCCCGACGGCAACCCGCCCGGCACCCCCGCTCACTGAGGACCCCTGCCCGCGGCAGGCCCGCCGAGTGCCCGTCAGGCGCACTCGCGCCCCCCGCGGCCGCTCCGCCACGCCGGCCAGGTCCCTCGTCCCGACGTGATGCTCACGGCCTCCAATGACGAAAGGTCTCCCCGTGTCACCCTCCTCCTCCGCACGCCATTTGTCCCTGCGAAGATGGATCAGCGCGGCCGCGGTACTGTCGCTGCCCGTGGGAGTGTTCGCCGTCGCGCCCGTCGCGAGCGCAGCGGCTCCTCCCGGCAGCTTCAGCTCCTCGTTCGAGTCGGCCGACCCGCAGCCCGCCGCGAGCACCGTCGAGGTCGACGGCAGCGGCAAGCCGGTCCAGGGGAACCTGAGCGGCGCAAGCTCCACCGGACTGCCCGGCAGCCTGCTGGACCAGGTCAGCGCGGTGACCGCCAGCGCCGAGAACGCGCCGGGCGAGGTCGCCTCGAACCTCAAGGACGCCAATCCGTCGACCAAGTGGCTGGCGTTCGACAAGACCGGCTGGGTGGCCTACCGGCTCGCCAAGCCCGCGGCGGTGGTCAAGTACTCGTTGACCTCCGCGAACGACGCGCCCGGCCGCGACCCCAAGAACTTCACCGTGCAGGGGTCGGACAACGGCGACTCGTGGACCGACCTGGACACCCGGACCGGTGTGACCTTCAGCGGCCGGTTCGCCACCAACACGTACAGCTTCACCAACACGACGGCCTACACGTACTACCGGCTGAACGTGACGGCGAACTCCGGTGACTCGATCACCCAGCTCGCCGACTGGAACATCAGCGACGGCTCGGACGCCCTGCCCCCGGCCACCCCCATGGTCGGCGTCGCCGGCTCCGGCCCGGTCAGCGGCTTCAACATGAAGTCGGGCGCCGGATTCACCGGTGTGGCCTCGCTGCGCTACTCGGGCGGCGCCCGGGTCGACGGCCGCTCCTACGCGACGGACAAGCTGTTCGACGTCAACATCCCGGTCGGGCCGCAGACCCGGCTGTCGTACAAGATCTTCCCCGAGTTCACGGCCAAGGACACCCAGTACCCGTCCACCTACGCCGCCGTCGACCTGCACTTCACCGACGGCACGTACCTGAGCGGGCTCTCCCCCGTGGACCAGCACGGCTACGCGCTCACGGCCGCCGGTCAGGGCGACTCGAAGGTGCTCTACGCCGACCAGTGGAACGCGGTGCAGTCCGACATCGGCGCGGTCGCCAACGGCAAGACGATCGACCGGGTCCTGCTCGCCTACGACGACCCCAAGGCGACCGCCGCGACCCGCTTCCAGGGCTGGCTCGACGACGTCGCCGTGACGGGCACGCCCGCGGCGATCGACGGCTCGAGCCGGACCAACTACGTCGACACCCGCCGCGGCAGCAACGCGTCGGGCTCGTTCTCGCGCGGCAACAACCTGCCGATCTCGGCGGTGCCGAACGGCTTCAACTTCTTCACGCCGGTCACCAACGCCACGTCCAACTCCTGGGAGTACGACTACCAGCAGGGCAACAACGCGGCGAACCTGCCGACGTTGCAGGGACTGGCGATCTCGCACGAGCCCAGCCCGTGGATGGGTGACCGCAACCAGATGTCGGTCATGCCGGTGGCGGCCGGCGGTTCGCTCACCGGGGCGCCCAGCTCCCGTGCGCTCGCCTTCAGCCACACCGACGAGACCGCGCGGCCGGACCTGTACCGGGTCACCACGCAGAGCGGGCTGACCGCGCAGATGTCGCCCACCGACCACGGTGGCATCATGCAGTTCACCTTCCCGTCCGGCGGGAACACCGGAAGCCTCGTCTTCTACAACGGCACGTTCACCATCGGCACGGACGGCACCTTCACCGGCTGGGTGGACAACGGCAGCGGGCTGTCGGCGGGCCGCAGCCGGATGTTCGTGTCCGGTGCCTTCGACCGGGCGCCGACGGCGACCTCCGCGACGTCCGCGACCTTCGACACCTCTGCGAGCCGGCAGGTGACGCTGCGCATCGCGACCTCGTTCATCTCGGTCGACCAGGCGGGCAAGAACCTCGGCTTCGAGGTCACCGGCAAGAGCTTCGACGAGATCCGCGACGCCGCCACCGCGGCGTGGAACGACCGCCTCGGCCGGATCGACGTCAAGGGCGCGACCGAGACGCAGATGGTCACGCTGTACTCGAACCTCTACCGGCTGAACCTGTACCCGAACTCGCAGTCGGAGAACACCGGCACGGCCGCCGCGCCGCGCTGGCAGTACGCGAGCCCGGTGTCGGCGCCGACCGGCACCTCCACCGCCACGCAGACCGGCGCCAAGGTCGTCGACGGCCAGATCTACGTCAACAACGGCTTCTGGGACACCTACCGCACCGTGTGGCCGGCGTACTCGCTGCTCTACCCGGACGTCGCGGCCAGGATCGCCGACGGCTTCGTCCAGCAGTACCGCGACGGCGGATGGATAGCCCGCTGGTCGTCGCCCGGCTACGCCGACCTGATGACCGGCACCAGCTCGAACGTCGCGCTGGCCGAGGCCTACCTCAACGGCGTCAAGGTGCCCGACCCGCTGGCCGCCTACAACGCCGCCGTCAAGGACGCCACCGTCGCGTCGGGACGCAGCGCGGTCGGCCGCAAGGGCATCGAGAACGGCCTGTTCCTCGGGTACACGCCGACCTCCACCGGCGAGTCGGTGTCGTGGGCGCTGGAAGGCTTCATCAACGACTACGGCATCGGCAACATGGGTGCGGCCCTGGCCAAGGACACCTCGGTGCCCAAGGACGACCGCAAGCGCATCAAGGAGGAGTCCGACTACTTCCTGGAGCGCGCCCGCAACTACGTGAACCTCTTCGACAAGGACAGCAAGTTCTTCGAGGGCCGCGACGCCAAGGGCAACTTCCTCACCGCCAACCCGCTGGACTGGGGCAACGCCTACACCGAGACCAACGGCTGGAACTTCGCGTTCACCGCGCAGCAGGACGGCCAGGGACTGGCGAACCTGTACGGCGGCCAGAAGCAACTGGAGCAGAAGCTCGACCAGTTCTTCGCCACCCCGGAGAACGCCGACCACCCGGGCGGCTACGGCGGCACGATCCACGAGATGCTCGAGGCGCAGGCGGTCCGCCTGGGCCAGCTCGGCATGAGCAACCAGCCGTCGCACCACATCCCGTACATGTACGACTACACCGGCGCGCCGTCCAAGACGCAGGCGATCGTCCGCGAGATCCTGCAGCGCCTGTACGTCGGTGACGAGATCGGCCAGGGCTACCCGGGCGACGAGGACAACGGCGAGATGTCGTCGTGGTACGTGCTCAGCTCGCTGGGCATCTACCCGCTCCAGGCCGGCTCCTCCAACTGGGCCATCGGCTCGCCGCAGTTCACCGGGATGACGGTCCACCGCGAGAGCGGGGACATCGTTGTCAACGCGCCGGGCAACAGCACGAAGAACGTCTACGTGCAGAGCGTGAAGGTCAACGGGAAGTCGCAGCGCGGGGTGTCCATCGACTCCTCCGTGCTCGCCAACGGCGGCACGATCGACTTCCAGATGGGTGCGAGCCCGTCGTCCTGGGGCACCGGCAAGAACGACGCCCCGCCGTCGCTGACGCAGGGCACGGACGTGCCCAAGCCGTTCCAGGACACCACCGGTCCGGGCCTCGGCACCGCCACCACCAGTGACGGCCAGGACGCGTCGAAGCTGTTCGACGACTCGTCGACCACGCAGATGACCTTCGCCGGCGACGAGCCCCAGATCGACTGGGTCTTCCGCGGCAGCGGGCAGACGCCGTCGTACTACACGCTCACCTCGGGGGCGAGCCAGGGCGACCCGTCGGACTGGAAGTTCCAGGCCTCCAACGACGGGATCACCTGGACCACGCTCGACTCCCGCCACCGCGAGGTGTTCCCCTCGCGCAACCAGACCCGGGCGTTCAAGATCGGCAACCCGGGCAAGTTCACGCGGTTCCGCCTGGTCGTGAAGGAGACGGCCGGCGCAGCGCAGACCAACCTCGCCGAGGTCGAGCTGCTCGCGGGCGGCGACGTCCAGCTCGGCGGCGGCGACCTCACGGTGACCCCCGCGACCGGCGGCGTGCACGCGACCTCGGGCCTGTCGGTCTCGGCGTCGCTGGCCACCGTCACCGGGGGCACCGCGAGCGGGTACCAGGCCACGGTCGACTGGGGTGACGGCACGCCGGCCACCACGGGCACCGTGACCCTGAGTTCGCGCGGCGTGTACGGCGTCACCGGCACGCACACCTACGCCAAGCCCGGTTACTACCAGGCCGGCGTCACGGTGACCGACGGCAGCGTCCAGGGCGTCGCAACGGTCGGGGCGGACGTGGACTACGCGCCGAGCTCCGGTCTCACCGCGGCCTTCGACAGCCAGTGCATCGGCGACGAGGGCGTCCTCGCCGCCAACTGCGACAGCAAGTCGTGGGCGTACTCGCGCTCCGCCCTCCAGGCGGCCGGCGTGACCCAGGGCCAGGAGCACGGCGTCCCGGGCACCGGGCTGAGCTTCACCCTGCCCGCGGTCCCGGCAGGCCGGCCGGACAACGCGACCGGCAACGGCAGCACCATCGCGCTGGGTCTGCCGGACGACGCGAAGAGCATCTCCTTCATCGGCGTCGGCACGCAGGCCAACCAGAACACCACCGCCACGGCGACGTTCAGCGACGGCAGCATCGCGGCCGTCCCTGTCCAGCTGAGCGACTGGACGCTGGGCGGCAACCCGGGCGGCACGCCGGCCTTCGGCAACATCGTGGTCGCCAAGGCCGCGTACCGGCTGCTCGGCACGAGCCGGGACGGTGCCCAGCCGTTCCTGTTCGCCACCACGCCGTACCAGATCCCCGCGGGCAAGACGCTGGTCTCGGTGACCCTGCCGAAGCAGACCGGCGACGCCGGTTCCGCGGGCCGGATCCACGTGTTCGCCATCGCGCACGACGGCACGCCCGACGCCGCGCTGGTGACCACGGCCCCCAAGGACCGGACGGCCACCGCGGGCGACGCCTTCACGGCGGACCTCGGTTCGGTGACCGGCGGTGTCCCGGGTGCGACGGGCTACCAGGCCCGCGTCCAGTGGGGTGACGGCACGGTTCCCGCCGACGCCGCGGTCGACGCCTCCGGCGCGATCAGCGGGGAGCACACCTATGTGCAGGCGGGCACCTACACGGTGCACGTGACGGCGTGGGACTCGCGGTCGAGTGCCACGAGGACCTTCACCGTGACCGTGGGGACGGCGGATCTCCAGCCGTCGATCTCCGCGTCGTCCGGGGTCCTGGCCGGTGACCCGATCACCGTCAACGGCAGCGGGTTCGCCGCCGGTGAGCGCGTGACCGTCAAGCTGGGCACCAGCCCGGCGCGCACGGTGACGGTCGCGGCCTCGGGGACGGGTGCGGTGCACGCGTCGATCGAGTCGTCCGACGACGCCGAGCCCGGTCGGTACTCCCTCACCGCCGCCGGCACGTCCTCCCGGACGCCGGCGACCGCCACCGTCAAGGTGACGGACGAGGCGGTGGCGCCGGAGTACCGGCCCGAGGTGCTGCTGTCGACGAACTCGGGACCGAGGGCCACGGCGATCACCGTCAACGCCTCCGGGTTCGCGCCCAACGAAGCCGTCGTCATCGGCTTCGGTGACGGCCTGTCCTCCCTCACCGTGCACGCGAACGGTGACGGCGTGATCTCCGGCGTGACCATCAGCGTTCCGGGGACGGCCAAGCCGGGGACGACCGGCGTCACGCTCGCCGGCGACGAGTCGGCGACCCATGTCCGGCTGCGCTTCGAGGTCACCGACCCGAGCTGAGCCGAACAGCAGTGAGACCGCCGGTGGGCGGGGCCGTGACCACGGCCCCGCCCACCGGCGCTTTTGCGCGACGCCCCCGCGGCGCGGCCTGACGGGCGTCCCAGGGGCCTGCGGGCCTCTCCCGGGCCCCGGAGTCCGGGGCGGGCCCGTGGCGCCGTCCGCGGCGGGCTGCCGTCCCTCCAGAGGCCTCGGCGACCGGGCGGGCGGCATGGCGGCCCGTCCGCGACGGTGGCGGGGGCGGCCCAGCGCATGACCGTGCGGCGGTGATGTACTAGAGTTATCTCGACATCGAGATATCTGCCGAGGCGCACCGCTGCCGCCACGGGTAAGGCAACCCTAACTAAGTCTTACCTTAGCGGATCGGCCATGAGTCGAAGCGGCAGCATGCGGTGGTACGCGCAAAGTTACGAAGGAGACTGTCGTGTCGGCGAACAGCTTCGACGCCCGCAGCACCCTGCAGGTGGGCGACGAGTCGTACGAGATCTTCCGGCTGGACAAGGTCGAGGGCTCCGCGCGCCTCCCTTACAGCCTGAAGGTGTTGCTGGAGAACCTGCTCCGCACCGAGGACGGCGCGAACATCACCGCCGCCCACATCCGCGCGCTCGGCGGCTGGGACTCCCAGGCGCAGCCGAGCCAGGAGATCCAGTTCACGCCGGCCCGTGTGATCATGCAGGACTTCACGGGCGTGCCGTGTGTGGTCGACCTCGCCACCATGCGCGAGGCCGTGAAGGAACTGGGCGGCGACCCGTCCCGCATCAACCCCCTGGCGCCCGCCGAGCTGGTCATCGACCACTCCGTGATCGCCGACAAGTTCGGCACCCCGGACTCGTTCGCGCAGAACGTGGAGCTGGAGTACGGCCGGAACAAGGAGCGCTACCAGTTCCTGCGCTGGGGCCAGACCGCGTTCGACGAGTTCAAGGTCGTCCCGCCGGGCACCGGCATCGTCCACCAGGTGAACATCGAGCACCTGGCCCGCACGATCATGGTCCGGGGCGGCCAGGCCTACCCCGACACCCTGGTCGGCACCGACTCGCACACCACCATGGTCAACGGCCTCGGCGTGCTGGGCTGGGGCGTCGGCGGCATCGAGGCCGAGGCCGCGATGCTCGGCCAGCCGGTCTCCATGCTGATCCCGCGCGTCGTGGGCTTCAAGCTGACCGGCGAGCTGCCGACCGGCACCACCGCCACCGACCTGGTGCTGACCATCACCGAGATGCTGCGCAAGCACGGTGTCGTCGGCAAGTTCGTCGAGTTCTACGGCGAGGGCGTCGCCGCCACCTCGCTCGCCAACCGCGCCACGATCGGCAACATGTCGCCGGAGTTCGGCTCCACCGCGGCGATCTTCCCGATCGATGCAGAAACCATTAACTACCTGAAGCTGACGGGTCGTTCGGAGCAGCAGCTCGCTCTCGTCGAGGCGTACGCCAAGGAGCAGGGTCTGTGGCTGGACCCGGCCGCCGAGCCCGACTTCTCCGAGAAGCTGGAGCTCGACCTCTCCACGGTCGTACCCTCCATCGCCGGCCCGAAGCGCCCGCAGGACCGCATCGTCCTCGCGAACGCCGCCGAGCAGTTCAAGAGCGACGTCCGCAACTACGTGGACGACGCCGACGAGGCGGGCAAGGAGTCCTTCCCGGCCTCCGACGCCCCGGCCGCGACCAACGGGGTCCCGTCCCGCCCGACCGTGGTCACCGCCCCCGACGGGTCCACGTACGAGATCGACCACGGCGCCGTCACCGTCGCCGCGATCACCTCGTGCACCAACACCTCGAACCCGTACGTCATGGTCGCCGCCGCGCTGGTGGCCAAGAAGGCGGTCGAGAAGGGCCTGAGCCGCAAGCCGTGGGTCAAGACCACGCTCGCCCCGGGCTCCAAGGTCGTCATGGACTACTACGACCGCGCCGGCCTCACCCCGTACCTCGACAAGATGGGCTTCAACCTCGTCGGCTACGGCTGCACCACCTGCATCGGCAACTCCGGCCCGCTGCCGGACGAGGTCTCCAAGGCCGTCAACGAGCACGACCTGGCGGTCACTTCGGTGCTCTCCGGCAACCGCAACTTCGAGGGCCGGATCAACCCGGACGTCAAGATGAACTACCTGGCGTCCCCGCCGCTGGTCGTCGCGTACGCCATCGCCGGCTCCATGAAGGTGGACATCACCAAGGACGCCATCGGCACCGACACCGAGGGCAAGCCGGTCTACCTCCAGGACATCTGGCCGTCCGAGCAGGAGGTCAACGAGGTCGTCGCCTCCGCGATCGGCCAGGACATGTTCGCCACCTCCTACCAGGACGTGTTCGCCGGCGACGCCCAGTGGCAGTCGCTGCCGATCCCGACCGGCAACACCTTCGAGTGGGACCCGCAGTCGACCTACGTCCGCAAGCCCCCCTACTTCGAGGGCATGAAGCACGAGCCGGACCCGGTCACCGACATCACCGGTGCCCGCGTGCTGGCCAAGCTGGGCGACTCGGTCACCACCGACCACATCTCCCCGGCCGGCGCCATCAAGGCCGACACCCCGGCCGGCCAGTACCTCACCGGGCACGGTGTGGAGCGCCGCGACTTCAACTCCTACGGCTCCCGCCGCGGCAACCACGAGGTCATGATCCGCGGCACCTTCGCCAACATCCGCCTGCGCAACCAGATCGCGCCGGGCACCGAGGGCGGCTACACCCGCGACTTCACCCAGGACGGCGGGCCGGTCGCGTTCATCTACGACGCCTCGCAGAACTACCAGGCCGCCGGCACCCCGCTGGTCATCCTGGCGGGCAAGGAGTACGGTTCCGGCTCCTCGCGCGACTGGGCGGCCAAGGGCACCGCGCTGCTCGGCGTCAAGGCCGTCATCGCCGAGTCCTACGAGCGCATCCACCGCTCGAACCTCATCGGCATGGGCGTTCTGCCGCTGCAGTTCCCCGAGGGCGCCTCGGCGGAGTCGCTGGGCCTCACCGGTGAGGAGACCTTCTCCTTCACCGGCGTCACCGAGCTCAACGAGGGCACCACCCCGCGCACCGTCAAGGTCAGCACCGACACCGGCGTGGAGTTCGACGCCGTGGTGCGGATCGACACCCCTGGCGAGGCGGACTACTACCGCAACGGCGGCATCATGCAGTACGTCCTGCGTTCGCTGATCCGTAAGTAAGGATCAAGACGCACGCAAGGCCACGGTGGGCCCGCATCCCGGCACGGGATGCGGGCCCGCTCGCGTTACCGCGAGGTCTCAACTAGGGAAAGCTGTCCGCCAAACGCGCGTATGACCTTGCCCACTTCACGGGAAGTGGACTATACCTGTGCGCGTCCAGGGGGCCCGCCAACACGGGCTCGCGCGGGGGGAACGGCGGGCGTGTGGCCCGTGCTTGGAAAAAAACTCCGCACTGCCTGGGTCCTGGAGAAGGTGAGGACTTGAGCATGGGATCCGACGTCAACCGGCGCGATCTGATCAAGCGGGCAGCGGCCGTGAGCCTGCTGGCCGCCCCGTCCGCGGGACTGCTGAGCGCGTGCGCGTCCAGCGGTGGCGGCAGCAACGCCCCCGAGAAGGGGGAGAAGTCCAAGGACAATCCGTTCGGCGTGGCCAACGACGCCGCACTCGATGTCGTGATCTTCAAGGGCGGCTACGGCGACGACTACGCCAAGCAGTTCGAGAAGCTCTACCAGAAGAAGTTCTCCGGGGCGAAGGTCAGCCACCTGGGCACCCAGGAGATCACCGGCAAGCTCCAGCCCCGCTTCAACGCCGGCACCCCGCCGGACGTCGTGGACGACTCCGGCGCCGCGCAGATCAAGCTGGACGTCCTCTACAAGAGCGGTCAGCTCACCGACCTCACCCCGCTCCTCGACGCCCCGTACATCGACGACCCGACCAAGAAGGTCCGCGACGTCCTCCAGCCGGGCACCATCGAGACCGGCACCTTTGACGACGGCAAGATGTACCAGCTCTCCTACATCTACACCGTGTGGGGCCTGTGGTACTCCGGCAAGCTCTTCAAGGACAAGGGCTGGACCGCGCCGAAGACCTGGGCCGACTTCATGTCGCTGTCCGCGGAGATCAAGAAGGCCGGCATCGCCCCCTTCTGCCACCAGGGCAAGTACCCGTACTACATCAACATCGTGGTCATGGACCTGATCGCCAAGCAGGGCGGTCCCGACCTGGTGAAGCGGATCGACAGCCTCGACCCGACCGTCTGGGACGAGCCCGCCGCCAAGGCGGCCGTCGAGGCCGTCTACCAGATCCCGGACAAGGGCTTCCTGCTGCCGGGCACCAACGGCATGACCCACATCGAGTCCCAGACCGCCTGGAACGAGGGCAAGGCCGCCTTCATCCCCTGCGGTTCGTGGCTGGAGAACGAGCAACTGAAGGCCACCCCCTCGGACTTCGAGATGACCTTCATGCCGATCCCCTCCCTCGACGGCGACAAGCTGCCCTTTGAGTCGATCCGCGCCGGCGCCGGTGAGCCCTTCATCGTCCCGAAGAAGGCCAGGAACCAGGCCGGCGGCCTGGAGTTCCTGCGGCTGATGCTCACCAAGGAGGGCTCCAGCAAGTTCGCCCAGACCGCGAACTCGCTCACCGTCCTCAAGGACGGCGTCGGCTCCGACGTCGAGCTCCGCCCGGGCACCAAGTCCACCGTGACGGCGCTCAGCGCGGCCGGCACCAACGTCTTCAACTACAACTACCCCAACACGCAGAGCGCCTTCGACACGGACGTGCAGAACGCCAGCGCCGAGCTGATGGCCAAGCGCATCAAGCCGGCCGACTGGCTCAAGCGGGTCAAGGCCGCGGCCGAGAAGGCCAAGAAGGGCTAATCGTCCACCAGCCCTCGCGCACCGGGAGTCCGGCCCCCCTCATGGACGAGGGGGGCCGGGACCCCGGTGCGACGGTCTGTCCGATGGCAGGAGCAGTGCCATGCGATACCGCAAGTACCCCTTCATCGTGGGGTTTCTCTTCTTTCCGCTCGTCCTGTACATCGTCTTCGTGATCTGGCCGTACCTCCAGACCTTCGGCTATTCGCTGACGGACTGGTCGGGTCAGTCGCAGACGATGAACTTCGTCGGTCTGAAGAACTACACGACGCTTTTCACCGACCACGTGTTCCTGCAGGCGCTGCAGCACAACGCGCTGCTGCTCGTGTTCCTGCCGGTGATCACGATCCTGCTGGCGCTGTTCTTCGCCTTCATGCTCAATGTCGGCGGCCGCGGTGGCACGACCGGCGTCCAGGGAATCCGCGGCTCCGCCTTCTACAAGGTGGTGTTCTTCTTCCCCCAGGTGCTGTCGGTCGCCATTCTCATCGTGCTCTTCCAGGCGATCTACCGCAGTGACGGATCCGGCCTGCTGAACGGCGTGCTGATCAAGCTGCACCTGGAGAGCGCACAGAATCCGATCGAGTGGCTGAACAGCCCCGACCTGGTGATCTGGTGCCTGCTGGGCGTGCAGATCTGGGCCGGCGTGGGCTTCTACCTGGTGCTTTTCTCGGCGGCCATGCAGTCCATTCCCAAGGACATCTACGAGGCCGCCCTGCTGGATGGCGCGGGCCGTCTGCAGACGTTCTTCAAGGTGACGCTCCCACTGCTGTGGGACAGCGTGCAGACCGCCTGGGTCTATCTCGCGATCGCCGCGATGGACTTCTTCGCGCTGGCCTCCACCCTCACCCCGGGCTCGAATTTCGGCGGCGGCCCGGACTACCACGGTGAGGTCATGGCGACCTATCTGATGAGGAACTTCCTCACCTTCGGAAAGAGCGGCTACGCCTGCGCCATGGGCGTCGTCATCCTCTTCCTCACCCTGATCCTTTCCGCTATCGCGCTGCGGGCCACCCGCCGCGAGCGCGTCGAATTCTGAGCGGGGCGCATCCCATGGCCACTCCCATCAAGCAGCCCACGCCGGTGCCCCTGATGAACCCGCTGCCGGCGACCGGCCGCAGGGACCCGGACCGGACGCGCTCCGCCGAGGGCGGCACGACGCTCAACGTCTTCTCGCACGGCTTCCTCGTGCTGTGGGGCGTGATGATCCTGCTGCCGCTGGGCTGGATCGTCCTCGGTTCGTTCAAGAACAATTCGGAGATCGGCGCGAGCGCCTGGTCCTGGCCCGCGCACTGGTCCTTCGACGCCTTCTCCCGGGCCTGGGAGAAGGGCATCGGCGAGTTCTTCGTCAACACCGTGATCGTGCTGGTCTTCTCGGTGCCGCTGACGATGCTGCTCGGCGCGATGACGGCGTACGTGCTGGCGCGCTACGAGTTCCCGGGCAACCGGGCCGTCTACTACCTGTTCGTCGGGGGCGCGATGTTCCCGGTGTACCTCGCCCTGGTGCCGCTGTTCTTCATGGTCAACAACCTGGGCATGCTCAACACCTACCAGGGCCTGATCCTGGTCTACATCGCGTACTCGCTGCCGTTCACGGTCTTCTTCATGCACTCGTTCTTCCGGACGCTGCCGACGGCGGTGCACGAGGCGGCGATGATCGACGGCTGCTCGCACACCCGGGCGTTCTTCCAGGTCATGCTGCCCATGGCGAAGCCGGGTCTGATCAGCGTCGGAATCTTCAACGTCCTCGGCCAGTGGAACCAGTACATCCTGCCGATGACCCTCATGCAGCAGCAGAGCAGCAGCGACCCGGACCGCTCGATGCTCGCCCAGGGCCTGGTGAACCTGGCCCAGCAGCAGGGCTACTCCGGCGACTACCCGGCGCTCTTCGCCGGTATGACGGTCGCCATGCTGCCCGTGCTGGTGGTCTACCTCAGCTTCCAGCGCCAGGTCCAGGCCGGCCTGACCGCCGGCACCCTGAAGTAACCGGACCGGCACGCTGCGCTGCCGACCCGTCCGAACCGGAAGCGGTTCCGTCACATGACGGGGCCGCTTCCGGAGTTTTCGGGCATACCGCCAGCTGTGTTGTTCTCCCCCTTGACGGGAAGTAGGCCCAAAGGCTCAAGTTAGAGTTCACATGTTGTAGACGACGGGGTCTCATCGGTGCGGTCCCGTCCGGTCGTCGGGAGTGGGATGGTCGTGGAGACTCCGGGATCGCAGTCGTCGCTGCACCGGGCCAACCTGGAGCGGGTGGTCCGGGCCGTACGCCTGGCGGGCTCGCTGACGCAGGCGGAGATCGCCCGGTCGACGGGGCTGTCCGCGGCAACGGTCTCCAACATCGTTCGTGAACTGAGGGACAGCGGGACGGTCCAGGTCACGCCGACCTCCTCGGGCGGCCGGCGGGCCCGCGCGGTCACCCTGTCCGGCGACGCCGGCATCGTCGTCGGCGTCGACTTCGGCCACTCGCACCTGCGCGTCGCCGTCGGCAACCTCGCCCACCAGGTGCTCGCCGAGCAGTCCGAGCCCTTCGACGTGGACACCGAGGCCTCCGAGGGCTTCGACCGGGCGGAACAGCTGGTGACCCGGCTGATCGAGTCGACCGGCGTCGGGGCGGACAAGGTGATCGGGGTCGGCCTCGGCGTCCCGGGCCCGATCGACGTGGAGACCGGCACCCTGGGCTCCACCGCGATACTGCCGGGCTGGGGCGGCCTCAACCCCCGGCAGGAGCTCGCCGAGCGGCTGGGCATGCCGGTGCAGGTCGACAACGACGCCAACCTCGGCGCGCTGGGCGAACTGGTCTGGGGCAGCGGCCGCGGCGTCAAGGACCTCGCGTACATCAAGGTGGCCAGCGGCGTCGGCGCCGGCCTGGTGATGGACGGCCGGATCTACCGGGGCCCGGGGGGCACCGCGGGCGAGATAGGTCACATCACGCTGGACGAGTCGGGCCCGGTCTGCCGCTGCGGCAACCGGGGTTGCTTGGAGACCTTCACCGCGGCCCGCTATGTTCTGGAGTTGCTGCGCGGCAGTCACGGACCGGACCTCACGCCGGCGCGGATGGTGCAACTGGCACGCGAGGGCGACCCGGGGTGCCGCCGCGTCATCGGCGACGTGGGCCGGCACGTGGGCATGGGGGTGGCGAGTCTGGCCAACCTCCTCAACCCGAGCCGGGTCGTGCTGGGCGGTGACCTCGCCGAGGCCGGTGAGCTGGTCCTGGGGCCCATACGGGAGTCCGTGGCCCGGTACGCGATCCCCAGTGCCGCCCGCCGTCTTTCCGTGGTCTCAGGGGCCCTTGGGGGCCGCGCGGAGGTGCTCGGGGCGCTGGCGCTGGCCCTCAGCGAGGTCGGAGATTCGTCCCTTTTGGACGCTTCTGTACCCCTGGTTGCGGGCGTGTCCTAGGGATCACGCTGCGTTCATCTACATAACGAAACGCACCGTTGCCATCTCGTTAAGTATTAACTTCTTGACGTCAAGTCTGTTGCCGAGTTGACTCACGTCCACCTCGGCCGCAGTGTTGCGGCCCAGTCAGGGAGGCAACCCCACATGAACGCAATGATGCGGCGCGTCGTGATCGGCACCGCGGCTGTTTCGATGGCCCTTTCCGTGGCCGCGTGCGGCAAGGCCGGCGACGACAAGAAGGACGACGCGAGCGGCAGCAGCAGCGCCGGCGGCTCCAAGACCATCGGTCTGCTGCTCCCCGACAGCGTCACGGCGCGGTACGACAAGTTCGACCACCCGCTCTTCGAGGCGAAGGTCAAGGAACTCTGCGCCGACTGCGACGTCCAGTACGCGAACGCCGCGGGCGACGCCGCCAAGCAGGCGCAGCAGGTGAGCACCATGATCACCAAGGGCGTCAAGGTCATCGTGATCAGCTCGCAGGACGCCGCGGCCATCAAGTCCTCCGTGCAGGCCGCTGTCGACAAGGGCATCAAGGTCGTCGCCTACGACCGCCTCGCCCAGGGTCCGGTCTCCGCCTACGTCTCGTTCGACAACGAGAAGGTCGGCGAGCAGCAGGGCCAGGCGCTGCTCGACGCGCTCGGCTCCAAGGCCACGCCGTCGGCGAACGTTGTCATGATCAACGGTGACGACGCCGACCCGAACGCCGCGCTGTTCAAGCAGGGCGCCCACAAGATCCTCGACGGCAAGGTCAAGATTGCCTACGAGCAGAGCGGTCTGTGGAAGGACACCGTCGCCAACCAGAAGGTGACGGCGGCCATCACGCAGCTCGGTGCCAAGAAGATCGCCGGCGTCTACGCCGCGAACGACGGCATGGCCGGCGGCATCGCCACCGCCCTCAAGGGCGCCGGCATCAGCGGCATCCCGCTGACCGGTCAGGACGCCGAGCTCGCGGGCATCCAGCGCATCATCGCGGGCACGCAGTCCAGCACGGTCTACAAGCCGTTCAAGCCGGAGGCCGACGCCGCCGCCCAGCTCGCGGTCAACCTGCTCGAGGGCAAGGACATCACCTCGCTCGCCACGACCACGCTGACCAGCGGCTCCGGCGACAAGGTCCCCTCGCAGCTCGTGCCTTCGGTCTCCGTGACCAAGGCGAACGTGAAGGACACGGTCATCAAGGACGGCCTCTACAGCGCCGCCGAGATCTGCACCGCCGAGTTCGCCAAGGCCTGCACGGCCGCCGGCATCCAGTAGCACGGCCGGCCCTCCCTCCGGAGGCCGCCGCACAGACCTGTTCGGTGCCCGCCCCGTCCACAGACCCCGCTGACGGGGCGGGCACCGGACAGACGCTCTGTTGTCATCATGTAAGGCAGTGCAACTCGCACAAAACTCCGCGCCTGTCCAAGCGCGGCATCCCCGCCGGTCAGGCGGCGAAGGAGATGGTTCACGTGTCCGCTACGCCCGTGCTGGCGTTGCGCGGAGCCTCCAAGCGATTCGGTGCGGTCCAGGCACTCACCGATGTCGACCTGGAGGTTCACGCCGGAGAGGTCGTCGCGCTTGTCGGCGACAACGGCGCAGGTAAGTCCACCCTGGTGAAGACGATCGCCGGTGTGCACCCCATCGATGAGGGCGTCATCGAGTGGGAGGGCAACGCGGTCAGCATCAACCGGCCGCACGACGCCCAGGGTCTGGGCATCGCGACGGTCTACCAGGACCTCGCGCTCTGCGACAACCTGGACGTCGTCGCCAACCTCTACCTCGGCCGGGAGCTCAAGCGCGCCGGTGTGATCGACGAGGTCACGATGGAGAAGCGGTCGCGGGAGCTGCTCAGCACCCTGTCGATCCGCATTCCGAGCGTCCGTATCCCGATCGCGGCCCTGTCGGGTGGTCAGCGGCAGGTCGTCGCCATCGCCCGCGCGCTGATCGGTGACCCCAAGCTGGTGATCCTCGACGAGCCCACCGCGGCCCTCGGCGTGGAGCAGACGGCCCAGGTCCTCGACCTGGTCGAGCGGCTGCGCCAGCGCGGCCTCGCCGTCATCCTCATCAGCCACAACATGGTCGACGTCAAGGCCGTCGCCGACCGCGTCGCCGTGCTGCGTCTCGGCCGCAACAACGGCGTCTTCGACGTCAAGAGCACGTCCCAGGAAGAAATCATCTCCGCCATCACGGGTGCCACGGACAACGCCGTGACCCGCCGTCAGGCGCGGCGCACGGAGGTTGCGAAGTGAGCGACACGTCGAAGACCGTCAAGCCGGAGAACGAGACGGTTGCGTCGGTCGAGGACCCGTCCTCGGCGGCCGTGCCCGTCGTCGACCCGCGACTTCTGGTCCGTGAGGAAGGCTTCAAGGGCTACCTCACGGAGTTCAAGCGCAAGGTGCGCGGCGGTGAACTGGGCTCGCTCCCGGTCATCATCGGCCTGATCATCATCTGGACCATCTTCCAGACCCAGTCCAGCCAGTTCCTCACCGCGGGCAACCTGGCCAACATCGGCTTCTTCCTGGCCGCGACCGGCATGCTGGCCATCGGCCTGGTCTTCGTGCTGCTGCTCGGCGAGATCGACCTGTCGGTGGGCTCCGTCAGCGGTCTGGCCTCGGCGGTCTTCGCCATCTTCGTGACCAAGCACGGGATGGACCCCTGGCTCGCCCTGGTCCTGACCGTCGTGACCGGCGTCCTCATCGGTTCGCTGCACGGCTGGTTCTTCGCGAAGATCGGCGTCCCCGCCTTCGTCGTCACCCTCGCCGGCTTCCTCGGCTGGAACGGCCTGATGCTCCAGCTGCTCGGCGACAGCGGCAGCCTCTCCATCCCGGACAACGGCCCGCTGCACATCCTGGGCCAGCGCTCGTTCTTCCTGGACCAGGACGTCGCGGGTGCCTACCTGCTCGCCGGCCTCGGCACCGTGGCCATGCTCGCGGGCTCGCTGATCGACCAGCGCCGCCGCCGCGCGGCCGAGGTCCCGTTCCGGCCCACCAGTGAGATCGTGCTCCGCGTCGGCGCCCTCGCGGTGGTCTCCTTCGTCGCCGCCTACGTGCTGAACCAGGCGAGCGGCGTGCCGAACGCCCTGGTGGTCTTCCTGGCGGCCCTGGTCATCACCGACTTCGTGCTGCGCCGCACCTCCTACGGCCGCAAGGTCTTCGCGGTCGGTGGCGGTATCGAGGCGGCCCGCCGTGCCGGTATCAACGTCGCGCTGGTCCGCATCTCGGTGTTCGCCATCGCCGGCGGTTTCGCGGCGCTCGGCGGTCTGTTCTTCGCCGCGCAGACCTTCACCGCGACGCTGGGCGCCGGTGGCGGCAACGTCCTGATGCTGGCCATCGCGGCCGCGGTCATCGGTGGCACCAGCCTCTTCGGCGGCCGCGGCAACGTCTGGTCCGCCCTGCTCGGCATGCTGGTCATCCAGTCCATCCAGACCGGTCTGGACCTGCTCAACATGAACACCGCACTGCAGTACATGATCACCGCGGCGGTCCTCCTCGCCGCCGTGGTCATCGACTCGGTGTCCCGCCGGAGCCAGAAGGCGGCCGGCCGCGGCTAGTCCGCACCGCGTACCAGTGGCGTGACGTGCCCGGCGCAGGGAAGATCATCCCAGCGCCGGGCACAGGTGTGTGCGGGGCCCGGAACACGACCACATACACTCGGGAAACCCGGCAAGCGACAGCAAGGAGGCACGGGTGGCGCTGCTGACCCGTATCAAGGGACCGCGCGACCTCGACCGGCTCGCTCCAGAGCAGCTGGTGGAGCTGGCAGGCGAGATCCGTGACTTCCTGGTCGACGAGGTCTCCAAGACCGGTGGGCACCTGGGCCCGAACCTGGGTGTGGTCGAACTGACCATCGCCCTGCACCGCGTCTTCGACTCGCCCAAGGACAAGGTGCTCTGGGACACCGGTCACCAGAGCTACGTCCACAAGCTGCTCACGGGCCGTCAGGACTTCACCAGGCTCAAGGGCAAGGGCGGCCTGTCCGGCTACCCGTCGCGCGCCGAGTCCGAGCACGACGTCATCGAGAACAGCCACGCCTCCACGGTGCTCGGCTGGGCCGACGGCATCGCCAAGGCGAACGAGCTCCTCGGCAAGCGCGACCACACCGTCGCCGTGATCGGTGACGGCGCCCTCACCGGTGGCATGGCCTGGGAGGCGCTGAACAACATCGCCGCCGCCAAGGACCGCCCGCTGGTCATCGTCGTCAACGACAACGAGCGCTCCTACGCGCCGACCATCGGCGGCCTCGCCAACCACCTCGCCACGCTGCGCACCACCGACGGCTACGAGCGCTTCCTCACCCGCACCAAGGAACTGCTCGAGCGCACCCCGGTCATCGGCCAGCCCCTCTACGAGACGCTGCACGGCGCCAAGAAGGGCTTCAAGGACTTCATCGCCCCGCAGGGCATGTTCGAGGACCTGGGCCTGAAGTACGTCGGCCCCATCGACGGCCACGACATCGCCGCCCTGGAGTCCGCGCTTCAGCGGGCCAAGCGCTTCGGCGGACCGGTCATCGTGCACTGCCTCACGGAGAAGGGCCGCGGCTACACCCCGGCCCTGGAGGACGAGGCCGACCGCTTCCACGCCGTCGGCAAGATCCACCCCGACACCGGTCTGCCGATCGCCGCCTCGGGCGCCGACTGGACCTCGGTGTTCGGCGAGGAGATGGTCAAGCTCGGCAAGGAGCGCAAGGACATCGTCGCCATCACGGCCGCGATGCTCCAGCCGGTGGGCCTGGACAAGTTCGCCAAGGCCTTCCCCGACCGCGTGTACGACGTCGGCATCGCCGAGCAGCACGCGGCGGTCTCGGCCGCCGGTCTGGCCACCGGCGGCCTGCACCCGGTCGTCGCGGTCTACGCGACGTTCCTCAACCGGGCCTTCGACCAGGTGCTCATGGACGTCGCGCTGCACAAGTGCGGGGTCACCTTCGTCCTGGACCGCGCGGGCATCACCGGCACCGACGGCGCTTCGCACAACGGCATGTGGGACCTGTCGATCCTCCAGGTCGTGCCCGGCCTGCGGATCGCCGCCCCGCGCGACGCCGACCAGGTCCGCGCCCAGCTGCGTGAGGCCGTCGAGGTCGACGACGCCCCGACCGTGGTGCGCTACTCCAAGGGCGCGGTCGGCCCGGCCGTCAAGGCCGTGGGCCGTGTCGGCGGCATGGACGTGCTGCGCGAGGCGACGCCCAGGACCGACGAGCCGGCGGGGGAGACGGACGCCCCGGCGCACGACGTGCTGCTGGTCTCCGTCGGCGCCCTCGCCCCGATGTGCCTGGAGATCGCCGACCTGCTCGACGCCCAGGGCATCACCACCACCGTCGTCGACCCCCGCTGGGTCAAGCCGGTCGACGCGGAGCTGCCGGGCCTCGCCGCCCGCCACCGCGTCGTGGTGACCGTCGAGGACAACGGCCGCGCCGGCGGCGTCGGCTCCGCGGTCTCCCAGGCGCTGCGCGACGCCAACGTGGACGTTCCGCTGCGGGACTTCGGCATCCCGCAGCAGTTCCTGGACCACGCCGCCCGCAAGGAGGTCATGGCCGAGATCGGCCTGACCGCCCCGGACATCGCCCGTCAGGTGACCGGACTGGTCTCCCGGCTGCAGGGCCGTTACGCCGACGAGCCCACCCCGCAGCCGGCCGGCGACTGAGGCACCACCGGCGACGGGCCGGGCGGCCATCCTTACGGGTGATCGCCCGGCCCGTCTGCGCAGGTGTAGGCGCGCCTGTTCCGGTCACAAGCACCTCCAGGTGCTGTGATGCAGGAACAACCGTGGAGGTGCGCCGGTGGATCTGGGCGATGACGGCGGCAGGACAACCGGAAAGCGGCAGAACAGTTTCTTCCGCACGAAATCGGTCGAACAGTCCCTCAAGGACACCGAGGAACCGGAGCACGCGCTCAAGAAGTCGCTGTCCGCGCTCGACCTGACGGTCTTCGGCGTGGGTGTCGTCATCGGCACCGGCATCTTCGTGCTCACCGGCAAGGTGGCCAAGGACAACGCGGGCCCGTCGGTGGCGCTCGCCTTCGTCGTCTCCGGCATCGTGTGTGCCCTCGCGGCCCTGTGCTACGCGGAGTTCGCCTCCACCCTGCCGGTCGCCGGCTCCGCGTACACCTTCTCCTTCGCCACCCTCGGCGAACTCCCCGCCTGGATCATCGGGTGGGACCTCGTACTGGAACTCGCGCTGGGATGCGCGGTGGTGTCGGTCGGCTGGTCCGGCTACATCCGCTCCCTGATGGAGAACTGGGGCTGGCAGCTGCCGACCGCCCTGTCGGGCAGCACGGACACCGCGTTCCACTTCGACCTGCTGGCCTTCCTGCTGGTCCTCGTGCTGACCGGCATCCTGGTGGCCGGCATGAAGCTCTCGGCCCGTGTCACCTCCGTGATCGTGGCCGTGAAGGTCGCCGTGGTGCTCGTCGTGATCGTCGTGGGCGCGTTCTTCATCAACGCGGGCAACTACAAGCCGTTCATCCCGCCCGCCAAGGAGGTGACCGGCCCGGAGGCCGGTCTCGGGGCGCCCCTCATCCAGTTGATGACCGGCTACCAGCCCGCGCAGTTCGGCGTGATGGGCATCTTCACCGCGGCCGCCGTCGTCTTCTTCGCGTACATCGGCTTCGACATCGTCGCGACCGCCGCCGAGGAGACCCGCAACCCCCAGCGGGACGTGCCCCGCGGCATCCTCGGGTCGCTGCTGATCTGCACGATCCTGTACGTCGCGGTGTCCGTGGTCGTCACCGGCATGCAGAGGTACACCGAACTGTCGGTGGACGCCCCGCTCGCCGACGCGTTCAAGGCGGTCGGCCACCCCTTCTGGGCCGGGCTCATCAGCTTCGGCGCCGCGGTCGGCCTGACGACCGTCTGCATGATCCTGCTGCTCGGCCAGAGCCGGGTGTTCTTCGCGATGAGCCGCGACGGGCTGCTGCCGCGCTTCTTCTCCCGCGTGCACCCCAAGGCGGGCACGCCGTACCGCTCGATCCTGCTGCTCGGCGTCGTCGTCGCGGTCGTCGCCGGCTGCACGAGCATCTCCGAACTGGCCGAGCTGGTGAACATCGGCACGCTCTTCGCGTTCATCGTCGTCGCCATCGGCGTGGTCGTGCTGCGCCGCACCCGCCCCGAACTGCCCCGCGCCTTCCGCACCCCGCTCGTGCCGTGGCTGCCGGCCGTGTCGGTGCTGGCCACCTTCTGGCTGATGCTGAACCTGCCCGCCGAGACCTGGCTGCGGTTCGCGATCTGGATGGCGGCCGGCTTCGTCGTGTACTTCGCCTACGGGCACCGGCACAGCCGGCTGGCGGTGCCGCGGCAGGACCGCCGCGAGGCGGCCTGAGGCGGGCCCGGGGGGCGGCCGCACGCGTGGGGTAGCTTGGGGCGCGTGCCCAGCCGTTCCCGCAACGCCCGACCCGCCGCGCCGGCACGGGCCTTCGCGGGCGACCGGTTCTGGCTGCCGCTCCTCCCGCTGCTGACGCTCCTGGCCGCGCTGGTGCACCTGCCGTCCTTCCTGCGCCCGGTCTGGAACCCCGACGAGGGCTTCCTCGCCACCCAGGCCCGGATGCTGGCGGCGGGCGGCGTCCTGTACGACACCGTGGTCGACCGCAAGCCCCCCTTGCTGCCGTGGCTCTACCAGGGGGCCTTCGCGGTCTTCGGCGACGACTCGCTCCGGCCCCTGCGCTGCGCCGCCGTCGCCGCCCATGTGGTGACGGCCGCGCTGCTCGCCGCCCTCGCCCGCCGCCGCTGGGGCGACCGGTGGGGCGCGGCCGCCGGCGCCGCCTATGTGCTGCTCTCCGTCGGCCTCGCCCCCGAGGACACCCAGGCGGCCAGCTTCGAGGTCTTCACACTGCCCTGGACCGCCGCCGCCGTACTGCTGGCCGACCGGCGGCGGTGGGGACTCGCGGGGCTGGCCGTGGCCGGGGCGGCGCTCACCAAGCAGACGGGGGCGGCGGTGCTGCTGCCCGTCGCCTGGTCGCTCTGGCGGACCGGGCGCGCGGCCCCGTCTTCGTCTTCGTCCTCGGGGCTCCGGCTGCGCACACTGACCCCGTCCTGGGCCGCGGGCCGCGCGGACGGCATGCTGCTGCGCGCGGCGGCCGGCCCCGGCGCCCTGCCGCGCCCGGGGCGCGGAGCTGCCGGCGGCGGAGCCCTCGGCAGGTACGCCGCCGGGACGGCCGGCGCCTGGGGGCGCCTGCTGGCGGGCTGCGCGCTGCCCGTCGCGGTGGTCGCCGCGGCGACCGGGACGCGGCATTTCGTCTTCTGGACGCTCACCGGCTCCAGCACCTACATGTCGCCGCAGGGCGCCTGGCTCCTCGGCGCGGGCCGCGGGCTCGGCAACGCCGCGATCCTGCTGGCCGCCGGTGCCGGTCTGCTGGTGCCCGCGCTGTGGTGGGCGCTGCGCCGGCGGCGCTTCGCCGACGCGGACCTGTGGGTGTGGCTCGTGGGCTCGGTCTGCGCGGTCGTCGCGGGCTTCCAGTTCTACGGCCACTACTACCTGCAACTGCTGCCCCCGCTGGTGCTGATCGGCATCGCGGCGGTGCGCGCGCTGCCCTCGCGGGGGCCGGCCCGCCGCCTCGCCGCCGCCTGGACGCTGCTGGCGGCGGCCGTCTTCACCGCCTGGGGACTCGCCGCGCCGCGCGCCGAACTGGACCACGCCCAGGCGGTCGCCGCGGCGGTCCGCGACCGCAGCGGCCCGCGGGACACCGTCCTGCTGTGGGGCATGCACCCGGAGCAGTACTGGCTCGCCGACCGCGCCCCCGCCTGCCGCTACCTCACCGCCGGCTTCCTCACCAACTTCAGCGGCGGCCGCGGCGGTGCCCGGGTCGGCGCCCGCTATGCCGTCCCGGGCGCCTGGGACGTGCTGCGCGAGGAATTCGCCGGGGCGCCGCCCGCCCTGGTCGTCGACGACTCCCGCGGCGCTCCGTACGGCGCCGCCGCCGTCCCCGAGTTCCGCGACCTCCTCGCGCAGGGCGGCTACACCCGGGTCGGGACCGTGGACGGGGCGGTGCTGTACGCGCGCCGCGGCCGCGGCTAGATCGTTCGTGCGGACGTACGGGGCCGGTGGGAGGGCGGGTGCCGGCCCCGCTCAGCCGGTGATCGGGGTCCAGCCGTTGCTGGCGTACCAGTAGTGCGGCAGGCCCCTGATGCCGCTCGTACGGAACGGCCGACCGCGGTCGTCGATGCGCTCGGTGCCCGTGCGGCCCTGCGAGGACCAGTCGAGCTCCAGGTACCAGCGGCAGTCGCAACCGGCGGTTCGGGCGTCGACCAGCAGCGCCTCGGGATCCTTCGAGGACACCCGGTAGGGCATGGGCATCGCCGGGGTGCTGGTGCCGTTCTCACTGCCCGGGACCGGGCGGGCGATCGGCCGGCCCTTGTCCAGGTCCACGGCGAAGGAGCGGGGAGTCATGTCGCTGCCGCAGCCCTGGCCCGTGGCGTAGACGGTGCCCTTCACGGGTGCCGCCCGCCCCACGACGCGGACCCGCAGTGCCTCCAGGACGACGGCGGCCTCCGTCCGCCCCTGCACGGTGATGTCCACCAGCGTCCGGCCGCCGTGGACCGCGCCTTGCGCAAGCGCCCATGAGCCGGCGTCCTGCGGGGCCGGAGGCGGCGGCACCTGCGGGGGTGCCTTGTCGATGACGTAGTCGTGATCGCAACCGGTCTCCCAGAGCTGGGAGTTCGCGGACCAGGTGAGGGGCGCGGCGGCTGAGGGCGGTGTCGGGGAGCCGTACGGTGCGCCCGCGGTCCTCGGGGCCGCCGTGCCGGCGGCCTTGTGGTCGCCGGCGGCCCGGGAGTGCCCGGACGGCAGCAGGGACAGGCCGCCCACGGTGGCGATGGTCGCGGTCACGACAGCCGCGACGACCGCGGCACGACGCCTTGGCCAGGGCTGCCGCGGTGCTGCCGCGGGCTCGGCGGCCTCCTCCGGCACGAGCTCGGCCGCCTCGTCGGCCGCGTGGTCGTCAATGCCCGCCGGACGCGCCGCGGCGTCCTCGGTCCGGGGCCGTTGCCGTGCCGCCACCGCCAGGACCCACCGCCGGTGCAGCTCGATCCGTTCGGCCGTACTGGCCTCGCACAGCACGGCGAAGCGCTCCACGGGCGCGAAGCCGAGCGGCACGGTGTCCCCCGTGCAGTACCGGTGCAGCGTCGAGGCGTTCATGTTCAGGCGGCGGGCGAGTGCCGCGTAACTGCGGTCCGTGCGGGCCTTCAGACGCCGCAACAGCGCCGCGAACTCCTCCACCTCGTCCTGGGACGGCATCGCTTCCCCCGCTCGGCGTCCCGGGACGGCATCCCAGGCACTCCCATAAGAAGAGGTCACAGGGCCTGGGACGGTTCCACCGTTGCGGAGGTGCCGTCGTCCGTTGTGCCCGGACCGCAGTGGCGCGGACGCTCTTGCTGTCGCCGGGGCCGCCCCTGACTCCTCCTGGGTCGAGGAGGCCGCTCCGTCCATGGCGACGCACTCCCGCATCGATCCGGAACGAGGAAGCACAGATGAACACGAGGACGACCGTCCGTAAGCACGCCCGCCGTACCGCTCTGATCGCCGGCTCTGTCGCCGCGGCGGTGGCCCTGCCGTTGGGGCTCACGGCGTCGGCCCAGGGAGCCGCCCCTGCCCCCGCGGCGGTGTCGGCCGCCGCGCCGGGGCCGGTCAGCGGCACGCCCGGCCAGGCGGTGACCCGGGTCGCCGACTTCTACGGCGCGTACATCGACGCGAAGGGCGACTACGAGGACCCCGACGGCGCGCTGGCCGCGGCGCTCCGCACGCACTACCTGACGCCCGACTTCGCCCGCCGGCTGGCGACCTGGGAGGAGGAGAACGGGGCGGACGGCGTCCTGCGTGCCCAGAACGTCCCCGCGCGGTGGACGGTGCGGGACAACGGTGCCGTGGGCAACGGTCACGAGGTCGTCGTCACCCTGACCTACGGCAGCGGCGGGACGACGCAGAAGAACAAGCTCTTCGTGCTGCTGGAGCGGTACGACCGCATCGTCGACATCGAGACGACGAGCAGCCGCTGACGGCGAAGCCGCGCGGGGGAAGCGGCGAAAGGGCTGCCCGGCATCCCACCGGGCAGCCCCGGGCCGGAACGCGGTCGCGTCGCGCGGGCGCGCTCGGCCACACTGCTGCGGTGGATACCCGCCGCCCCTGTCCGTGCTGCGGTCACCTCGTCCTCGTCCTCGACGCCGGGGACGGATGGCCGGGGACCTACGTCGTCTGCCCCGTGTGCCACTGGGAGGACGACCCCGAGCGGCTGCGGTGGCCGTACCGGCGGGGCGCCGCGCACCGGGCCCCCTTGGCCGAGGCCCAGCGCAATGTCGGGGCCTACGGCGCCTGCGATCAGTACGGGCGGCGCTTCGCACGGCCGCCGGCGGACGACGAGCCGCTGGACCCCGACTGGCGCCCGATCGATCCGGCCGTGGACCTCTTCGAGGAGTGGACGGGCGGGGCGCACCGCCCCTGGCCCGAGGACCGGACGGTGCTCTGCTGGTGGCTGCCGTCCTTCTGGGGGCGTCCCGAGGAGCCGGAGCCGCAGGCGCTCCCGCGCGTGGTGATCGACGTCGGCGCGGTCCGGGGCGATCGGGACCTTCACGCGGTCCTGAAGCGCGAGCTCGGTTTCCCGTCCTTCTACGGCATGAACCGGGCCGCCTTCTGGGACGCGATCACCGGGCTGGTCCCGATGCCCGCGGAGCTGTGCTTCACCGGCTGGGCCGGTCTTGAGCGCCGGGTCCCGGAGTCGGCGGCGGCGCTCCGCGGCGAACTCGCTGGGTACGCGGCGGCCGCTCCGGGCTTCACCGTCGTGTACGACGCGTGATCCGGGCGGCTACGGGCGCACTGCCCGCGGGCCGGCCACCGCGGCGCCGTGCGCGGTCACGCGCTCGCGCAGTTCGCGGTCGGCGGTGACGACGAGGCAGGGCCGGTCCGGCGGGTCGCGGTCCGTGACGAGCTCCACGATCAGCTCGTCGCCTGGACCCGCGGCGGCCGCGACCCGGACCCCGGCGACCGCGGCCACGTCGCGGGCCGCGCCCTCCACCACGAGCAGCAGCTCCAGCGGCGGTCTGCGGGCCCACTCCGGCACGTCCGCCCGCTCCCGGAGCCCTGTCCCCGTGAGGGGGGCGAGCGCGTCCCGCAGCCGCTCGGCCGCCCCGCGCCGGTCGCGCCACCAGCCGTCGGGCACGGAGCCCACGACGTTGGCGGCGTCGACGACGACCAGCGGGACGGTGATGCGGTTCACACCCACCAGCCTGGCACAACGGCCGGGGAGGCGGCCCCCGGTTCCGCCGGGACGGCCCCCCGCCCTCATCCGGGCACCGGGCCCGGTGGTAGAAAGACCCGGTGAAGCAGACGAAGTCCAAGCGCTTGCGGTCGTACGCCGGGACCGTGGTCGTCCTGGCCGTGGTGTTCGGCGGGTCGGCCGTCATCGGCGCGCATGTGCGTTCCGAGAAGCAGCACTCGGCCAAGGCGCCGACCGGTGCCGCCGGTCAGGACAGCCTCGCCGTGCCGGTGCGGCCCGATGTCCTGCCGGTGACGCTGACGGTGTACGAGGACCTGCGTGCCCCGGAGTCCAAGGCGTTCGCCGCCGAGTACGCGGACACGTTCGCGCGGCTGCTGGCGGCGGGACAGGTCCAGATCGACTACCGCCTGGTGACGCCCTCCGACGCCGCCAACGGCGGTGAGGGCGCCCTGACCGCGGCCAACGCGGCCGCCTGTGCGCAGGACCAGGGGCACTTCACGCAGTTCGTGGACGCGCTGTGGGCCGTGCAGCCCGTCGACGTGCAGGACGACGGCCTCAACAGCGAGAAGCTGCTCAAGGCCGTGTCGCGGCAGGCCGACGGGATCGACGAGGCCAAGTTCGTGCCGTGCGTCGAGGAGCGCGACCACGACGGCTGGGTGAAGAAGTCCCAGCAGCAGTTCACCGAGGCCGGGTTCACCACCGCCCCGGTCGTGCAGGTCAACGGTGAGACGGTCACCGCCCCGACGGGCGGCGCGGACGGGCTGACGCCGGCGCGGCTGCGCGCTCTGGTGCAGAAGGCCGTGAACCTGGCGGTCCGTCAGGCCGTGAGTCCCAGCCCGAGTTCGTCGGCGGGCGCCACGGACGGCAGCACGGCGGCCGGCACCGGTACCCCGTCGGACGCTGCCACGAGCGGCACGGACACGGCGGGCATCGGCGCCGATCCGTCCGCGACCACGAGCGAGAGCGTCACTCCGGTCGGCTGATCGCGCGCACTCTTACCCCATTTCGCAGCTTTTCCTATGAAATGGGGTAAGGGGGGCGTGTGGCATCCGATTCAGAGGAGTGGTGCGCATGTCCCCGCCGGTGTTCGTCGACGTCGAGCCGCGGCCCGGTTGCGGGTGCGAGGACTGCGCCCGCACACGGTTGGTCCGGTTGACGGCGCGCAGGTCAGGACGGTTCTCCAGGCCGCATGCGGCACCCGCGGCAGTGGCGGTGGTGGCCGTGGCGGGCGCCGTCGCCGCGGTCCCCGGCGTGACCGTCGCGGCCCCGGCGCCGGCCCAGGCCGGCCCCGAACTCGCCGCAGCCCCCCTGCGCCTGTCGGGCAATGAGATCCTGGACCGGGCGCGGAGCTGGGTGGACGCCGAAGTCCCGTACCGCATGAACGAGTACTGGAGCGACGGCTACCGGCAGGACTGCTCGGGCTTCGTCTCCATGGCCTGGGGACTGAACCGCAACGAGTGGACCGGCAGTCTGCCCCGCTTCGCCTACCGCATCGACGTCGACGACCTCGAGCCCGGCGACATCCTGCTCTACCAGAGCCGCAGGAGCCCCCACGGCGGCTCGCACGTGCGGATCTTCGTCGGCTGGGCGGACGACGAGCACACCGCCTACAACGCCTACGAGCAGGCCCCGCCGCACACCCAGATGTCCGAGATCCCGCTGCCGCCGGACTCCGGCTACCGGCCCTACCGCTACAAGTACCTGAGCGAGGGCGGCGACTCCGGCGGCGACCTGTTCGACGACTTCCCCGGGAGCTGGTCGTTCGGCGCCGGTACGTCCAACGCCAACGTCACCCGCCTCGGCCGGATGCTGCGGACCCGCGGCGGCGGCCCGTACTACCAGGCCGGGCCCGGGCCCCGCTGGGGCGCGGCGGACCAGCGCGCCACCCGTGCCTTCCAGCGGGCGCAGGGCTGGAAGGGCCCGGCCGCCAACGGCATCCCCGGTCCGGCGACATGGCGCTACCTCGTCGACGGCCGGGGGGCCGACATCGGGCGGGGAGCACCGGGCCCCGCCTCCCCGGCACCCGCCGCGGCCCCCGTGCCGGCGCAGGACCCGGCCGGCACGGCGCCGGGCGCCGTCCCGGCCTACCCCGGACCCGGCGCCTTTCAACCCGGCCGATCCGGCCCCCACGTCCTCGCTCTGGGCCGGCGACTGGTCGCCAAGGGGTTCGGCACGTCCTACCGGTCCGGTCCCGGCCCCACCTGGGGCGAGGCCGACCGCCGCGCCGTCGAGGCGTTCCAGCGCGCACAGGGCTGGTCGGGCCGCGAGGCCGACGGCCACCCCGGACCCGAGACCTGGAGGCGACTGTTCTCGTGACCACCACCGACACGACGCCCATGCCCGGCTTCCCCGGCCCGAAGCCCGCGGGCCCGCTCATCCCCGCGCCGTCCCCCACCCCCCAGCTCTCCCCTGCGGGCTTCCCGCAGCAGACCACCGACTCCGACTCCGACATCGCGGAGCGCCCGGCACGCGGCCTGCCCGGCATCCCGGTGCTGGCCCTCGCCGTCACCGCGGCGCTCGCGGCGGTCGTCGTCCCGCTGCGCTTCGGCGGCGACCCGCACTCGCTGGGCTACCTGTTCACCGTCATCCTGGCGGCGCTCGCGGCCTTCGCCGCGCTGGGCCTGGCCCGGGGCCGCCCCGGCGCCGTCTGGGTGCTCACCCGGCACGGCGCCTACCGCGGCACCGTACGGCGCACGGGGCTGCTGTGGCTCAACCCGCTGCTGCCGCGGCGGCGTGTGGACATCACCGTCCGGCACTGGCGCGGCAGCCCCGTCGAGGCCACCGACTCCGCCGGCACGCCGGTGCTCGTCACCGTCCTGCTGGTGTGGCGGGTCCGTGACACCGCCCGCGCCTGCTTCGCCGTCGAGGAGCACGAGCGGTTCCTGCGGGAGCAGACCGAGGCCGCCGTGACGCGCTGCGCGTCCCGGCTGCCCGCCGACGACTTCCGCGGCTCCGGCCCCACCCTCCGCGACGTCGACATCCTCGCGGAGGAACTCACCCGTGTGCTTGCCCGGGACCTGCGCCCGGCGGGCGTCGAGGTCTTCTCCGCGCAGCCCGTGCGCGTCGCCTACGCGCCCTCCGTCGCGCCCGCCATGGAGCGGGCCCGGCTGGCGGCCCTGGACGCCCGGCACCGCCGTGCCGTGCTGGACGACGTGCTGACGGCCGTTGACGACACCGTGCGCGGCCTCACCGAGCGCGGTCTGGTCGAACTCGACGACTACGAACGCAGGGCGCTCGTACGGGACCTGACGGTCGCTTACGCGAAGTAGGCCGGCCGCCGTCACGACGAAGGGCCGCCCGGGCACGAAGCCCGGGCGGCCCTTCCCGCGTGCGGCGGCGTTACGCCGGGACGCTCGCGACGCCCGGGGCGAGGAACGGCTTGCCGTTCACCCGCTCGGAGACGCCCTCACGGTCCAGGTACGGCGTGATCCCGCCGAGGTGGAACGGCCAGCCGGCACCGGTGATCAGGCACAGGTCGATGTCCTGCGCCTCGGCGACGACGCCCTCCTCCAGCATGATGCCGATCTCCTGCGCGACGGCGTCCAGGACGCGGGCGCGCACCTGATCCTCCGTCAGCACGCTGTCGCCCTGCACCAGGAGCGCGGCGACCTCCGGGTCCAGCTCCGGCTTGAAGCCGTTCTCGGCGGTGTAGACGTAGAAGCCGCGCTTGCCCGCCTTGACGACGGCCGCGAGGTTCGCCGAGACCGTGAAGCGGTCCGGGAAGGCGCGGTGCAGCGTCTCGGAGACGTGCAGGCCGATCGCCGGGCCGACCAGTTCCAGCAGCACCAGCGGCGACATCGGCAGACCGAGCGGCTCGATGGCCTTCTCCGCGGTCGCCACCGGGGTGCCCTCGTCGATGACGTTCTGGATCTCGCCCATGAAGCGGGTGAGGATGCGGTTGACGACGAACGCCGGGGCGTCCTTCGTCAGGACCGCGGTCTTCTTCAGCTTCTTCGCCACGGCGAACGCGGTGGCCAGCGACGCGTCGTCGGTCTGCTCGCCGCGCACGATCTCCAGCAGCGGCAGCACCGCGACCGGGTTGAAGAAGTGGAAGCCGACGACCCGCTCCGGGTGCTCCAGCTTCGAGGCCATCTCGCTCACCGACAGCGAGGAGGTGTTGGTGGCCAGGATCGCCCCCGGCTTCACCACCGCCTCGACCTCGGCGAACACCTGCTGCTTGACGCCGATCTCCTCGAAGACCGCCTCGATGACGAAGTCCGCGTCGCCGAAGGCCGCGGCCTTGTCGAGCGAGCCGGAGACCAGGCCCTTGAGGCGGTTCGCCTTGTCCTGGTTGACGCGGCCCTTGAGGAGCAGCTTGTCGATCTCGCCGTGGACGTAGCCGACGCCCTTGTCCACGCGCTCCTGGTCGATGTCGGTGAGGACCACCGGCACCTCCAGGCGGCGCGCGAACAGCAGCGCCAGCTGGGAGGCCATCAGACCGGCACCGACGACGCCCACCTTGGTGACCGGGCGGGCCAGGTTCTTGTCGGGGGCGCCGGCGGGGCGCTTGGCGCGCTTCTGCACCAGGTTGAAGGCGTAGATGCCGGAGCGCAGTTCGCCGCCCATGATGAGGTCCGCCAGGGCCTCGTCCTCGGCGTCGAAACCGGCCGACAGGTCACCGCTCTTGGCGGCGGCCATGATGTCCAGCGCCCGGTACGCGGCCGGGGCGGCGCCGTGCACCTTGGAGTCGGCGAAGGCACGGCCCTTGGCGACGGCCTCGTCCCAGGCCGCGCCGCGGTCCACCTCGGGGCGGATGATCTGGATCTCGCCCTTGAGGACGGCGGCGGTCCAGGCGAGCGACTGCTCCAGGAAGTCCGCGGCCTCGAACAGCGCGTCGGCGATGCCGAGGTCGTAGACCTGGCCGCCCTTCAGCTGCTTGTTCTGGTTGAGCGAGTTCTCGATGACGACGCTCACCGCGCGCTCCGCGCCGATGAGGTTCGGCAGCAGCGCGCAGCCGCCCCATCCCGGGACCAGGCCCAGGAAGACCTCGGGGAGGGAGAACGCCGGGATCGCGTCGGAGACCGTGCGGTACGAGCAGTGCAGGCCGATCTCGACACCGCCGCCCATGGCCGCGCCGTTGTAGAACGCGAACGTCGGCACCGCGAGGCCCTGCAGGCGGCGGAAGACGTCGTGGCCGCTCTTGCCGATGGCCAGCGCGTCCTCGCGGCGGCGCAGCAGCTCGACGCCCTTGAGGTCGGCGCCCACCGCGAAGATGAACGGCTTGCCGGTGAGGCCGACGCCGACGATCTCGCCGTCCGCGGCCTCCTTCTCCACCTGGTCGAGAGCGGCGCTCAGGTTGGCCAGCGACTGCGGGCCGAAGGTGGTCGGCTTGGTGTGGTCCAGGCCGTTGTCCAGGGTGATGAGCGCGAAACGCCCGGCGTCCTGGGGGAGGTCGAGGTGGCGCACGTGCGCCTGCGTCACGACCTCGTCCGGGAACAGCTCGGCGGCTCCCTTGAGGAGCTCGGCGGTGGTGGTCACTTGCTGCCTCCGTCGAAGTGCGGGTTCTCCCAGATCACGGTGCCGCCCATGCCGAAACCGACGCACATGGTGGTCAGGCCGTAGCGGACGTGCGGCTGCTCCTCGAACTGACTGGCCAGCTGCGTCATCAGACGGACGCCGGAGGAGGCGAGCGGGTGGCCGAACGCGATGGCGCCGCCGTACTGGTTGACGCGCGCGTCGTCGTCGGCGATGCCGTAGTGGTCGAGGAACGACAGCACCTGCACGGCGAACGCCTCGTTGACCTCGAACAGGCCGATGTCGGAGATCGACAGGCCCGCCTTGGCGAGCGCCTTCTCCGTCGCCGGGACCGGGCCGATGCCCATGACCTCGGGTTCGACGCCCACGAAGGCGTACGACACCAGGCGCATCTTGACCGGGAGGCCCAGCTCCCGGGCGACGTCCTCGGCCGCGATCAGCGACGCGGTGGCACCGTCGTTCAGACCGGCCGAGTTGCCCGCGGTCACATTGCCGTGGGCGCGGAACGGGGTCTTCAGGCCCGCCAGGTTCTCCAGCGTGGTGCCCGGGCGCATCGGCTCGTCGGCCGTCGCCAGGCCCCAGCCGGTCTCCCCGCCCTCGGGGGAGGTGCGGCGCACCGAGACCGGCACCAGGTCCTGCTGGATCCTGCCGTTCGCGTACGCCTTCGCGGCCTTCTCCTGGCTGCGGACCGCGTACTCGTCGGCGCGCTGCCGGGTCAGGTGCGGGAAGCGGTCGTGCAGGTTCTCCGCCGTCATGCCCATGAACAGGGCGGAGTCGTCGACCAGCTTCTCCGACACGAAGCGCGGGTTGGGGTCCACGCCCTCGCCCATCGGGTGGCGGCCCATGTGCTCCACACCGCCGGCCACCGCCACGTCGTACGCGCCGAAGGCGACACCGCCGGCGACACTGGTCACCGCGGTCATCGCGCCCGCGCACATGCGGTCGATCGAGAAGCCGGGCACCGACTTGGGCAGCCCGGCCAGGATCGCGGCCGTACGGCCCAGGGTCAGGCCCTGGTCGCCGATCTGGGTGGTCGCGGCGATGGCGACCTCGTCGATCCGCTCCGGGGAGAGGGCGGGGTTGCGCCGCAGCAGCTCCCTGATGGACTTGATCACCAGGTCGTCGGCACGGGTCTCGTGGTAGATACCCTTCGGGCCCGCCTTGCCGAACGGGGTGCGGACGCCGTCGACGAAGACGACGTCCCTAGCGGTACGAGGCACGTTGGCTCTCCTCAGGATGCGGGTTCGCTTGCCGCGGGCAGAAGACGGCGGCTCCGGGCTCCATGCTACTCATCGGTAACCGATGTGCCCAGTGCGGGTGTGCGGGGTCACACGTTGTGTCTTCCCCGCTTTTTCCCCCACCCTCCCACCCGTGTGCCCCATGAAGTCACGCACCCCGACGCCAGTCGTTGGGGGACCAGGTGCGGGGCCTCCGGGGCTGCCATTCTGGACAGCACATTTAGGTGCCTCAGGTGCCCGGTTTGATCACTCCGGGTTGTGCACCCAAATATGCTCCAGCGTCCAGAACGCCACCCCTCCGACCCCGCCCCCTCCGTAGCTGCAAGCGCCTGATCCCCGGTGGGTGGTGTTGAGCGGCACCGTGCTCGGGCACTCGTTGGCGCAGCGCCAACAAAGTGCGCAGCCGTCGCCGCCCACAGCACTCCCACCGGCCGTAAGTCGCCCCAACCGGCCCGGGAGGGGGTGCGCCGGGGTCCGCCCGCAGGCGACGAGCGGAGACTGCGGTGCGCAGCCGTTGGCGTAGACCGCGAGCGCCGAGGACGGATCCCGGAGCGGCGCCGACCCCCCAGGAAACAGAGCGGGGCCCGCACTTACCGCGCCGGGCACACGGGTGGGAGGGCGGGGAAAAAGCCCAGGCAGAAGGAAGCGCAGCGCGGCCTCAGGGGTGGGCCGCGAGCGCCTCCGCGAGGATGGGCGTCGTGAGCTCGACCTGCCAGCGCCGCGCCCCCGCATCCGCGAGGAACTCCGCGACAGCGTCCCGCGTCCGCTCCCGCGGCGGCGCCCAGCACAGGCGCCGTACGGTGTCCGGGGTGATGAGGTTCTCCTGCGGCAGATTGAGCTGCTCCGCGAGTTCGGAGACGGCGCTCCGCGCCGCCGTGAGGCGGGCCGCGGCGACCGGGTCCTTGTCGGCCCAGGCGCGCGGCGGCGGGGGGCCGGTGAAGGCGGGGCCCGGCTGGGGGAGCTCGCGTTCGGGGATGAGGCGGGCGTGGTCGATCGCGGCCTGCCACTGCTCCAGTTGGCGCCGTCCCATGCGGTGCCCGAAGCCGGGCAGTGCGGCCAGCGCGTGCGCGTTCGCGGAGGGCTCCAGGGCCGCGGTGACGATGGCGGCGTCGGTGAGGACGCGGCCGGGGGAGACGTCGCGTTCGCGGGCGAGCCGGTCGCGGAGGTTCCACAGTTCGCGGACGACGGCCATCTGGCGGCGGCGGCGCACCTTGTGCATGCCGGAGGTGCGGCGCCAGGGGTCGATCCGCGGCGGGGGCGGCGGGGCGGCCGCGATGGCCTCGAACTCCTGCATCGCCCAGTCCAGCTTGCCCTGCTCGCGCAGTTCCGCCTCCAGCGCGTCGCGGAGGTCGACCAGGAGCTCGACGTCGAGCGCGGCGTAGCGCAGCCACGGTTCGGGGAGCGGCCGGGTGGACCAGTCGACGGCGGAGTGCCCCTTCTCCAGGGCGTAGCCGAGGACGTTCTCCACCATCGCGCCGAGTCCGACCCGTGCGAATCCGGCCAGGCGCCCCGCGAGCTCGGTGTCGAACAGCCGCGTGGGCCGCATGCCGGCCTCGTCGAGGCAGGGCAGGTCCTGCGTGGCGGCGTGGAGCACCCATTCCGTGCCGTCCAGCGCCTCGCTCAGCGGCGACAGGTCGGGGCAGGCGACGGGGTCGATCAGCGCGGTCCCTGCTCCGGTGCGGCGCAGCTGGACCAGGTAGGCCCGCTGTCCGTAGCGGTAACCGGATGCGCGCTCGGCGTCGACGGCGACAGGTCCGGAGCCCGCGGCGAAGGCCGCCACGACGTCGGCGAAGGCCTCCGGGCTTGCGGTCACCGGCGGGATTCCCTCGCGCGGGTCCAGCAGCGGGACCGGCGCCGGTGGTGCTTCTGTTGCGGTCTCTCGGGCGTCGGTCACCAGTCAAGAGTATCCGTGTACGGCGGGCGCCCGCCGACGGAACGTTCCGTCGGCGGGCGCAAAGGGGCCGGTGAACGCGATCAGTGGATGATGCCGGTACGCAGCGCTACCGCGACCATTCCCGCGCGGTCGCCCGTGCCGAGCTTGCGGGCGATGCGCGCCAGATGGCTCTTGACGGTGAGCGCGGACAGGCCCATCGAGACGCCGATCGCCTTGTTCGACTGGCCCTCCGCGACCAGCCGGAGCACTTCGACCTCGCGGCCCGACAGTTCGCGGTAGCCGCCGCCGTGGCCGGGGGCGCCGGGGGGCCGGCGCTGGATGCGCTGTCCTGCCGCGCCGATGGGGGCGCCGCCGGGGCGTCCGGGGATGCCGAGGTTGGTCCGCGTACCGGTCACGACGTAGCCCTTGACGCCGCCGGCGAGGGCGTTGCGGACGGCGCCGATGTCGTCGGCGGCGGACAGGGCCAGGCCGTTGGGCCAGCCCGCGGCGCGGGTCTCTGCGAGCAGGGTCAGCCCGGATCCGTCGGGGAGGTGAACGTCGGCGACGCAGATGTCTCGGGGGGTGCCGACCCGCGGCCTGGCCTCAGCGACGGAGGACGCCTCGATCACGTCGCGCACCCCGAGCGCCCACAGATGGCGGGTCACGGTGGAGCGAACGCGGGGGTCGGCGACAACCACCATTGCGGTCGGCTTGTTCGGGCGGTAGGCGACCAGGCTTGTGGGGTGCTCGAGAAGAACCGACACCGGGCCTCCTGGGACTTGGCTGAAAGGGTCACAGGTTCCTTCGGCAGCAACTTCGCCCGGCTTTAGAGAAAGATCACGATTTGTTTAGTAACAATTCCGGCAATTCGGACGCCCTGTCGATCGTTGTCGATCGAAGGTGTGAAGATCGCGTTCATCGCGTGTGAGGGCGTGTTGACGGCGGTAAAGCGCGAGGTCGGACGGCCGGGGGTCAGCGGGTCTGCTGCGGACCGCGACGCTTCGGCAGCGGTACGACGGACGGCGCGCCGCCCAGCGGCGCGCGCGGCTCGGCCGGCGCCGGGGGCAGCCCGGCGCTCGTGCACATCAGGTCGCACCAGCCCGCCAGGTGCGCGGCGACGTCCGGAACGCCGCCCGTCGGTGCCACCGGTGTCCAGGAGGCGCGGATCTCGATACGGGTGGAGTCCTCGCGCTCCGCGAGCGCGCCGAAGTGGTGCGAGGAACTGCGCGAGACCGTGCCGCCCGCCGCGTCGAAGGCGGCGCCGTGCGTCTCCAGCGCGCCGGTCAGCCACGACCAGCTCACCTCGGGCAGCAGCGGGTCGCCCGCCATCTCCGGTTCCAGCTCGGCCCGGACCAGCGTCACCAGACGGAAGGCGCCCTGCCAGCCCTCCTGGCCGTCGGCGTCGTACAGCAGCACCAGCCGGCCGTCGGCCAGCTCCTCGCCGTCCACCACGACGGCCGCCTCCAGGGCGTACGCGTGGGGGGCCAGGCGCTTGGGCGGCGGTACGGGTTCGAGCTCGACCTCGCTCCGTACGCGAGCGCGCCGCAGCGCGTCGACCGCGTGCTGGAACGGGAGAGGGGCGTCGTTCCCGTCCGAGAGGTGCCCATGAGCCGCTGCCATGCCCGGAAGCGTAGGCCGAAGGGCGGCTTCAGTGAGGGAGGACACCCGGTTGGGCGGGTCGCCCACTTGGCGCATGCGAAGATTCGGGGGTGAGTGCGCACCAGCAGACCGCTGCTTCCCCCTTCATCCTGGCGTGCCGCCGCCGGCACGTGCCGCACACCCCCGTGTGGTTCATGCGCCAGGCAGGCCGCTCCCTGCCCGAGTACCTCAAGGTGCGCGAGGGCATCCCGATGCTCGAGTCGTGCACGCGACCCGACCTCGTCACCGAGATCACGCTGCAGCCGGTGCGCCGCCACAAGGTCGACGCGGCCGTGTACTACAGCGACATCGTGGTCCCCCTCAAGGCCATCGGCCTCGACCTCGACATCAAGCCCGGCGTCGGCCCCGTCGTCGCCGAGCCCATCCGCACCGCCGCCGACCTCGACCGGCTGCGCCCGCTGGAGCCCGACGACGTCAAGTACGTCACCGAGGCGATCGGCATGCTCACCGGCGAACTCGGCGCCACGCCGCTGATCGGCTTCGCCGGCGCGCCCTTCACGCTCGCCAGCTACCTGGTCGAGGGCGGCCCCTCGCGCAACCACGAGCGCACCAAGGCGCTGATGTACGGCGAGCCCGAGCTGTGGGCGCAGCTGCTGGACCGGCTCGCGGACATCACCTCCGCGTTCCTCAAGGTGCAGATCGAGGCCGGCGCGAGCGCCGTGCAGCTCTTCGACTCCTGGGTCGGCGCGCTGGCACCTGAGGACTACCGGCGCTACGTGATGCCGGCCTCGGTGAAGGTCTTCGACGCCGTCGCCGGGTACGACGTGCCGCGCATCCACTTCGGCGTCGGCACCGGCGAACTGCTGGGGCTGATGGGCGAGGCGGGCGCGGACGTCGTCGGCGTCGACTGGCGGGTGCCGCTGGAGGAGGCGGCGCGGCGCGTCGGCCCCGACAAGGCGCTCCAGGGGAACCTGGACCCGGCGGTGCTGTTCGCCCCGACCGCGGCCGTGGAGAAGAAGACGCGCGAGGTGCTGTACTCGGCGCAGGCCGCGCCCGGGCACATCTTCAACCTCGGGCACGGCGTCCTGCCGTCGACCGACCCGGACGCGCTGACGCGGCTCGTGGAGTTCGTCCACCAGGAGACGGCGCGCTGAAGCCTGCCGCTACCGCGCCCGGTCTGTGCGGCACCGCACGGACCGGGCGCGCGGCGCGTCAGGGACGCGGCTGCTCGACCGCGGCGGGCTCGGTGACCGGCGCCGGCGCGACGGGGTCGCGGCGGCGGCGCAGCAGCCGGAAGGCCAGCAGACCCAGCAGGGCGAGGACGGCGAACGGCAGCGCGGCGGCCAGGGCGATCAGCAGGGCGCGCAGGGTCACGTACAGCGCGTGCCAGCCCGCGCCGAGCGCGTCGCCCACGGACGCCCAGAACCCGTCGGCCTTCGCCGGCGCCGCGACCCGGTCCGGCTCGGTGAGGACGAGTGTCACCGTCGCCATGCCGGTGCGCTCCTTGAGCGAGGCCTGCTGCGCCTCCAGCGCCTCCAGATCGGCCTGGCGGCTGCTGAGTTCCCCCTCCAGCGTGACCACGTCGCTCAGCTTCGTCGCCCGGTCCATCAGTTCCCGCACCCGCGCGACGCTCGCCCGCTGCGTCTTGATGCGGCTCTCCACGTCGACGACCTGGCTCGTCACGTCCTGCGCGCTGACCTTGCGCTCCAGGAGCCTGCCGAGGCCCGCGAGGTCGCCGAGCACCCGCTCGTAGTCGGTCGGCGGGACGCGCAGGGTGACGCGGGAGTGCTCATGGCCCTCGTCGTCCAGGGACGTGCTCTCGTCGCCGATGTACCCGCCCGCGGCCTCGACGAGGGTGCGGGACCGGGCGAGCGCGTCGGGGACGTTCCCGGCCTCGACGGTGAGCGTCGCGGTGCGGACGATGAGGGAGCGGTCGAGGACGGGCGGCACCTTGCTCTTGCTCTCCGGCACTCCGGCGGCGTCCGAGTCCTGCTTCACCGGTCCGGCCTCCGGCGCCGGTCCCTGTGCCGGTTCGGCCACGGACTTGTCGTCCGCACTGCTCTGCAGGCTGCCGCCGTCGGACGCGCTGCAACCGGTCAGGACGAGCACACCCGCCAGCGCGACGGCGGCAAGTGCTCTGCGGACGGCGGTCGTTGGTGCGTTCATGGGGTCCCCCCTGGGGCCGGCTCGGATGTCGCAGGTTCGACGCCGCCGAACGGCAGGGGGTTTCGGGCCCGCGATCCCGAAGAGGTCACGGTTAGGGCTCGTTCCGGCGTCTGAGACAGTGGAGGCATGAGCGAAACGCAGCCCCGGGCCGGACATGTGGTGGTCGTCGGCGGCGGGGTCTCCGGACTCTCCGCGGCGCACTTCCTGCTGGAGGGCGGTGCGGCGCGCGTGACGGTGCTGGAGTCCTCCGGCCGGCTCGGCGGCAAGCTGTACGCGGACGAGATCGCCGGCGTGCCCGTCGACCTCGGCGCGGAGTCGCTGCTGGCCCGCCGCCCCGAAGCGGTGGACCTGGCCCGCGCCGTCGGCCTCGGCGACGACCTGGAGCCGCCCGCGACGACCACCGCGGGGCTCTGGACGCGCGGCAGGATGCGCCCGATGCCCAAGGGCGGGGTCATGGGCGTCCCCGGTGACATCGGCTCGCTCGCCGCTTCCGGCGTGCTCTCCGCCGCCGGTCTGGCGCGGCTGCCGCTCGACCACGTGCTGCCCCGCACCAAGGTGGGCGACGACGTCGCCGTCGGCACCTATGTCGCGGCCCGGCTCGGCCACGAGGTCGTCGACCGGCTCGTCGACCCGCTGCTGGGCGGGGTGTACGCGGGCAACGCGTACGAGATCTCCCTGCGCGCCGCCATTCCGCAGCTGTACGAGAGCGCCCGCTCCGGCCGCTCCCTCATCGAGGCGGTCCGCGAGACCCAGCGCCGCGCCGCGACGGCGGCGAGCGCGTCCACCGGGAAGGAGCCGGCGCCGGTCTTCGCGGGCATCCGCGGCGGCGTCGGACGGCTGCCGGTCGCGGTCGCCGAGGCGTGCCGCGCCGCCGGCGCCCGCATCCTCACCGACGCCCCCGTACGGCAGCTGCGGCGCACCCCGGACGGCTGGCAGGTCACCTGGGACCACGACGGCGCGAGCGAGGTGATGGAGGCCGACGCGGTCGTGCTGGCGGTGCCGGCCCCCGCCGCGGCCAGGCTGCTGGGCTCGGAGTCGCCGGGCGCCGCGGCAGATCTGGCGGCGGTGGAGTACGCGAGCGTCGCCCTGGTGACGATGGCCTTCCGGCGCCGCGAGATCACGCACGCCCTGCCCGGCAGCGGCTTCCTCGTGCCGCCGGTCGACGGCCGCACCATCAAGGCGTCCACCTTCTCCAGCCAGAAGTGGCACTGGAGCGGCACCGCCGACTCCGACGTCTACGTGCTGCGCACCTCCGTCGGGCGGTACGGCCAGGAGGCCGACCTCGCCTGGGACGACACCGACCTCGTCCGGCTCTCCCGGGAGGACCTCGGCGAGGCCGTCGGGCTCACCGCCGCGCCGGTCGCCGCCCGGGTCACCCGGTGGGACGGCGGCCTCCCGCAGTACCCGGTCGGCCACCTCGCCCGGGTCGCCCGCGTGCGCGAGCAGGTCGCCAAGCTGCCGGGCCTCGCGGTGTGCGGGGCGGTGTACGAGGGCGTGGGCGTGCCCGCGTGCGTGGCGAGCGCGCGCGGCGCGGCGGACCAGGTCCTGGGCACCCTGCGGCCGTCGGCGGAACCCGGCGCGGGACAATAGCCCCATGACCGACTCGACTGCTTCCGACGCACCGGCCAAGGCCCCCAACGCGGGCAAGAAGGCCAAGGACCTCAACGAGGTCATCCGCTACACCCTCTGGTCGGTGTTCCGGCTCCGCGACGTCCTGCCCGAGGACCGCGCCGGCTGGGCGGAGGAGGTCGAGGAGCTCTTCGAACAGCTCGCCGCCAAGGACGTGACGGTCCGTGGCACCTACGACATCTCCGGTCTGCGTGCCGACGCCGACCTCATGATCTGGTGGCACGCGGAGACCGCGGACGCCCTCCAGGACGCCTACAACCGGTTCCGCCGCACCCGCCTCGGCGGCCGTCTGGAGCCGGTCTGGTCCAACATGGCGCTGCACCGGCCCGCGGAGTTCAACAAGAGCCACATCCCGGCCTTCCTGGCCGACGAGACGGCCCGCGACTGGGTCTCCGTCTACCCCTTCGTCCGCTCCTACGACTGGTACCTGCTGCCCGACGAGGACCGCCGCCGCATGCTCGCCGACCACGGCAAGATGGCGCGCGGCTACCCGGACGTGCGGGCGAACACGGTGGCGTCGTTCTCGCTGGGCGACTACGAGTGGATCCTGGCCTTCGAGGCGGACGAGCTGCACCGCATCGTCGACCTGATGCGGCACCTGCGGGCCTCCGAGGCGCGGATGCACGTCCGCGAGGAGGTCCCCTTCTACACCGGCCGCCGCCGGTCGGTCGCGGAGCTGGTGGCGGGGCTGGCCTGACGGCTCCGGAACGCGTACGAAGGGGGAGCGGCCGGCGGCCGCTCCCCCTTCGTCGTTGTCAGTCGTGTCAGGCCAGGGCGGCGCGGAGCTCGGGGTCGGACAGCGCCGACGGCCCCCGCACCGCGAGGGCGGTGAGCAGGTGCGGGTCGTCGGGGGCGGGGGAGCGCGGGACGGCGACGGCGCGCAGGAGGTCCTGGCCGGTGGGGGAGGCCCAGCGGCTGTAGGGGTGGATCTCGACGCGGGCGATGCCGAGGCAGCCGGCGGCCAGCAGCAGCGGGAGCGCGAACCAGGGCGCGATCGGGGCGGCGCCGCCCGGGTTGCCGACGGTCGCGGCGGCCAGCATGACGACGATGACGACCACGGCCGCGCGCACCTCGCGCATGCCCGAGGCGACGGACTCACGGACGGCCGCGGGGACCGCCAGACCCGCCGCCGTGAGGCGGTCGGCGAGAGCGGCCAGGACGTCGGAGGCGGCGTGCGCGGCGCGGGCCCCGGCGATCTCCCGCTGGCCCCCGGGACCGATCGCGTCGATCAGGGCGCGCTCGACGGCGTTGCGCCCCTCGGGGTCGACGACGGTCGCCCAGCCGGTTCCCGCCAGGTGCAGACGCCGCTGGCGGCCCATGGTGACCATCGCCAGGTCCGTCACCCGGCGCGGGCCGCCGGAGAGATAGGCCATCTCGTACAGCCCGAGCCGGCGTTCGCCCTCGGAGGGCGCCCTCACAGGCGGCTGGGCCGCGGCGACCGCCGCCCTGCACAGGTGTGCGCAGGAGACGATCGCCGCGGCCCAGGCCACGCAGAGGAACAGCATCCACATGGGGGAGTTCTAGCCCAACCCCGCGGGGTCCGCCCGGGATTTCACGGATCGGGCGGGCGGACCGGGGGCGTCAGCCGCAGGTGCGGTTGCGGTTGATGCAGCTGACGAGCTGGTTCATCAGGTTCGCCGGCATGAAGTTGGCGAAGTCGCCGTGGTCGGTCACCGGCTTGTGCTGCTGCTCGGGGAAGCTGTCGACCGCGTAGTTCGGCCCCTGCGGCACCTGGTAGGTCAGGCGCATCTGGAGCTGGGGGACCGGCTTGGTGCCGGCCGGGCACTGGCCCGCGCCGTCGGGGAAGACGACGTGGGTGCGGTGGTTGGCGCTGTCGGTGTTCGCACCGTCCCAGCAGCTGGGGAAGTTGAGGGTGCGGACCACCCGGCTGCCCCGCGGGCAGAGCGGGTACTTGTCGGTGAGCTGGCGGTTCTCGAAGCCCGTGCAGCTCCACGACGCCTTGGCGTTGGCGACGCCGTTGGTGAACGACTTCGCGTCACCGGTGATGATCCTCATGGTGGACGGCATGCCGACCACCTTGGCCGTCGGGTTGCCCCGGAAGGTGAGGCTGACCGACTGCGACTGCAGGATGGTGCCGGTGTTGCCGTCGGCGTCCGGCGCGTCGTTGGCGGTACGGGCCCGCAGCACCGGCCAGAAGTAGGTCGACTTGTCGCCGCGGGCACAGGTGGTGCCGGCCGCCGCCAGGGTCTCGTTGGTCGAGAACCCGTCGGTGCTCAGGTTGCCCACATAGTCGTGGACGTGGTGCGCGCCGTTGGAGACACCCGGGGCCACGATGAAGTTGTCGGGGTTGTTGTGCTTGTTCTCGTTGCGCCCGCAGCGCGCGGTGAAGGTGCCGCGCGAGGCGCTCCGCTGGTTGGCCGCCCGCTGGACGTTCGGCTGGACGGAGCGGATGTCCGCGAAGTCCGCCGCCACCGGGCCGTTGGTCTGCGTACCGCCGGCGGGGGCCGACGCGGAGGCGGAGGCGGACGGTGCGGCGGTGCCGCCGTTCTGGCCGCCGTTGTTCTGGTTCCCTCCGTTGCCGGTCCCGTTGTCGGCCTTCGTGCTGTTCCACGAGCTGGGCTTCTGCCACCCGTTGGAGTGGCCGGAGGAGGGCCTCCAGTGGGCCGAAGCCGTGCCGGTGACCAGGGCGAAGGTGCCGCCGGAGCCGAGCAGTGCCAGCACGGCTATCAGCACGAGTTGCTTGGTGCTCAACCTGCGCCGGTGGTTCATCTGTTGTCGTGTGGGCATGGATAGCTCATTTCTACTGCGACGGCTGGGGTGAGGACGCCGCGGGGGGGAGGGAGTACGTGGGGGACGGGGTGACGATGAAGGTCGGTTCTCCGGGGGCCGGGGAGACCGGTATCGCGGCCGCGGGGTTGGTCGGGCTCGCGGTGGTGTCGACGGCGATCTGGTCGAAGTTCACCAGCCCGGTCTTCTCCAGGACGGTGATGTGGTCGAGCACCGTCGTGTTCGCCTGGTCCGCGAGCTCGCGGACCAGTGAGTTGCGGGTGGTGGCACGAACCTGGGCCACGACCGAGAACACCTGGCCGTGGGCGAGCCTCAGGATGTTCGCGAACTTCTGGTCGAAATCCTTGCCGTTGGCCGCGGACAAAGTGGCAAGAAAGCCCATTTGCTGCGGAGTCGGCTGATTGGGCAGCGTGATGCCCAATTGCGGACCGATCGTCCGGCACGACGAGTCCAGACCCGTGTGCCCGTCGATCAGGTGCTGCCCCGCGCGTTTGACGGCGGAGGTCGTCCCCTTCTGCAGGGCCATCTGCCCGGCCGGGAACTCCCACAGGCCGGCCAGGCGCACCTTGGTGACGAAGGTGCGGTCCAGCGGGGTGAGCGGACCGTACTGCGTGGCGACCGTCTGGGCGGCGGCCGCGGTGACGGCGGGGCTGTTCAGCCCCGACATGACCGGGTAGGCCAGCGCGGCCAGGGTGACCACGAAAGCCCCGACCACGAGGCTCAGTCCGGTGGCGTAACGGGTGGATCGCATGGGACCGCACGTTAGTGCGTTTGAAGCGGTCCGGGCGAGTAAACATCACGTATTTGCGAATCCAGGGAATCGCCGCGCAGTTCTTGATACGTTGTTGCGTTTCCCGGCGAACAGCCCCCGCCGCTATTTGCGTTGCAGGTCGGAGGCCTGTTGAAAAAGATTATGGCAGCTTTGAACGGAGCGTGTCCCGCATACGTATGAATACGCGTGAGGGCTGTCGCGGGATCGCGGAACGGTGCCGCAGCAGCCGCCGTTGCCATCCGTTCAGGGGCGCCGGACCCGAACGTTCCCGCCACCACACGTGGAGCCGGCGCAGGGTGGCGCCGTCCGGTGCGCCCGCGGTGTCCGCCCCGTCGAGCAGATGCGCGGCGAAGTCGAGCGCGTCACGCCGGTAACCCCCGCCGAGCGGGCGGCCGGCGGCGTAGCGCAGGAACGCGGGCCGGTACGCCGGGCCGAGGATCTCCGCCAGTTCGGGCGCGACCTTCGCCACGATGCCGGCCCGCTTGGCCGCCAGGGCCCGGCTCTGCACGCCGACCCGGACCCGGTCGAAGCCCTCGGGCACCGGGGTGCCCGCGACCAGCGCGGACAGCAGCGCCGTCTGGCGCAGGGCCAGCCGCTGCCGCGCGCCCCGCGCCGCCGGCGCGACACCTACGGGCAGGGCGGGCCGCGCACCGTCCGCGGGCCGCGCCGCGGCGTCCACCACGGCCCGCACGGCAGCCAGTTCGGCCGACAGCTCGTCCCCCGCGGGGAAGTCGTCGTCGCGCTCCAGCAGCACACCGGGCGGGCAGGCCCGCTCGTACAGCGCCGCCAGCACCTCCAGGACGGCCGCGGGCACGGGGTGGGCGTGGCTGTCGTGCCACACGCCGTCCTTCTCGTAGCCGCCCGCGACGTGGACGTAGGCGATGGATCCGGCCGGCAGCGCGTCCAGGGCGGCGAGCGGGTCCTCGCCCCGGTTGACGCGGTTGGTGTGCAGGTTGGCCACGTCGATCAGCAGGCGCACACCGGTGCGCTCCACCAGCTCGGCGAGGAAGGCGCCCTCGCTCATCTCCTCGTCCGGCCACGCGACCAGCGCGGCGATGTTCTCCAGCGCGAGCGGCACGGGCAGCGCCTCCTGGGCGATGCGCACGTTCTCGCAGAGCACGTCCAGCGCGTCGCGGGTGCGCGGCACCGGCAGCAGGTGCCCGGCCTCCAGCGGGGCCGAGCCGGTCGTCTCGCCGCCGCCGCGGACGAAGGCGATGTGCTCGGTCACGAGCGGTGCCCCCAGCACCTCCGCGCGCTGCGCGAGCGCGGCCAGCCGCCCCGGGTCGGGCCGCTCGGCGCCCCCGAGCCCGAGCGACACCCCGTGCGGGACGACGGTGACGCCGCGCTCGCGCAGCCGTACCAGGGAGTCCGGGACATGGCCGGGGCACACGTTCTCGGCGACCGCCTCGACCCAGTCGACGCGGCCGGCCTCCGCCAGCGCCTCGACGGTGTCCGCGATCTCCGGCCGCCAGCCGATCCCCGTGCCCAACTTCGCGTGCTCCACCGGGCCCCCCTTTCTCCTGCCGGGGTTGTCGCCCCGCAGAACTGGCACGAACCGCGCCCGCGGGTGGTTCAGAGCTGAATTTGAGCTTCGCGCTGGGCGGTGGCCGACTGTGAGGGCAGACCCGCGACGGCCCGGACGATCCGCAGACCGCGCGGAGCCTTGGACGTACCTGGGCGCGCCTCGGATTGCGGCCGGCGTCGCAGACGGTGTCGGCGGGCCGACGAGCCGTCCGAAGGGGGTTGGCGCGCGTCCGGCGCGACGGGCGAGCGCCTGACGCTGCCGCGCCCCGCGCGGCGGTCCTTGACGCGGCGCTGCCGGTCGACCATGCGGGCGTAGCCGGATACCGGGTGAGGCGGCGACGGCCACCGGCGATCCTGCGATCCCGGGCCAACCCGCGGCGCACCCCCCCGCCGGGGGCGTCCGGCGTGGCTACCACCTCGGTGCCGGGTCGGCCATGGCGGTGCGCGATCGCGGAGGGGTCCTGGAACGGCGCTGGTGGCCGACCGTGCGGGCGTGGCCGGATACGGGGTCGGTGGCGACGGCCTTCGGTGAGCCTGTGATCCCGGGCCAACCCGCGGCGCACCCTCCGCCGGGGGCGTCCGGCGTCTCGCGCGACGGGCGGACCGCCGCAGGTGAGCGTACGTGGTGCGGTTGGGCTTTGCCGCGTGGCGGGCGCCACCTCGGTGCCGGGTCGGCCATGGCGGTGCGCGATCGCGGAGAGGTTCTGAAACGGCGCTGGTGGCCGACCGTGCGGGCGTGGCCGGATACGGGGTCGGTGGCGACGGCCCTCGGTGAGCCTGCGATCCCGGGCCAACCCGCGGCGCGCCCTCCGCCGGGGGCGTCCGGCGTCCCGCACGACGGGGGCGGACCGCCGGAAGCGAGCGCCCGCGCGGTGCGGTTGACCTTTGTGCGCGGTGGCCCGCCGTGAGAGCGCGGCCGCGACGCCCATCGGTGCGCCTTCGATCGCGGGCGAACCCGTCACGGCCACGGCGATCCGCAGGCCGCGCCGTGCACCTGGGCGCACTCGCGCTTCGCGCTGTCCGCCTAGCGCAGCGCGGGGTGGTCCGCCACGACGGTGCAGGAGCCCGGGGCGATCTCGGTGAAACCGGCGTCGCGGACGACGGGCAGGGTGCCGGAGGTGAGGGCCTGCCATTGTTCGGGCCGGGCGGTGCGGACCGCGAGGGCGAAGCCGGTCTCGCGCCACAGCTCCCGGTCGGCCGCGGACAGCGCGAGCCAGGCGAGCTGCGCGCCGTGCCCGGCCTGCGCCATGGCCTTGCCGGCGGACATCTCCACGTCGGGGTTGAGCCAGAGCACCGGGGTGCCCGGCTCGGGCTCCGCGGGCGCCTCGGGGTCCTCCAGTTCCGTGCCGGAGACCTGGAGCCGTGCCAGGTCCTTCGGCCAGCCGTCGAGCGGGACCGGCGGGAAGACCCGCACCTCGGCCGACTTGCCCGTCACCGTGATCCCGGGCAGCGCCTCCGCGCGCCGCCATTCCGCGCCGCGGGCCCGCCGCACCACCTTGCGGATGCGGGCGTCCTCCCAGTCGTGCACGGCCTCGGCCCAGTCGCCGCCGTCCGCTGTGGCGCGCTCGTCGGAACGCAGGAGCAGGACCGCCCGGGCGGCGGTCTCCAGGGCGTCGGTGCGGGCGGGCGGCGCGTCCCGCTCGATGCGGACGACCAGCGGAAGGACGAACTGGGGACGGCTGTCACGAGGATCGGTGCTCACCGCAACAGTCTGCCACCCGCCCCGGACGGGGCTTGGCAGAGGCGATCCTCCCGGGCCAGGATGACCCCGTGCGCAGCGACCTCTTTGCGACCGAGAACACGGCGCAGCCGGCCACCGAGCCCGGCATGACCCTGCAGAACGCCAAGTCGATCAAGTACGCCGTCAACGGCGAGTGCCTGGCCCGGCAGGGGTCGATGATCGCCTTCCGCGGGAACCTGCAGTTCGAGGTGAAGGGGCAGGGCGTCGGCAAGTTCCTCAAGCGCGCCCTCACCGGCGAGGGCCTGCCGTTGATGACGGTGCGCGGGCAGGGCGAGGCCTGGTTCGCGCACGAGGCGGCCAACTGTTTCGTCATCGACATCGACCCGGGCGACAGCCTCACCATCAACGGCCGCAACGTGCTGGTCTTCGACGCGACGCTCAGCTACGAGATAAAGGTCGTCAAGGGCGCCGGCATGGTCGGCGGCGGCCTGTTCAACAGCGTGTTCACCGGTCACGGCAAGCTGGGCGTGATGTGCGAGGGCAGCCCGATCGTCATCCCGGTCACCCCGCAGGCGCCGGTCTACGTCGACACCGACGCCGTCGTCGGCTGGAGCGCCCAGCTGCAGACCTCGCTGCACCGCTCGCAGAGCTTCGGCTCGATGCTGCGCGGCGGTTCGGGCGAGGCGGTCCAGCTGATGCTGCAGGGCGAGGGATTCGTCATCGTGCGGCCCAGTGAGTCGCAGCCGCACCAGCCCAGCGCCCACTGACGTGCGGCTGGAGGCGGTCGGCCGGCGCTACGGGGCGCGCGGGCCGTGGGTGCTGAGGGACGTGGACCTGGAGCTGCCCGGGCGGCAGCTGCTGCGCGTCGAGGGCGCCAACGGCAGCGGGAAGTCGACCTTCCTGCGGGTCCTGGCCGGCATCGACCGCCCCACCGCCGGACGTGTCACCGGGCGGCCGCGCACCGCGTACGTGCCCGAGCGCTTCCCGCCCGCGCTGCCCTTCGACGCGCTGGGCTATCTCGTCCACCTCGGTCGGGTGCACGGCCTGGGCAGCCGCACGGCCGCCGATCGCGCCGGGCGCTGGCTCGAGCGTTTCGGCATCGCCCCGTACGCCCGTACGCCGCTGCGGGAGCTGTCCAAGGGCACGTGCCAGAAGGTCGCCGTCGTCCAGGCGCTGCTGGCCGAGCCGGAACTGCTCGTGCTGGACGAGGCGTGGACGGGCCTGGACCGGCCGGCGCGCGCCGTGCTGGACGACGCAGTCCGGGCCACCGTCGCGGCGGGCGGAACCGCGGTGTTCGTCGACCACGACCGGCGGCGGCTCGCCGGTGACACAACGGGCGCCCACCGCGTCGAGGACACCCGGCTGGTGCCCGTGGCCGCGCCCCTGGCGGCCGACGGCGCCGGCGCCGCGGACACCGGGCCGCTGGTGGTCGTCGAGGCCGTGGGACGCGGGGCACCGCCCGCGGGCCTCGGCCACGGGACGACCGCGACCGGCACGCTCCGGCTGACCGTCCCGGCCCGTGAATCCGACGCCGTCCTGCGGCGGTTGCTCGACGCCGACCCGCCCTGGCACATCCGAACGGTCCGCCCGGCGGCCGGGCCACCGGAGGACGCATGACCGCGCTGCTGCGCTACCGGACCGCCCTGCTGCTGCGTTCCTACCGCTGGCTGCCGCCGCTGCTGCTCTACGCGGCCGTCCTGGCGATCGGCCTCACCGCGGGGCCGCAGCCGCTGCTGGACTCCCTCGGCTGGAACGCGGCCGCGCTGCTCCCGGCCGCCGCGTGGCTGGTCCGGGTCTGCGTCACCGTCGAGCCCCCCGCCGCCCGCGCGTGCGTGGCCGCGGCCTCGGGACCGGCGCGGGCTCACGTGGCGGGGATGCTGGCCGCGCTGATGTGCTCGGCGCTGACGGGCGCCGCGGGCATCGGCGTGGTCCTGTGGGTCGCCGATCCGCACACCACCGACCACCTCAAGGCGGTCCCGGTGGGGCCGGCCGCCGTGTCGGGTGCGCTGGCGGTCCTGGTGTCGGCGCTGCTCGGCACGGCGGTGGGCGCGCTCACCAATCCGCCGGTGCTGCTCCGTCCCGGCTGGGCGGTGCCCGTCACCACGGGCGCCGCGGTCGCGGTGCTGGTCGCCGGCGGTTCGCCCGCCAACGCCGCCGTCCGCGGCCTGGTGGTGGCCTCGCACACCGGCCGCATCCCCTACCCGCTGCTGTCCCTCCTGGCGGCGGTGGTCCTCGCCGCCGGTGCCGCGGCGGTCGCGGGGCTCCTGAGCTCCCGTCGCGGCTGACGGTCCGTCAGCACGTCAGTTCTCCAGGGCCATGCGCACGCCCAGCGCCACCAGCACCCCGCCCGAGACGAATTCGAGCCGGCGGCGGACGGAGGCGCGGCCGAACACGGACCGCAGCCGGTCGACGAACCAGACGTAGGAGCCGTAGTAGCCGACCTCGAAGACCGCCCACAGCGCCGCCAGCCCCACCATCGTGGGCAGTTGGGGCGCTCCCGCGGGCACGAACTGGGGGAGGAAGGACATCGCGAAGACGGCCGCCTTGGGGTTGGCCAGGTTCATGCCGAGCCCGGCCCGGTAGGCCGCACCCGGGGTCACGGCGGCGGCCTGCGGCTCTGCTTCCTCCCCGTCGCCCCCGTCGCCCCCGTCGCCCCCGTCGCCCCCGCGGCCGCGGCGGGCGGAGCGCAGGGCCTGCACACCGAACCAGAGGAGGACCGCCGCGCCCACGATCCGCACGGCGTCGTACGCCGCCTGCGAGGCCGCGAGCAGCGCGGTGAGCCCGAAAGCCGCCGAGACGCCCCACACGAAGACGCCCGTCTCGTTGCCGAGCACGGTCAGGAAACCCGCGCGCCGGCTCCGCAGCGAGTGGCGGATGATCAGCACGGTGCTGGGTCCCGGGGCGGCCGCGATCAGCAGGCAGGCCCCGAGGAAGGGCAGCAGGAAAGTGGGCATCCGCACATTGTGGCGCCGCGGGCCGTGACCGTACCAGCGGCCCTCGAAAGCAGGCGCCGCCCGGTCCCGGGCGGCGCCTTCCCGGTCAGCCCTCCGTCGGCTCCAGCCGGAGCGAGATCGAGTTGATGCAGTAGCGCTGGTCGGTGGGGGTGGCATACCCCTCGCCCTCGAAGACGTGCCCCAGGTGGGAGCCGCAGCGGGCGCAGCGCACCTCGGTGCGGACCATGCCCATGGTGCGGTCCTCGATCAGCTCGACGGCCTTGCTGTCCCGCGGGTCGTAGAAGGACGGCCAGCCGCAGTGCGACTCGAACTTGGTGCCGGAGGTGAACAGTTCCGCGCCGCAGGCCCGGCAGGAGTAGACACCCTTGGTCTTGGTGTCGGTGTACTCACCGGTGAACGCCCGCTCCGTCCCGGCCTCGCGGAGGACGGCGTACTCCTGGGGCGTCAGCTCTTCGCGCCACTGCTCCTCGGACTTGTCGACTTCGTACGCCATGGTGTCCTCTCCCTCGTGGCCCTGGTGGCCCTCGTGCTCAGCTCTCCAGTCGGGCCAGGATCCGCGGACCGAGGTCCGTCACGTCTCCCGCGCCCATGGTGAGAACAAGGTCACCGGGTCCTGCCATTCCGGCGACGAGCGCGGGCACCGCGTCCTTGTCGTGCCCGGCGGTGACGTCCGCGCCGTGGGCGGCCGCCGCGTCGATGATCAGGGCGCTGGTGACGCCGGGGATCGGGTCCTCGCGGGCCGGGTAGATGTCCAGCACCACGGAGGCGTCGGCCAGCCCCAGGGCCTCGCCCATCTCGCGGCCGAGCTCCTGGGTGCGGCTGAACAGGTGCGGCTGGAACACCACCAGGATGCGCCGGTCGCCCGCGGCCTCGCGCAGGGCCTCCAGGTCCGCGGTCATCTCGGTGGGGTGGTGCGCGTAGGAGTCGATCACCTGGACGCCGCCGGCGGTGCCCTTCAGCTGGAGGCGGCGCTTGACCCCGGTGTACGTGCCGAGCGCCTTGGCCAGGTCCTCCGCGGGCACGTCCAGCGCGATGCCGGCCGCCAGCGCGGCGACGGCGTTGTGCGCGTAGTGGCGGCCGGGGACCGAGACGGTGAAGGTGTGCTCGCGGCCGCCCAGGCACACCGTGACCTCGCTCGCCATGCCCTGCGGGGTGATCCGGGCGATCCTGAGGTCCGCCCCGGCGTCCTCGCCGACCTTGACCACGGTCAGGCCCTCGCGGCCGGCGACACGGGCGGCGAGCTCGCGTGCCCCCGCGTGCTCGCCGACGACCAGGGTGCCGCCAGGGACGATCTTGCCGACGAAGGCCTCGAAGGACTCGTAGATCTCGTCCATGGAGGCGTAGTTCGCGTGGTGGTCCAGCTCCACATTGAGCACGATCGCCACTTCGGGGTCGTACTTCTGGAAGCTGCGGTCGCTCTCGTCCGCCTCGGCCACGAAGATCTCGCCCGTGCCGTGGTGCGCGTTGGAGCCCGGCGCGTCCAGGTCGCCGCCGATGGCGTACGAGGGGTCGAGGCCCAGCGCCGACAGGCTCACGGCGAGCATCGAGGTGGTGGTGGTCTTGCCGTGCGTCCCGGCCACCGCGATCGGGCGCAGGCCCACCATGAGCGCGGCGAGCGCGTCGGACCGGTGCACCACCGGGACGCCGCGCCCGCGTGCGGCGGCCAGCTCCGGGTTGTCGTCCCGGATGGCGCTGGAGACCACCACGCAGGTCGCGTCCGGCGCCAGGTGCTCCTGCGCGTGCCCGATGTGCACGGTCGCGCCGAGCGCCCGCAGCGCCTCGGCGGTCTCGGAGTCCTTCGCGTCACTGCCCGCGACGCTCGCGCCGCGCTGGGCCAGGATCTTCGCGATGCCCGACATCCCGGCGCCGCCGATCCCGATGAAGTGCGGTCGGTCCATGGCGGGGGGAAGAGTGGGGCTCATGCGCGCTGCTCCCTGCGTGCTCGGGCGTGTGCCGTGGTGGTCGGGCACCTCCGATTCTTCCATCCGCACGGGGCGGGGGACGCCCGTCCCCCGCCCCGCCGCTCAGTCCTCGGCGTTGTGGGCGAACAGCTTCAGGACCGGGACGCCGACCTTGTGGCGGGCCCGCGAGGTCCAGTCGCGGTGGAAGAACTCCTCGACCAGGTGCGGTGCGGTCAGGACGATCACCTCGTCGGCGTGGGTCTGCTCGACGACGGACTTCAGCAGCTCGATCGGGTGACGCTCGACGACCTCGCCGACCGCCTCCTTGCCGTTGTCCCGCAGCGCTTTGAGGCTGTGGTTCAGCGCTCGTTCGGCCGGCAGCAGGGCGTTCTCGCCCTCGGGCCGGTCGTGCTCGTGGACGGCCTTGTCGAGTTCACCGAGGACGACGTCGTCGATGGACCGCAGCAGCCGGTCCTGGTCGCCGCGGGGTTGCATCAGCACGACGAAGGAGACGGGCTCGTCGCCGTGCAGGGTGGTGACCAGCTCCACGTCGGCGGGGACGAGCGGCTGCTCGATCATGAGTACGGTCGTGAACACGGACGCGTCCTTCTTTCTCGCGGCCCCACGGGCCGGTGACGGGAACCATCCTGCCCCGTCCGGCTGTGGAGCACGCGGTGGAGTCCTCCCGCAGGGCAGCAGGCGGGTCGTGCGTGGCGGCGGACCGGCGGGCGGGGTCCGCCGGATGCCCGGACCGCCGCCCGTCCGTCATCCGCGCGTGTAGCGCGTGAAGAGGAACCCGTCCTCCTCGAGTATCGACACGGGGGAGAGGCGGACGGGCTCCGCGACACCGGGGCCGTTCATGATCCGCATCGCGTCCCCGGCGGTCAGCAGGGGGGCGACGGTCAGGCAGAGTTCGTCGATCACTCCGGCCGCCGCGAACTGCGCGAGCAGCCGCGGGCCGCCCTCGGTGAGCATGCGCCGCAGTCCGAGCGCGGCGAGCTCCCGCTTGGCGCGGGCCGGGTCCACCCCGGCCCCGTCGCCCGCGACGACCACCCGCGCGCCGGCCGCCTCCGCCGCCGCCACCCGGTCGGCGGGGGCACCGGCGCCGGTCAGCACCAGGGTCGGCACCAGCGGCGAGGTGAACAGCGGCAACGAGAAGTCCAGGTCCAGCCGGGCGCTCACCACGGCGATCACCGCGGCCGGCGGTTGTCCGGCCGCCGCCCGCCGCGCCGCGAACGCCTCCCGGGCACGGGCCGGGCGGTAGCCCTCCTGGCGAACCGTTTCCGCCCCGACGACCACCACGTCGGCCAGTGCCCGCAGCACCCCGAAGACCCGCTTGTCGCCCTCCGACGACAGCGGCTGGGACAGCCCGTCGTGCCGTGCCGCGCCGTCCAGCGACGCCACCATGTTCGCCCTCAGCCACGGAAGCCCGTCTGCCCCGGCCGGGTACGCGTACGCCTCGGCGAGCGACTCGGGTGTGTCCAGGTCCCCGCCGCGCTCGGCGGCGGTGTGCGGGTTCTCGGGCGGGGGGAACAGGCGGCGCATGGCAGCAGTCTTCCACGTGCCCCCGACAGCGTGGGGTGGACCACACGGGACCGGGGACCCCGCCACGAGGCACTAGGCTGGAGAGCTGTGTCCTCGTCCTACACCGCAGCGCCCGAAACCGCCCCGATACCCGGTGGTGAACCCCCTGTGTCGCTGAGCGGCCGCGAGCCGCGGGTGCCGGCCGACCGGCTGGTGGCCGAGATGGTGCCGCCGCCCAGGTTCGACTCCGTACGGTTCGAGAACTACATCCCGGACCCGGGGCAGCCCAGCCAGGCGGAGGCCGTACGCGCGCTCGCCTCCTTCGCCGCGGCGACGGGCGCGCCCGCCGGCCCCGCGCCCCGGCGCTGGTTCCGCCGCTCGGCGGCCCCCGCCGCGCCCGCCGGCCCCGGCGGGGTCTACCTCGACGGCGGCTTCGGCGTCGGCAAGACCCATCTGCTGGCCTCGCTCTGGCACGCCACCGACGCGCCGCGCGAGCAGAAGGCCTTCGGCACCTTCGTGGAGCTGACCAATCTCGTCGGCGCCCTCGGGTTCCAGCAGGCCGTCCAGGCGCTCAGCGGGCACCGGCTGGTCTGCATCGACGAGTTCGAGCTCGACGACCCCGGCGACACCGTGCTGGTCTCGACACTCCTCGGCAAGCTCGCGGACGCCGGCGTGCGGCTCGCCGCCACCTCCAACACCCTGCCCGGCAAGCTCGGCGAGGGCCGCTTCGCCGCCGCGGACTTCCTGCGCGAGATCCAGGGCCTGTCCGCCCGGTTCCGCTCGCTGCGCATCGACGGCCAGGACTACCGCCACCGCGGGCTGCCCGAGGCCCCGGCCCCGTTCTCCGACGACGAGGTCACCGCCGTCGCGGGCCGCACCGCCGGCGCCTCCCTCGACGACTTCGCCACCCTGCTGGCACACCTGGCCCGGGTCCACCCCAGCCGCTACGGGGCCCTGTGCGACGGCGTGGAGGCGGTCTTCCTGCGCGGCGTCGCACCCGTCGAGGACCAGGCCACCGCGCTGCGCCTGGTCGTCCTGGCCGACCGGCTCTACGACCGCGAGGTCCCGGTCATGGCCTCCGGCCTGCCCTTCGACCGCATCTTCAGCGAGGAGATGCTCGCCGGCGGCTACCGCAAGAAGTACTTCCGGGCGATCTCCCGGCTCACCGCCCTGGCCCGCGACGCCGCACGCCTGGCGGGCTGACCGGATCGGGCGAACCCCGGTACGGGGAACGGCGCGGCCGTTCGGGGCGGGGGTTTTTCGGGCGGTTGTCGTGGGCCCGGCGGTGTGCGCCACGGCTCGCAGGTTCTGTCTGCCGCCACCGGGCGGGTCGGTGTGGCGGTGCGGGGAGTCCTTCCGGGCTGCGGGTCCGGCGGGGCGACCGGTTCGGGTGAACTCTGCTGCGGGGAACGGCGCGGCCGTTCGGGGCGGGGGTTTTTCGGGCGGTCGTCGTGGGCCCGGCGGTGTGCGCCCCGGCTCGCAGGTTCTGTCTGCCGCCACCGGGCGGGTCGGTGTGCCGGTGCAGGGAGTCCTTCCGGGCTGCGGGTCCGGCGGGGCGACCGGTTCGGGTGAACTCTGCTGCGGGGAACGGCGCGGCCGTTCGGGCAGGCCCGGATGACCCCGGCTTGGCGGCGCGTGCCGGTTCTCGTGTGCGCCAGGGCGGCCCCGGCGCCGCGGGTCCCGTGACGGGGACTGCGCCTCCGTGCGGAGCGCACTCGGGATGCGGGCCACGTCCGTTGGCGGGCGTCGCGGATCCGTCGGACCATCGGAGAAATCATCCGATGCCAGGGAGGGCGCCGTGCCGCACCACCGACCGGCGGAAGCGAAGGCGAAGGGACTGCGCTCGCTGCTGCGGGTCCCCCCGGGCGGGGGTGCCGTGCGGCTGCGCGCGTACGACACCCGCGCGACACCGGGCGGCCCGGCCGGCAAGCGGGAGGCCCGGGAGGCCGTGCCCTGCACCCGGGAGCGCCTGACCGTGCTGCAGGAACGGCTCTTCGCGCAGGCCACCGCCGGGGACCCGCGGTCCGTCCTCGTCGTCCTCCAGGGCAGCGACACCTCCGGCAAGGGCGGTGCCGTCCGCCATCTCGCGGGACTGCTGAACCCCGCCGGGTGCCGCATCACCGCCTTCAAGTCGCCCACGGCCGAGGAGAAGTCGCATCCCTTCCTCTGGCGCATCAAGCGCGCCCTCCCGCACGCCGGGCAGATCGGCATCTTCGACCGCTCCCACTACGAGGACGTGCTCGCCGCCCGGGTCCGCGGTCTCGTGCCGCGGGAGGTCTGGGAGGAGCGCTTCGAGACCATCAACTCCTTCGAGGCCTCCCTCGCCGACGACGGCGTCAGCGTCGTCAAGATCTTCCTGCACATCGGCTACGACGAGCAGCGCGCCCGCCTGCTCTCACGCCTCGACAACCCGTGCAAGCACTGGAAGTTCACCCCTGACGACCTCGACGACCGCGCCCTGTGGCCCGCCTTCCAGAAGGCGTACGAGGCGGTGCTGAACCGCTGCTCCACCGAGACCGCCCCCTGGTACGTCGTGCCCGCGGACCGCAAGTGGTACCGCGACTGGGCAGTGGGCCGGCTGCTGACGGAGCACTTGGAACTCATCGACCCCCAGTGCCCGCCCGCGTCCTTCGACGTGGAGCACGCCCGCAAGCGGCTGCTCGGGGACTGAACGGCGGCAGGCCCCGGCCCGGTCAGGCCGCGGGCCGCCGCTCCCGCAGGACCGCGACGGAGTGACCCGGCAGCCGCAGGAGCCGGGAGCCCGCGGGCAGGGTGCAGGGCTGCCACGAGGCGAGCACCTCGTAGCCCCGGGCCGCGTCGTGCAGGGGCACCTCGGCCTCCCCGGGGGAGAGGTTCACCGCGACACGGAACGGGCCGCGTTCCAGGCACAGGGTGTGCTCGCCGGTGGCGACCCGCACCGCGTCCAGCGCCGGGTCGGTGAGCGCCGGTTCGGCGTGCCGCAGGGCGATCAGACGGCGGTACCAGGACAGCAGGCCGGCGTGCGGGGCCCCGTCCGGCTCGGACCAGTCCAGGCAGGAGCGCAGCCGGGTCGCCGGGTCCTGGGGGTCCGGGATGTCCTCGGCGTTCCAGCCGTGCGAGGCGAACTCGCGGCGCCGGCCGCGGGTGATGGCCGCCGCGAGCTCGGGGTCGCTGTGGTCGGTGAAGAACTGCCAGGGCGTGCGGGCGCCCCACTCCTCGCCCATGAAGAGCATCGGCGTGTACGGCGAGGTGAGTACGAGCGCCGCCGCCGCGGCCAGCAGGCCCGCGGGCACGGTGGCGCCGAGCCGGTCGCCGGTGGCCCGGTTGCCGATCTGGTCGTGGGTCTGGGTGTACGCCAGGAAGCGGTGCCCGGGCACGGTCGCGCGGTCGACCGGGCGGCCGTGCCGGCGGCCGCGGAAGCCGGAGTACGTGCCGTCGTGGAAGAAGACGCCCTCCAGCACCTTGGCGAGGGCCGCGGCCGGCGAGACGGCGAAGTCCGCGTAGTAGCCCGCGGATTCCCCGGTGACGGCCGCGTGCAGGCTGTGGTGGAAGTCGTCGTTCCACTGGGCGTGCACACCGAGGCCGCCCGCGTCGCGGGGGGTGGTGGTGAGCGGGTCGTTGCGGTCGGACTCGGCGACCAGGAACAGCGGCCGGCCCAGTGACGCCGACAGCGCGTCGACGGCCGTGGACAGCTCCTCCAGCAGGTGCACGGCGCGGGTGTCGACCAGCGCGTGCACGGCGTCGAGCCGCAGCCCGTCGAGGCGGTAGTCGCGCAGCCAGGCCAGGGCGCTGCCGACGAGGAAGTCGCGGACCTCGTCCGAGCCGGGGGCGTCCAGGTTGACGGCGTCGCCCCAGGGGGTGTGGTGCCGGTCGGTGAAGTACGGCCCGAACCGCGGGAGGTAATTGCCGGACGGGCCAAGATGGTTGTGGACGACGTCCAGCACCACCCCGAGCCCGTGGCCGTGCGCGGCGTCCACGAACCGCTTGAGGCCGTCCGGGCCGCCGTAGGGCTCGTGGACCGCCCACAGGGACACGCCCTCGTAGCCCCAGCCGTGCGTGCCGGGGAACGGGCACACCGGCATCAGCTCGATGTGCGTGATCCCCAACTCGGCCAGGTACGGGAGGTGTTCGACGGCAGCGTCGAAGGTGCCCGCGGTGGTGAAGGTGCCGACGTGCAGTTCGTACAGGACCGCGCCGGGCAGCGGGCGGCCCGGCCAGTCGTGGGCCCAGCCGAAGACGCCGTGGTCGACGACCGCGCTCGGCCCGTCCGGTCCGTCCGGCTGGCGGCGGGAGCGGGGGTCGGGCAACGGCGGGCCCTCGTCGAGCGCGAACGCGTACCGCGCACCGTGGGCGGCGGGCACCTCGGCGCACCACCAGCCCTCGCGCACGCGGTCGCGCTCCATGTCGTGGGCCCGTCCGTCGACCCGTACCTCCACCTCACCGGCGTCCGGTGCCCACACGTCGAAGCGCATGGGCACCATGCTGCCCGCCGACCGGGGGATCACACCAGGTTGACGCGCTCCTGGGTGACCGGATATCCCGCCTTGGCGAAGTGCGCCGCCATCGGCGCATTGGTCCGGTCGGTGGCGGCGGCGATCAGCTCCGCGCCGTGTCCGACCAGGTCGTGCGTGCACTCCACCAGCAGGTCGTACGCGTAGCCGTGGCCGCGCTGCTCCGGCAGGACCCCCACGAATCCGACGCAGTACGCGTTCGGGTTGCGCGCCGGCACCTGGATGCCCACGAGCTCGCCCTCGGGCGTCCACGCCAGCCGCCACCATTCGCGCGGCGACGGGAACCAGTTGAGGACGTCCAGCTCCTCGCGGGCCGCGGCGTCGGCACCGTGCAGCTCGACGGCGCGGCGGGTGTGCGCGTCGAGGCTGCCGGCCCCGATGCGCTTGAGGACGTCCAGGATCACGGCGTCGTCCGGCTCCGGCCGGTACTCCAGCCGTCCGGTGCGCGCGGGAATCCCGCACTCGGGCGTCCAGGTGTAGCGGTAGCGCTCGACGAGCGGCTCCATGCCGGAGACGATCGCCGCGTCGATGCGGTTCTGGGCGGCCTCGCGGACCTCCCGCCGCTCCCGCCAGCCCGGCGGCAGCAGCAGTTCGAACTCGGCCTTGAGCGGCGCCGCCCGCAGCAGCCGCACGGCGGCGTCGGCGTCGGTGAAGTCGAACCAGTCCAGCGCCACCGGCTTGTCGTCGGTGGGGGCGCCCCACCAGGCCGCGCGGGCGACGACCGTGCCGCCGCGCAGGGCCACCCAGGTCCAGTCGGGGCGGTACTCGCCGCCCTCGTCGGTCATGGCGTACGTGTGCCCCAGCAGGGACCGGCCGACCAGGCCGTTGTCCTCGGGCACCAGGGAGTGGAACAGATGGGTCTCGCCGGCGACGAGCGGGCGGATCACCAGATCAGTCATGAAAGGAGCAGTCCTCACGGGAGAATGGAGCGCTCCCGGTCAGACGGAGATCGCCCTGCGGACAACGGGGCGGGAGCGCGGAGCGGTGAACAGGTGCATGGCTTCCGCCTCCTTCCTCGGTCCAGGGCGTGCGAGCACCGTAACCGCGCCGACTCCCGGACGTCCACCGTATTTTGGGCCCGGATCCGCGGGGCCGGGCGGCCGGCGCGACCGTCAACGGCGCGTCGGTGGCGGGCTTCTGGACACCCCGGTGCGTTCGGCCCGACAATCACGCACGTGAGCCACGAGTTCCCGACCTATTCAGCGCCGCCCGCGCCACGGCCCACCGAGGCGGAGCGCGAGCGCGTCATCGAGGTGCTGCGCGGGGGTGCCGTGGACGGCCGGCTCTCGCACGACACCTTCCTGCACCGGGTGGAACTCGCCCTCACGACCGGCCGCTCCGACGAGCTGGACGCCCTCGTCGCCGACCTCCCGGCCGCCGAGGGGCGGATGGCACGGCTGGGCCGGTGGCTGGAGCGCGGCGTCGCGAAGGTCTCCGCCCTGCAGGTCCGCGTCCGCGACGCCTGGCAGGCCGAGAAGCTGCCGCCGCTGCTCTTCCCCGCGCCCGGGCCGGTCCCGCTGCGCATAGGCCGCGACCTGTCCTGCGGCTTCCGCCTCAGCCACTCCTCCGCGTCCCGCATGCACGCCGAACTCCGCCACGAGCACGGGATCTGGGTGCTGCGCGACCTCGGCTCCATGAACGGGACCTGGGTGAACGGCCGCCGGGTCATGGGCGCGACCGTCGTCCGCCCCGGCGACCGGGTCACCTTCGGCGCCATGCACTTCCGCCTGGCCGCGGCCTGACGGCACGGAGCGGCACGGACGGCGGGCGTCCGCGGTCCTACCCCTCGATCAGCAGCTCGTAGGGCCCGTGGTCCTCGTCGTCCACGTACGGCAGGAAGTCCGGCACGGTGCGCGCGGCGGTCGCCCGCAGGCGGGCCACCACCTCGTCCGCGGGCGGCGGCGTCAGCCCGAGGGCGGCGACCACCTCCGCCCGTACCCGGTCGAAGTCCGGCATGTCGGCGCGGAGCTGCTCCTCCAGCCCGGGCAGCGGGAAACCGGCCGCCGCGTCCCGCCACAGCGGGCACACGACCACCAGCTCGACCGCCTCCTCCAGACTCGCCCCCACCAGCGCCGCCTGGCCCTCGGAGTCCGCGTAGAGCACCGGCCGGCCGGCCGCGCCCTCCTTGCCCACCAGGAAGTACGTGCCTCCCGCGCCGTCCCCGGCTATCGGCCGCAGCGGATCGCCCGAGGGCAGGGTCAGTTCCTCCACCGGCGTGCGCCGGCCGAGGTCGAAGTCGCCCGGCCACGCCAGGTACGCGACCACGGCCGGGTCGTTCTCGATGCGGGCGAGCAGGGTCTGCGATGCGTCCATGGGCAGAACGCTAACCGCGGGGTCCGACAGTCCGGCCCGTGCGGACTCCCGTCCTCAGTGGTCGATGTCGCGCACCAGCAGTCCCACGGGCAGCCGGTCCAGCAGCGACTCCAGCGGCAGCACGCCCTCGAACCGGCGGTCCGTCAGCACCTCGGTCCACACCCCGTCGGGCAGGACCAGTTCGGTACCGCGCCAGCCGCCGGCATCGGCCAGGCGCCGCGAGAGCCGGGTGACCACCGTCAGCGCCCTGCCGCCCCGGACGAAGGCGACGCAGTGCGCGCCGGCCGCGCCCCGTGCGTAGAGCGGCTCGTAGCCGGCCTCGGGGCCGGTGAACCACTGGGGCCGGGCCCGGCGCAGCCGCAGCGCGGCGACCGTGACGCGGCGCTTCCCGCTCGGCGGACCGGCCGCCGTGCCCGGGTCGTAGGGCGCGCGGTTGGCCGGGTCGACCAGCAGCAGCTGCCGTTCCTCGTCGCCCTGGTACACGTCCGGCACCCCGGGCATGGTCAGGTGCGCCAGGTGCGCGCCGAGGGCGTTGACCCGTTCCGGGGCCGCCAGTTCGTCCGCGATGCGCGCGGTGGCGAAGGCGGACGGGCCGCCGACCAGCTCCCGTACGAAGTCCGTCAGCTCCTGCTCGTACTCCGGGCGCTGGTCGGTCCACGCGGTGCGCAGGCCCGCCTCCCGCTCGGACTTGAGCATGGTGGCGGCGACCAGGTCCGCCGCGGCCGGGTCGCAGAAGACCGCGGCGTACTGCCACGCCTGGTACTCCACGTGCCGTTCGGGCAGCGGCACCCCGCGGCCGGTCAGGTAGGCGCGCAGCTGCTCCGACGTCTCCGTCAGCCACCGCTCCCAGGTGCCGGGCAGCTCCGTGAGGGCGGCCAGGCGGGCGCGGACGTCGGCGCCGCGCTTGGTGTCGTGGGTGGAGCGCACGGTGCCGGTCAGCGGCCAGTCGGAGCACAGCCGTTCGCAGAAGGCGTGGAACTCCTCGGGCGAGGTGGCGGGGCGGGCGGGGTCGCGGCCCACCTCGTTGAGGCACAGCAGCGGGTAGTAGCGGTAGAAGGCGGTGTCCTCGGCGGACTTGGCGCGCAGCGCGGAGGAGACCTGGGCGAAGCGCACGGCGAAGTCGGCCGCGTCCTCGCCACCGTTCGCGCTGCCGCCGCCGTTCCCGGCGCTGTCCTCCGCGACGGCCCCGTCCCCGTCCCCGTCGCCGCTCCCGAACCGTCCGAGGGCCAGGTCGCGGATCGTCTCCGCGGCCGGCAGCCCGGTGGCCTCGGCCGCGGCCTCCAGCAGCGCGACGTCCTCCTCGGGTGCGGGCTCGCCGGGCACGACGTACGGACGGTAGCGCGGCAGCCGTACGAGGGTCTCCCTGAGCGCCTCGCGCAGCACCCGCTCGTCGCCGCCGGTGGCCCGGACGGCGGCGCGGGTCAGCCGGTCCACCTCGGCGGCCAGGTCGTGGACGACGATCCGGTGCGCGGCGGCCCGCACGGTCGGCTCCCACAGGCCGCCCCGGTCGGCGGCGGCGCCGGTGAACGTGCGGTAGAAGCCGGTGATCTCCTCGGCCCCGGCGGGGTCGGTGAACAGGCCGTCCAGGCGGTCGAGGGCGTCGTAGCCGGTGGTGCCGGCGCAGGCCCAGCCGGCCGGGAGGCGTTCGTCGCCGGTGAGGATCTTCTCCACCACCGTCCAGCGGCCGGCGGAGGCCTCGGCGAGCCGCCGCAGATAGCCGGCCGGGTCGGCGAGTCCGTCGGGGTGGTCGATGCGCAGGCCGTCGGCCACGCCCTCGTCCAGCAGCCGCAGCAGGGTCGCGTGGGTGGCGGCGAAGACCTCGGGGTCCTCGACGCGGACGGCGATGAGCTCGGAGATGGTGAAGAAGCGACGGTAGTTCAGCTCGGAGCGGGCCTGCCGCCACCACGCCAGCCGGTACCACTGGGCGTCCAGCAGGCGCCGCAGCGGCAGGTCCTCGCTGCCGGCCCGCAGCGGGAACGCGTGGTCGTGGTAGCGCAGGACGCGCTCGCCGGCGTCCCGGTCCCGCTCGACGCGCAGGTCGTCGAGCACGTCCTCCAGGGGCGCGCCGAGCACGGGCAGCAGCAGCCGGTCGCCCTGGGCGGCCCAGTCGATGTCGAACCAGCGCGCGTACGGGGACTCCGGGCCCTCCCGGAGCACCTCCCACAGCGGCCGGGCCAGGTACTCCGGCGCGGGCACCGCCATGTGGTTGGGCACGACGTCCAGCACCAGGCCGAGGCCGTGCGACCGGGCGGTGCGGGCCAGCGACCGCAGACCCTTCTCGCCGCCCAGTTCCTCGCGCACCTGGGTGTGGTCCACGACGTCGTAGCCGTGGGTGGAGCCGGGCACGGCCTGCAGCACGGGGGAGAGGTGGAGGTGGGAGACACCGAGCGCGGCCAGATGGGGGACGACGGCCTCGGCGGCGGCGAAGGGGAAGTCCGGCTGGAGCTGCAGCCGGTAGGTGGCCGTCGGCACGGCGGGGGCGACAGCGGTCGACGGGGTCGCGGCGCTTTCTGTCATAGCTTTCTGCCTACCCCGCCGACCGGTGTGCCCATCACACCGGGACGCCGGTTACGCCGGGCGTTGCAGCACCACCATGCTCCGGTCGGCCAGCCGCAGCCGGTCGCCCTGGGTCACCTTGCGCCCGCTGCCCGCCGGCACGCCCTCCGGCCGCTGGGTGTCCACGACGACCTGCCACTCCTTGCCGTGGTTGACCGGCACCACGAAGTCCAGCGGTTCGTGCCAGGCGTTGCACATCAGCAGGAACGAGTCGTCGGCGATGCGCTCCCCGCGGTCGCCCGGTTCGGAGATCGCGCTGCCGTTGAGGAAGACCACCAGGGCGTTGGCCTGGGCTTCCTGCCAGTCGTCCTGGGTCATCTCCTCACCCTCAGGGGTGAACCACGCGATGTCCGAGAGCTCGTCGTGCGTGCCCTCCATGGGCCGCCCGTGGAAGAAGCGGCGGCGCCGGAAGACCGGGTGGTCGCGGCGGAGCCAGACCATCTGGCGGGTGAACTCGTGCAGCCGCTCGGTCGTTACGTCGCCCTCCTTGGGCCAGGGCACCCAGGCCAGTTCGTTGTCCTGGCAGTAGGCGTTGTTGTTGCCCTGCTGGCTGCGGCCGAACTCGTCGCCGTGGGAGATCATCGGAACGCCCTGGGAGAGCATCAGGGTGGCGATGAAATTGCGCATCTGGCGCTCGCGCAGCGCGAGCACGCCCTCGTCGTCGGTGTCGCCCTCGGCGCCGCAGTTCCAGGAGCGGTTGTGGCTCTCGCCGTCCCGGTTGCTCTCGCCGTTGGCCTCGTTGTGCTTCTCGTTGTACGACACCAGGTCGCGCAGGGTGAAGCCGTCGTGGCAGGTCACGAAGTTGATGGAGGCGAGCGGGCGGCGGCCGTCGTCCTGGTAGAGGTCGGACGAGCCGGTCAGCCGGGAACCGAACTCGGCGAGCGTGGCGGGCTCGCCGCGCCACAGATCGCGCACCGTGTCGCGGAATTTGCCGTTCCACTCGGTCCACAGCGGCGGGAAGTTGCCCACCTGGTAGCCGCCCTCGCCGACGTCCCACGGCTCGGCGATCAACTTGACCTGGCTGACCACCGGGTCCTGCTGCACCAGGTCGAAGAAGGACGACAGCCGGTCCACCTCGTGGAACTGCCGGGCGAGGGTCGCGGCGAGGTCGAAGCGGAAGCCGTCGACGTGCATCTCGGTGACCCAGTAGCGCAGCGAGTCCATGATCAGCTGGAGCACGTGGGGGCTGCGCATCAGCAGCGAGTTCCCGGTGCCCGTGGTGTCCGTGTAGTAGCGCGGGTCGTCGGCCAGCCGGTAGTACGAGGCGTTGTCGATGCCCCGGAAGCACAAGGTGGGTCCCAGGTGGCTGCCCTCGGCGGTGTGGTTGTAGACCACGTCGAGGATCACCTCGATGCCCGCCTTGTGCAGCGCCCGCACCGCGGTCTTGAACTCCAGCACCTGCTGCCCGCGGTCGCCCATGGAGGAGTACGCATTGTGCGGGGCGAAGAAGCCGAGCGTGTTGTAGCCCCAGTAATTGTGCAGCCCCTCGTCCACCAGACGGTGGTCGTGGACGAACTGGTGCACCGGCATCAGTTCCAGCGTGGTGACGCCGAGCTCCACCAGGTGCGAGATGACCGCCGGATGGGCGAGCGCCGCATAGGTGCCGCGGATCTCCTCCGGCAGCTCGGGGTGGAGCATCGTCAGGCCGCGCACATGGGCCTCGTAGATGACGGTGCGGTGGTAGTCGATGCGCGGGCTGCGGTCGTCGGTCCAGTCGAAGTACGGGTTCACCACGACGGAGGACATCGTGTGCGGCGCCGAGTCCAGGTCGTTGCGGGACTCGGGCTGGCCGAACCGGTAGCCGTACACCGCCTCGTCCCAGTCGATCGAGCCGCTTATCGCCTTCGCGTACGGGTCCAGCAGCAGCTTGGCCGAGTTGCAGCGGTGGCCCTGGGTCGGCTCGTGGGGCCCGTGGACCCGGAAGCCGTAGCGCTGCCCGGGCATGATGCCCGGCACATAGGCGTGGCGGACGAAGGCGTCGGCTTCACGCAGCTCGACGGCGGTCTCCGACCCGTCGTCGTGCAGCAGACACAGCTCGATCCGCTCCGCCGCCTCCGAGAAGACCGCGAAATTGGTGCCGGCGCCGTCGTACGTGGCGCCGAGGGGGTATGCCTGACCCGGCCAGACCTGCATGTCGTCGACTCTTCCACTTCACTGCCGGGCGCCGGTAGGCCGCACCCCCGGTCACAACGTGCCGAAAGGGCATCGTCACGCACCCGCACCCGCGATGGCACGCTATTGCCGAGATCTTCCCCGGTACGAGTGTTCCAATTCCCCTGCCTGCCGCAAGAATCCGCTCGTTGTGGGCAACCTGGGTCGTCTTTGCGTCATCTGAACAGGTGACAGTACGACACAGGAGGGACCTACGTGACAGATCAGGGGGAAAGCCGCTCCACGGGGACAGTGGGAGCGGCCGGACGCGGCGTCAGGCGCGTCTTATGGGGCGCCGGCATCGCCGTCGCCGCCACCGCCGTCATGGTCGGCATGACCCTGCCACGTTCCGCGTCCGCGGGCGAGGGCCACTCCACGACGGCCGGCTCCGCCGCCCCGTCGCAGGGGCCCGGGCAGCAGGACGACGGCGGCGGAGGCACCGGCGGCGCCCATGACGGCGTGACGGAGATCCAGGCGCCCCAGGGCGGACAGCAGACCGGACGAGGGCCCCTGACCAAGGCCGAGGTCGACCGGGCGAAGTCCATGGCCCTGGGGCGCGACGGTCTGCGCAGCGCTCAGGACGTCGACGGCGGGCGAGGGCCCGAGTACCTCGACACCGACCTCGCGGACCCGGCGGGCGCGGACGCGGGCGACGGCGCCGCGCCGCCCGGCGAGGACCGCCGGGTCGAGGTGCTGTTCTACGACTACGGGCACGACCGGCTCGTGAAGAAGACCGTCGACCTCACCACCGGCACCGTCGAGCACACCGACACCGCCTCCGGCATGCAGCCGCCTCCCTCGGCCGACGAGACCGCCGAGGCGGCCGCGCTGCTCATCAAGGACCCGCTCGGCTCGGGACTGCGGACCGACTTCGCGGCGGCGACCCGGGGGACCGCACTCGCCACGCCCGACCAGCTGCGGCTGCGCGGCATCTCCTTCAACACCGCGGAGCAGTCCGCACCGGCCGCTTTGGGCAAGTGCGGCCGGCACCGGTGCGTACGCCTGTTCACGCAGGTGAAGGACGGGCCGTGGATCGACACGACCAGGTTCGTCGTCGACCTGAGCGACCGCACCGTCGGCCGGATCCACTAAGAGCGGAGACCCAGCAACCATGCGCACCTCCCACGTGCGCCGGGCCCTCGGTACGGCCTCGGCGCTCCTGCTCCTGCCCGCGCTCGTCGCGGGGACGGCACCCGGCACCGCCGCCGCGGCGGCCCCTCGTGCCGCCCAGGCGGCCGCCGGCTGCGGCACGGCCACCGCCATCACCAAGAAGCTGCCGGGCGGCACCACCTGGACCATGTGCTGGCGTATCAGCGGCACCAAGGGACTGGTCCTGGAGAAGATCGCCTACCAGCCGCGCAGGGAACCGCATCCGATCACGGTGCTGAACTCCGCGGCACTCGCCCAGGTCAACGTGCCCTACGACTCCGGCCTCACCGAGTACAACGACCTGTCGGACATCGGCTTCGGCAACACCGCGGTCGACATCGGCCCCGAGGAGTGCCCCGGCGGCACCATCGCTTCCGCGTACGTCCCGCAGCAGGAACGCACCGTCAAGGCGCTGTGCACCACCACCGCGCCGCGCGGCTACGCCTACCGCAGCGACATCTTCGACGAACGGGGCACCGCAAAGAAATACACCGAGCAGGGCAGCGACCTGGTGGTGTTCTCCGTCTCGCAGCTCGGCTGGTACGAGTACGTCACCCAGTGGAACTTCTCCGACGACGGCACCGTCACCGCCAAGGTCGGCGCCACCGGCGACCTGTCCCCCTCGGACTACAGCGGCGAGGGCACCGGCTGGCCCATCGGCAAGGGCGGCCACGACCACGCCACCAGCCACTACCACTCCGTCTTCTGGCGGCTGGACTTCGCCCCCGACGGCTCGACCCGCTCCAAGGTCGAGCAGTACGACACCAAGAAGGCCGGCCGCGGCAGCGGCTCCGCCGTCCTGAGGACCACCAGGACCCCGGTCGCCAAGGAACTCGCCGCCACCTCGGCGCTGCGCCGCTGGTGGCGCGTGGTCTCCACGGCCGGCAGGAACGCCGACGCGCACCCGCGCTCCTGGGAACTGGTCCAGCAGCACTCCGACCACTACGACGCGCACCCCTACACCTCCAAGGACGTGTACGTCACCCAGTACCGCGCCTGTGAGCAACTCGCCAGCGGCAACAGCGACCCGGCCTGCAACGGCCGGGGCACGTCGGTGGACACGTGGACGAACGGCGAGACCCTCACGCACCCGGTGATGTGGGTCAACGTCGGCTTCCACCACATCCCGCGCGACGAGGACCAGACGCCCATGCCGATCCACTGGCAGGGCTTCCAGCTCGTCCCCCGGGACGTCACCGCCATGAGCCCGCTCACGCCGGACGACCTCACCGGTCACAACGGCCAGGCGCGCTAGGGGCATTGGCCGCTGAAGCGAGTAAGCATGTGGTGAAGTAGCGTCGTTACGGCTGCACCGCCCCCCGCCCCGCAGTACCCTTCCTTGATCGTGTACGGGGGCGGGAAGGCGGGTGCAGTCGTGATGTCGGGAGGTCTGGTGCTCCCTGGTGGTGGTGATCAGGGGGACCAGGGCGGCATCGGCGAGGGGAACGGCACCGGAACCGCGTCCCTGGCGCTGCCGCTGGAGATCGGAGCGGAACTGGACTGGGGCGCCGACGAGTGGGCCGAGGTGCGCACCCGCGCCCGCCGCGCCGGGCGCGCCTATGTGTGGCTGAATCTGGTCGAGCAGCGGCTCCGGGCCGTGGTGAACGCGATCCTGCGCCCCATCTACGAGCCCGTCCACGGCGAGGAGTGGGTGGTCGCCGCCGCGGGCCCCGCCGGCCACGAATGGGTCCAGCGCGCCGCCGCCGTGCGCGAGGTCAGCCGCCGCAAGGGCTTTCTGCTCGACCCTGCCGACGACAACATCCTCAGCTTCCTGACCCTGCCGCAACTGCGCGAGCTGGTCGTCCAGCACTGGCCGTGCTTCGAGCCCTATCTCGACGACCGCCGGGAACTCGAACTCGCCCTGGACGAGCTGGAGGTGGCCCGGCACGTCGTCTCGCGCAACCGCGCGCTGTCCCGGACCGTCCTGGACCAGGCCGAACGGGCCGCCGCCCGGCTGCTCGACGTACTCGGCTCCGGCCCCGGCTACCCGTCCGCCGACCGACTGCCCGTGGACGCCGTCGAGGAGCTGGTCGCCGACCGCTACGCCGATGTCGTCGGGGTCTACCCGGACCGGGTCCGCCTCCAGCGCCAGCTGCCGGCCGAGGACCTGTTCGGCGCCGCCCGGCGGCTGGACGCCGTCGGCATCGGCCTGAACCTGCTCGTGCAGAACTACTCCGGCAAGCGGCTGGTGCGGCTGGCGGAGTCCGGCTGCCGCATGCGGCTGCTCTTCCTGAACCCGGCCAGCAGCGCGGTCCGCCGGCGCGAGCGCGAACTCGGCCTCGGCCGGGGTGAGCTGAGCCGATCCGTCGAGATGAACATCATGCACATGCGCCGGGTCCGGGCCCGGCTGCGCGACCCCGGCGCCTTCGAGATCCGGGTCTTCGACGAGACCCCCCGCTTCACCGCCTACCTGGTGGACGGCGACACCGCGAACGGCGTCGCGGTGGTCCAGTCGTACCTGCGCAAGGCCCGGGGCATGGAATCCCCGGTGATCATCCTGCGCGGGGGCCCCCGCGACCTCGTGCAGACCAAGGACGGCGCGGCGGCCGAGGCGGAACAGGGACTCTTCGGCATCTACCGCGAGGAGTTCGAGGGCGTGTGGGGGGACTCCCGGCCGGTCTCCTGAGGCCCGCCCCCCGACGCCCGGCGGCGGGACTGTCAGTGGCGCACGGGATGATGGCACAGCACACGGGGGAACCGCGGGAAGGACGTACGCCAATGGCCATGGGATGGCACCGGGAACTGCTGGTCGGCTTCGACCTGGAGACCACGGGCACGGATCCGCTCGGATCGAGGATCGTCACGGCGGCCGTCACCGAGGTCAGGAACGGCGAGCCGATACGTCACCTGGGCTGGCTCGTCGACCCCGGCGTCCCCATTCCCGCCGAGGCCACCGCCGTCCACGGCATCAGCAGCGAGCACGCGGCCGCGCAGGGCCGGCCGGCGGCCGAGGCGGTGGACGAGATCGCCGACGCCCTGGTCGCCCACTGGGCGGCCGGCGTGCCCGTCGTCGTCTACAACGCGCCCTTCGACCTCAGTCTGCTGGCGGCGGAGCTGCGCAGGCATCAGCTGCCGTCCCTGGAGGAGCGGCTGGGCGGCGAGGTCGGCCCCGTCGTCGACCCGCTCGTCATGGACCGCACGCTCGACCGCTACCGCAAGGGCAAGCGGAATCTGGAGGCCGCCTGCCGCGAGTACGGCGTCACCCTCGACGACGCGCACGAGGCGAGCGCGGACGCGCTGGCCGCCGTCCGGGTCGCCTGCGCCATCGCCGAGCGCTATCCGCGGGCCGCGAGCGGCCTGCGCGAACTGCACCGGTCCCAGATCGGCTGGTACGCCGACTGGGCCGAGGGCTACCAGCGCTGGCTGGTCCGCCAGGGCGGTGCACCCGAGGTGGAGATCGACACCCGCTGGCCGCTGCGCGAGCCCGTCTGACGACGGGTGACAGGCCGGGTGCCCGGCGTCGGCTAGAAGGCGTGCCAGCGCACCGTCGGGTCGTCGTCGCGCAGGGACGCGACGCGGCGCTCGAACTCGGCGAGAGCCGCCGGGTTGCCGGGCGCGTGCTGGGCGACCCAGGCGCAGCTGGCGGTCTCCCGGGCGCCGCGGAGCACGGCGCAGCCCTCCCAGGAGCGGACGTCCCAGCCGTAGGCGGCGGTGAAGGTGTCGTAGGCCGCGGGGTCGAGGCCGTAGCGGTCCCGGCTGAGCGCCATGACGACCAGGTCGTGCTCGCGCAGATCGCTGGAGACGGTCTCCAGGTCGACCAGCACCGGCCCCCGCGGGCCGACGTGGATGTTGCGGGGCAGCGCGTCGCCGTGGATCGGGCCCGGCGCGATGTGCGGCGTCAGGGCGGCGGCCGCGGCGGCGAACCCGTCGCGCCGCTCGCGCAGATATGCGGCGTCGGCCGGGTCGATCGCCGTGCCCGCGAGGCGCAGCCAGCGCTCCACCCCGTCCAGCAGATCGCGGCGGGGCAGGGCGAAGTCCGGTTCCGGCAGGGCGTGCACGAGCCGCAGCAGTGCGGCCAGATCGGCGGGCTCCGCGGGGCGCACGCTGTCCGGCAGCCGCTCCCAGTACGTCACCGGGTGGCCGTCCACGAGCCGGGCCTCCGGGTCCGCCGCGCGCACCGCGGGCACCCCGTGGACGGCGAGCCAGGTCGCCGTCCGCAGTTCGCGGGCGGCCCGCTCCAGCAGTTCGGGGCCGCGGCCGACCTTCGCGACGGCGGCGCCGCCCGCGAGCTCGAAGACCGCGTTCTCGCCGAGCGCGATCAGCTTCGCCTCGTGGTGCCCGTCCGCCGCGAGCACGGCCCGCGCGAGCTCTTCGGTGAACGCCATACGGCAATGATCGCAGATCAGTACCCTGGGCCGGTGGACGAGGCCACAGTGATGACGTTCTGTGAGGCGCTGCCGGAGCTGCGGCGCACCGCGCTCGCCGACCCCGACGAGGCGGCCGAGGTCGAGGCGGTGGCGGAGGCCGTCCGCGAGGGCCGCGGCGACACTGTCGTCGTGGGCGACCTGGCCGACCGGCTCGGCGTCCGCCTGGACGGCCGGCGCGGCGACAGCGGGTCGTACGTCACCGTGCCGGGGCTCGCCGGCGGGGGCGGCGGCATCGTCCGCTACCGCTGCCCGCGCGGGACGTGCTCGCGCAGCGAGGACCCCACGGCGTCCGTCTCCGCGCCGCGCTGCGCGGTCTGGGGCGCCGAACTCCGACGCGTGCGGTACTAGCGGTGTCCGGCCTGCTGGACGCGATCGGCGGCAAGCTCGCCGAGCGCTGGGTCGCCCTGCTCGCCCTGCCCGGCATTCTTTTCCTCGGCACCGCCTGGACCGCCCATGTGCTGGGCGCCGGGCGGCCGTTCGACGCCGCGCGGCTGCTGCGGGAGGTGGAACGCCTGGCCGGCTGGACCGACCGCCACGGCGCGGCCGGGGTCCTCCTCGTGCTGGTCGCCCTGCTGCTGCTCGCCGTCGTCCCCGGGCTCGTCGTGCAACTGCTCGCGCACGGTGTCCGGCTGCTGTGGCTCGGGCCGTGGCCGGGCGGCACCGGCGAGCGCCTGGTCCGCCGGCGGCGTGCCCGGCGTGCCCGTGCCGACGAGCGGGTCGCGGAGCACATCCGGCGCTACGAGGCCGGCGGCGACCCGGCCGAACTTGCCGCCGCCCACGCGGCGGAGGCCCGCCGGGACGGCATCTCCGTGGTGCCGCCCGCCCGGCCGACCCGCATGGGGGACCGCATCCACGCCCTGGAGCACCGGGTAGGGGAGTACTACGGCGTGCCCTTCGTGGTGCTGTGGCCGAGGCTGTGGCTGGCCGCGCCCGAGCCGGACCGCGCGGAGATCCGTGCGGCCGCCGCCTCCTTCGACGCGGCGGCCCGGCTGTTCGCCTGGGGCCAGCTCTACGTCCTGCTCGCGGCGGCGACTTTGTGGTGGCCTGCCCTGATCGCCGGAGCGGTCGTCATGGCCGCGGCGTGGCGGGCCGGGAGCGAGCGCCTCTTCGTTCTCGCCGACCTGGCCGACGCGCTCGTCGACCTCCGCATGCGGTCCGTCGCCCGCGCGGCCGGCCTCCCCGTACCGCCGGGACCGGTGCCACCGGCGACCTGGGAGGAACTCGACCTGCTGCTGCGCCGCCGGCGGTGAGGGCGCGTTACGTGTGCCGGTTCGGGCCTCACCGGCCGATGTGGACGAAGCCGGCCCAGGCCTCGGGCGAGCGCGCGTACCGGGTGCGCAGCGCACGGGTGACATGGCTGAGCGCGCGGCCGGTGTCGAGGGAGGCGACCGCACCCGGGGCGGGCGCCCGCAGCGCGGCGTAGAGCCGGCCGGCCAGCACGGCGGAAGCGGTGTCGGCGGCCTCCCAGAGGGCGCCGACGACCTGGGGGTATCCCGCGACCTGGAAGGCGGAGGCCAGGTGGACCGCCTCGTCGGGCAGCGGGCCGGAGTGGGCGGTGTGGCAGGCCAGGAGCACCGCGAGCTCGGCGTAGCGCAGCTCCTGCCGGGAGACGTCGCCGACGCTGAGCGTCCCGTCGTGCAGCGCGAGGTGGCTGGCGGAGGGGTCGGCCGCGTCGCTGACGCCGTGGCAGGCGAAGTGCACCCAGCGCGCGGTGCGCAGTGCCTCCAGCACCCGTCCGGGCGTCGCGGCCTCGCCCTGCAGGGCCCGTACGCCGCCCAGGGCGTCGGAGATCGCGGCGATCTCGTGACCGGAGGCGCCCGCCGAACCTCCCCGCCCGGTCGGCCGGCCGACCGCGAGCAGCCGGCCTCCCGTACGGCCCGAAGGGGCCCGGCGGGCGTGCAGCAGGGCGCGCAGCGTGGGGGTGTAGGAGGACGCGACGCGGTCGAGGACGCTGCGGCGCTCCGCGAGTTCGTGCTTGCGCTGCAACCCGGCCGCGTGCAGGGGCAGATACGCGAGCGGGCCGGAGGCGGACCACCACAGCCGCGGCAGGTCCGCCGCGGGCGCGTCCGGCGGCAGCGGCCGCGTGAGACCGAGCGCGCGCAGCACCGGCTCGGCGGTCGTGTGCCAGAGCCACGCGAGGGTGTCCAGGACGGTCTCGCGCGCGCGTTCCTGCTCCTCGCGGGACGCGCCATGGCCCAGGTTCACCGCCGCCAGGAACTTCTGCGCGCGCAGCGCGAGCTGACCTTCCGTCATGTCACGGAGCGGTACGGCGCTGATCCGCTCCGGTGTGACGACGAGCGCGTCGCAGCGCAACCGGTCGACATTGACCACGACGACCGGGCCCTCGGCGGCGACGGCCCGCATCTCCTCCTCGGTCGGCGGCAGCAGGAAACGCTCGAAACCCGGGCGGGTGCGCACCCGCATGAGCAGTGCCTCCCACTCGGCCGCCGCGATGTGCCGTTCCAGGTATCCCGGGATCCCGGTGTCCGCCGCGTCGGCCGTGCCCGTCCCGTCGGGCGCCTCGGCCCGCCGCAGCCGCGCCGCCAGCGTGCGGAACTCGGCGGCCAGCGTCGGGTGCGCGGCGGCGAGGGCGCCGAGGTCGGCGCGGCCCTCCAGGTCCTGGTTCATCAGGACCGCACGGCCCTGTTCCAGCAGGGCGAGCCCCTGCGCGGGGCGCCCGGCGGCGATGGCCGCCGCGCAGCCCGTGCGGCTGAGGCTGGTGCCGGTCAGCGGGTCCGGGCGTCCCGCGGCGGCCGGGTCGGCGGCGCCGTCCGTGCCCAGGTGGGCGACCGGGTAGCGGCCGCCCAGCAGCGCCCGGTCGAGCAGGGTCCTGCGGTCGTCCCGGTCCAGCGCGCGCGAGGCCATCAGGGGCAGCACTTCCAGGGCGCGTTCCGCCGCGTCGGCGGCGTCGCCCCAGGCGTGGCGCTCCAGCGCGTCGCCCATCGCGATCCGCGCCGACTCGAAGCGCACCGCCGGCACTTCGCCGCCGAACACCTCCACGAGCCCGGCCTCCGCCGCCCGTGCCTGTTCGGTGTCGCCGCGCACGATCGCGTCGGTGAAGTCCGCCCACTGGCTGTAGGACGTCACCACGCCGCCCAGCAGGTCCCCCAGGCCCGGGGTCTCCCGGATCCGCCGGTCGGCCCGTGCGATCAGCCGCCGCGCCTCGGCGGCCTGGGCGGGATTCTGCGTCAGGCCCGCGAGGTTGGTCAGCGCGTTGGCGTACTCGACCTCGCCGGCGAGGCGGGCCGGGCCGTCCTCGGGCAGCAGGTCGAGCGCGGCGCGCAGGTCCTCGCAGCAGACGCGCAGCGCGGCCGCGTCCATCGAGATCAGGGCACGCAGGTGCTGCCAGGGCGCGGCGGCCAGGACGAGGTCGGTGTGGGCGCGGGACCCGTACGGCAGCTCGGCCAGGACGCGGTCCCCGAGGGCCGCGGCCTCGCCGATGACGGAGGGGTCCCGGTCCATCGTGTAGCGCAGGCCGATGGCGGCCATCAGCGCGCCCGCGGCCATGGCGCGTTCGGGGCTGCCGGGCGCCGCCTCGTCCACGACCCCCCGCAGCCTCCGCTCGGCGTCGGCGACGAAGGCCGGGTCGAGGGCCGTCCCGGCTCCTTGGCCTTTCGCCAGCGCCTCCGCCAGGGGCGCGAATTCGGGCGGCACGGGGAACGCGAAGGGCGGGTCCGCGGCCGGTCCGGGCTCGGGCCGGGCCTTGGGCGGGTCCGGCGGCGCGGTGTGCGGCGCGGGCTGTGGGCCGTCGGTGCGCGAGCCGGGCGGCGGTAGAGGCGTCCACACCTGTACCGGCGGCAGCGCGGGCGCCACCGGCATCGTCATCGGGAGGAACTTCGCCGCCATCGAGCCCACCGCGCGGGGGAACAGCCGGATCGCGGAGTGCAGTTGGCCCGTCCGGGCCGCCTTGTCCGCGACGTGCGGCAGCAGCGGGTGCCCCGGCGGCAGCCGCCGCAGGACCTCCCCGAGCATCCGCCCGGCCTCCTCTGCGTCGGCCGCGTCCCAGGCCACGACGGCGCGGCCGGCCAGCAGCGAGGCCATGTTGATCTCGTAGGCCGCATTGTCGTCCGGCAGGCCCTCGGCGCGGTAGGCCTCCAGATGCTCCATGGCCTCGTCGACGGTCGCCCGTTCCGGCGCCCACGGCAGGGCGCACATCAGGGCGACGGCCAGGGCCATGTGCACGGTCCGGACCTCGTGCCGGTCGCGCACACCGCCCGCGGCCGCCTGCCCCCGCATCGCGGACAGCGCCAGCCGCCCGCCCCGGACGGCGACGTCCACGGCGTCCCGGTCCCGGGGATGGACCCGCGCCCACGCGACGCCCGCCAGCACCGTAACCCGGCCCACGTCGGGGGCGTCCACATGCTCCGGCGGCGCCGCCTCGAACGCGGCACGGGCCCGCGGCCACAGCGCGGGCAACTCGTCGGTGGCGCCGCACTCGTACCGGATCAGCGCCGCGTGCGCGAGCCCGGCCAGCAGCCCCGGGCGGCTGAGGTCGTCCGCCGGCAGCGTCGCGAGCAGCGCGTCCACCCGCGGCTCGATCGGGTCCGCCGGAGCGAACGGCCGCTGCGCCGGACTGCCCGGAAAGCGGGCGGCGACCGACACGAGGTCGTCGGGCGCGCGGTGCTGGGCCTGCGCGGCAAGGTGGTGGCGCACCTCCGCGGCCGTCCGGAGGTCCCCGTACATCGCCAAGGTGCGCTGGGCCAGCTGCAGATGGAGCACCAGCCGTGCGCGCTGCGGGTGGTCCCGGGGCGCGGTGTCCAGCGCCAGGACGGTCAGCGCGAGCGCGGCGGCGGCCGCGGCCCGGCGCTCACCGCCCCAGGCTGCGCGCAGCAGTTCTCCGGCCGCCCGCAGCAGGCTGCCCGGGGTCGTCCCGGCACCGGCGACGATACGGTCGGTGCGCGGCGGCGCGGACACCCCGAAGCGCGTCAGCATCCGGTCCACCGCCGCGCGTGCGTCGCTCATGCACCGTCCCCCGTGTCCGCCGCATGTGCGTGGGCGTCACACACGTCCCCGGGACGATACCGCTCCGCGCATGCACGCGGTGACCGGTCGATCACGCCCGGGGTCGACTGCCGCCACGTGCACGGGCTTTGTTGCCGACGTGCGCCCGCTCCCTGGGGCGTGAGCCGTCGGCGCCCGTGCGTCGTCGGGGCTGTCCCGCCGGGATGTCAGCGGGTAGCACGTCGACGATCGGGTTCCGCGAGGTGCGTGGCCGGGCCGAGGTGCGGATGCCCCCGACGGGGTTGCCTCGCGTAGGGGGTGGGCTCCGGGACGTCGCCCGAGCCCTTCAAGGCGCCCTCGACCTGGGAGACCAGGGCCCCGATCATGCCGTGTGTGCTCGCGGGTTGGCCCGCCGGGACGCCGGCGGCGTCACTGGGCGTGGCCCGGGAGGGAGGCCGAGGTGTCCCGGCCGGCCTTCGTGCGGCGTCCGGCGGCGGAACTCGGCGCGACGACGCCGGTGGTGGCGGTCCGGGTCGATCCGACGGGGACTCCGGGACCGGGGTCAGGTGGCTGTCGGTGCATTCGGGGGCCGCGTGGTGTGTGGTCAGGCGCGGGTGCGGGCGACCGCTGCTGGGCTGCCGCGGGGCAGGGCCGGTGTTGCCGACAGGCATCTGTGCCTTGGGCGGTGGGCAAGTCGCCGCCCGTGTGCTATCGGGCCTCGTGGGGTTGGGCGCGGGTACGGGCGACTGCCTTCGGGCCGCCCTGACGTGCGTTTGTTCCCTGGGGTGTGAACCGGTCGATGCGCGTGCCGCGTCGGGTGCCGTGGGGCTGGCTCGCCGGCGGAGCACGCCGACGGTCGGGCCCGGTGAGGCGCCTGCTCTGGCGCGGGTGCGGGTGACGGCCTCGCGGGCGATCGCCGCTGGTTTGCCGCGGGGCAGGGCCGGTGTTGCCGACAGGCATCTGTGCCTTGGGCGGTGGGCAAGTCGCCGCCCGTGTGTTGTCGGGCCTCGTGGGGTTGGGCTTGCCGGGATGCACGGGGAGGGCGTCGATGCCGGTGTCGGGCGGCCGGGGCCGCGTGGTGTGTGGGTCCGGCGCCGGTGCGGGCTACTGCGTTCGGGCCGCCCTGACGTGCGTTTGTTCCCTGGGGCGTGAGCCGGTCGATGCTCGTGCCGCGTCGGGTGCCGTGGGGCCGGCTCGCCGGCGGAGCACGCCGACGGTCGGGCCCGGTGAGGCGCCTGCTCTGGCGCGGGTGCGGGTGACGGCCTCGCGGGCGACTGCGTTCGGGCCGCCGCGCGCATAGGTCGCGCGTTGGCGGCGGGCGCCGGTGCCTTGGGTCGTGGGCCGGGCGACGCCCGTGTGCTGTCGGGCCTCGTGGGGCCGGCTTGCCGGGGTGCCTGGGGGAGTGTGTCGATGTCGGCGGCGCTGTCCGTGCCCAGGTGGGTGACTGCGGTCGGGCCGCCCAGTGTGCGGCGTTTGTGTTGCCCCGGGGCGTGAGCAAGTCGCCGCTCGTGGGCCTTGGCCGCCAGGGGGACGCCGTGAGGCGCCTGCTCAGGCGCGGGTGCGGGTGACGGCCTCGCGGACGACCGCGGTCGGGCCGCCGCGCGCGTAGGTCTCGCGTTGCCGGCGGGCGCCGGTGCCCTGGGTCGTGAGCCGGTCGACACCGGCGCGGACGGCGTACAGGTCGCCGGAGTCCTTCAGCGCGCCCTCGACGTGGGAGACCAGGGCCTCGACCACGTCGTGCGCGCCGGCGGGGCGGTGCGTGAGGGGGTGGAGCAGGGCGCCGTCGAGGCCCGAGCGGCTGGCCCGCCAGGACGCCAGGCGGAGCACGTCGAGGCCGGGGTCGGGGGCCGGGCGGCCGTCCGCCCATTCGCGGGCCGCGGTTTCCACCAGGCCCCGCACCAGCGCGGCCAGCACCACGGAGTCCTGGTAGTCCGCGCACACGTCGCAGATCCGGACCTCCACCGTCGGGAACTTCGCCGACAGCCGGACGTCGAAGTAGACCATGCCCTGGTCGAGCAGGATGCCGGTGGCCAGCAGCCGGGACACCGCCCGGTGGTACTCCTCGGCCGACCCGAAGCCCGCGGTCGGGCCGGCCGTCGGCCAGCGGCCGAAGACCTGGTAGCGGTAGCTGGAGTAGCCCGTGTCGGTGCCCTGCCACAGCGGCGAGTTCGCGCTCAGGGCCAGCAGCGGCGGCAGCCAGGGCCGGATGCGGTCGACGACCGCGACGCCTTCCTCGTCCGAGTCGACGCCCACGTGGACGTGGCAGCCGCAGGTCAGCGTCTCCTGGAGGGTGAGGCCGAAGCTCTGCGCCATCCTGCGGTAGCGCCCCTGCGGGGTCAGGCTCGGGGAGACCGGCAGGGGCGAGGTGCCGAGCGCGGCGATGTCCACGCCCTGGCCGGCGGCGAGCCGTGCCGCCCGGCGGCGCCACGTGCGCAGTTCGCCCCGCAGCTGGTCCAGCGTCACGCACGGTGACGTGTTGAGTTCGAGCTGCTGCTGCTGGAGTTCCACCACCAGTTCGCGGGCCCACGGCCCGCCCCCGTCCAGCACGGCGTCGGCGACGGCCCGCGGCTCTGCGGTCCGCGCGTCCACCAGGAGGAGTTCTTCCTCGACCCCGACGGTGCGTGCCACGAGTGACGGATACCCGCTGAGGGCGCCCGGTACCCGTGCCGGTGCTTCAGACCCCGTCCCCCCCGTTCGCCAGATGCCCCATGGCCCGCCGGCACAGGTCCGCCGAGGCCTCCCCGTCGGTGGACGTCACGCTGCAGAACAGCCGCCCGCCGAAGCCGATGACGATGACGAGCGGGGCACCGGACAGGCTCGTGTGCGCGGCGCCGTGCACCGCGTACAGCCGCAGCGGCCCGTACTCCTCGGGGATGGGCAGCCTGGCGTTGCTGACGGAGACGTCGAAGCGGGGCCCGCGCTCCTCGCCGCGGCGCAGCAGCGCGCCGATCGTGCGGTGCGGGACGGCGGAGGTCAGCCGGAACACGCGGACGAGGGGCCGCAGCGCGTCCGGGGTGAGCCGGGCGTGGATGTCGGTGCGGGCCTCCCTGGCCGCCGTCCACAGGTCGTCCCCGCCGTCCGCGGAGATCACGAAGCTGGCCGCGTACAGGCCGACCGCCTCGCCGGGCGGCGGGTCGAGCACCCGGCGCAGGTCCGCGGCCACCGCGATGCGGGCGGGGCGGCCCGGGGTCGCCGCCCGCGCGAAGGCGGCGCACAGCGCGGACTGCAGCGTCGTGCCCTCGGACCGGCACCGCTTGAGCAGCAGCGCGGTCTCCTCCCGGTCCAGTGTCCACGGGTGGAACACCAGCGGCCCGCCGCGCGGGCGCGGCACGGGCACGGGCCCGCCCAGCGCGCGGGCGGTCCTCAGCAGGTCGGCGGGCCTGGTCCGCGGGCCGGGGACGAGCTGGTCGGCGGGCGGGGCCAGGACGGGGTCGGTGCCGGCGACCGGGGCGGCGGCCAGCCGGGTGAGCAGGTCGCGCACGACCACGCCGGCGGAGACCGCGTCGGCGACGAGGTGGTGGAAGACGGCGACCAGGTCGAACGCCTCACCGGCGTCCACCAGCACGAAGCGCGCCAGCGGCCCGGTGGACGTGTCGAACGGGCGCTGGAGCTCCTCCTCCACCACGCGGGACCAGTCGCCGGGCCCCCCGTTCCCCGTGGCCCGCACCACACGCACCGGCGGGTCCTCCGCGCCCACGGTCGTCAGCCGTGCCTGCCACCACCCGGGGTCCGCCACGCGCACGCCGAGCAGCGGGTGCCGCTCCCGCGCGAAGGCGACGGCCTCGCGCACGCGCGCGGCGGTCGTCCGGCCGGTCACCCGGGCCACGGCGGCGATGTTGACCGGGAGGCGTTCGCCCGCCGCCCAGACGACGCGTTCGTACGGAGACAGCCGACGGCGCATGGCGGTCCCCCCTTCCTCGGGGTGTGCGTGCGGAGAACGGATCAGCCCGTCAGCGAGGCGCGCAGCCCCTCGGCGAGCGGTGTGGCGGGGCCGAAGGGCAGCGTGTCGCTCGGCGCGCAGGTCCAGGCGGGGTGGCGGGCCTCGGCCACCTTGTCGGGGTTGAGCATCGACGAGCGGCCGGCCAGGCGCGCGGCGGCCGCGGCCAGCGGCGCGGGGACGTGGACGACGCGCGGGGCGCGGCGGCGCAGTACGGCGGCGACGGCCGCGCCGATGTCGTCCCAGCGGTGCTCGGTGCCGTCGCAGACGTGGTGGGTGCCGGGGGCCGTCGCCGGGTCGGCCGCGGCGATCAGCGCGCGGCACAGGTCGTCGACGTGGATGAGGCAGTAGTGCCGCGGTCCGGGCCGGCCCACGGCCGGAAGCAGCCCGGTGCGCACCGCGCCCACCAGCCGGGGCAGGAACTCCCGGTCGCCGGGACCGTAGACGATGGGCGGCCGGACGGTGACGGCGGACACCCGGCCGGCCGCTTCGCGCAGCGCCAGTTCGCCGCCGAGCTTGCTGCGCCCGTACAGGGAGACGGGCGCGGGGGGTTGCTCGGCGCGGCGCCGCCGGCCGGGGCCGGACGCCGCCAGCGAGGAGCAGTAGACCAGCCGCGGTGGCACGGGGAGCGCGGCGACGGCGTCGCGCAGCCGCCGCGTGCCGTCGGTGTTGACGGCGGTGTAGGCGCGCGGGTCGGCCGACTTGGTGACCCCCGCGAGGTGGATGACCCGGTCGACGTCGCGCAGCGCGTCATCGAGCCCCTCGCCGGTGCGCAGGTCGCCGGGGGCGAGCCGGGCGCCCGGCACGCGGCGGCCGTCGCGCACCAGGGCGGTGATCTGCTCGCCGCGCTCGGCGAGATGGCGGACGAGGTGACCGCCGACGAAGCCGGTCGCGCCGGTGACCAGGTATCTCATCGGGGGCCGCCGTCGCGCACGTACAGCCGGTGGGTGCGGAAGTGGACGCCGCCCATGGCCTGCGCGTGCCGGTTGGAGCCGCGGTTGTCCTCCAGGATCCAGGACAGGTCGGTCTCGGTGTAGCCGAGCCGGTGCGCCGCGCGCTGCGCGTCCGCGAGCAGCACCGCCACCAGGCCGCGGCTGCGGTGCTCCTTGCGCACGCCCGAAGTCCCGCCGCGCACCCGGGTGATGCGGCCCATGCCGCGGGTGACGCGCAGCAGCCCCACCGGCAGCCCCCAGGTGGTGAGCCGGCCGCGTGCGGCGCGCAGTGCCTGGTTGACGTCGGGCAGCCACATCGTGAAGGCGGCGGGCTCGCCGTCCACCTCGGCGATCCGCACCAGTTCGGGGTTGAGCAGGGACTTCAGCCGGTCGGCCATGTGCCGGAACTCACGGTCCGTCAGCGGGACGGACGCGTAGTTCTCGGCCCAGGCCTCGTTGTAGATGTCCTTGATGACGGCCATCTCCTCGTCCCAGCGGCCCGGGTCCAGGGGCCGCACCCGGACCGCGGGGTCGGACAGGGTGCGCTCGGCGACCCGGCGGATGCCGGCCGGGGGCTCGCCGTCGGCCGGCATCGGCACCAGCCATGACAGCAGGTCCTTGGCCTTGCCGAAGCCGCACTCGGTCAGCAGCCGGTCGTAGTGGGGCGGGTTGTACGGGATGCCGATGCTGGGCGGCCCGTCGAAGCCGTCCACCAGCACTCCGCACTCGTCGTTCACGGAGAAGCTCAGCGGGCCGAGCATCCGGGTCAGTCCGCGCTCGCCCAGCCAGGCGGCGGCCGCGTCGAACAGCGCGGCGGCGGCCTCGGTGTCGTCGGCGCACTCGAAGAGGCCGAAGTGGCCGCAGGTGAAGTCGTGCCGTTCCTGGTAGCGCGGGTCGGAGATCACCGCGATCCTGCCGACGACGGTCCGGCCGCGCCGGGCGAGCAGCAGCCGGATCTCGGCGGTGTCGAAGGTGGGGTTGCGGCGCGGGTCGAGGAAGGCGCGCATCTCCCGCTCCAGGGGGGCGACCCAGTGCGGGTCGTCGCGGTGGAGCGCGTACGGCAGGCGGATGAAGGCGGTGGTGTCCGCCCGGCCGTCGACGGGGGAGACGCGCACGGGTGCGCCCGTGGCGGCGTGCGGGGCGGTGGCGGGGGCGGTCATCGGGTGGCCGCCTGACGGGGGAGCGCGGGCAGCAGCCCGACGCGGCGGCCGGCCGCCTCGAAGGCGTCGAGGATCCGGGCGAGGTGGCTGTCGGAGTGCGTGGCCTGCACGGTCACCCGGATGACGCAGCGTCCTTCCGGCACGGCGGGGGCGCCGACGGCGTTGGTGAACACGCCCTCGTCGAACAGGGCCTGCCACATCCGGGCGCAGTCGGCGGCGTCGCCGATCAGCACGGGCACGACGGGTGTGACGGAGTTCCCGGTGTCGTAGCCGAGGTCGCGCAGGCCCGCGCGGAGCCGGTCGGCGAGCGAGAGGACGCGCAGGCGGCGCCAGGGCTCGGCCTCGGCGATGTCGAACGCGGCCAGTCCCGCGGCCAGCGCGGAGGGCGGCATGGAGGCGGAGAACAGCACGGAGCGGGCGCTGTAGCGCAGGTAGTCGATGACGTGGGCGGGCCCGGCGAGGAAGCCGCCCGTGGAGCCGAAGCACTTCGACAGCGTCCCGGTGAACAGGTCCACCCGGTCCAGCAGCCCGTAGTGCTCGGCGACACCGCGGCCGCCGGTGCCGAGCAGCCCGATGTCGTGCGCGCCGTCGACGATCAGCCGGGCGCGGTGCCGTGCCGTGAGCGCGGTGAGTTCGGGCAGCCGGCACAGGTCGCCGTCCATGGAGAACATGCCGTCCGTGACGACGACCTTGCCCGCGGCCGGGTCGGCGGCGGTGGCCTGCTCCAGCAGGGTGTCCAGGTGCCCGGTGTCGGAGTGCGGGTACAGGACGCGGCGCGCGGCGCCCAGGCGGATGCCGTCGACGAGCGAGGCGTGGTTGGCCATGTCGCTGAAGACGATGTCGCCCTTGCCGAGGAGGGCGGCGACGGCGAGGTTGGCCTGGAAGCCGGTGGTGACGACGGCGGCCGCCTCGGTGCCGAGGAAGTCGGCGACGCGGCGCTCGAGTTCGCCGTGCAGCGGCAGGGTGCCGTTGAGGGTGCGGGCCCCGGAGCAGGAGGCGCCGTAGCGGGTCAGCGCCTGCGCGGCGGCCGCGGTGACCCGCGGGTCGGTGGACAGGCCCAGGTAGTCGTTGCAGCCGGCCATGACCACCGGGCGGCCCTCGACGAGGGCCTCGCCGTCGGCCGAGGCGTGCATCGGCCGGTAGAAGGGCCGGATGCCGGTCGTCTCCATGGCCCGGACGAACGTGGACGAGGACAGGTCCTTGTCGAACACGTCGGTGGCGTCCTGGATGTCGGTCACCTGTCTTCTCCCGGGCTGCCGGCGCCTTGGGGCCGGGGAGGAACGGGTCCTCCGGCCGGAGGCGTGAAGCGGCGGAGTTCTCTGCGCATCTGTTCTGACCTGCGCTCTCTTTCGTTGTCAGTGGGGGCGTCTACGCCTGGGAATCCCGGCCGTTCAGGGCGGGGAGGATGTCGACGGCTCGGTCTCCCTTGCCGAGTGGACGGGAAGGCGGGCGATGTCGGCCATGCTCGGTCCGCGATGGCGCTCGGGCGGCGCCGTGGCGCGCGCTCCCGGCAGCGCGCGGGCGAAGCACCGTGCGAAGGCGACCGCCTGAGTACGGGCCAGATGGGACCCGAGGCAGTAGTGCAGGCCGGTGCCGAAGGCGAGCAGCCGCCGCGGGGGCCGGTCGGGGTCGAAGGCGTGCGGGTCGGGGAAGTGCAGCGGATCGCGGTGGGCGGCGCCGATCAGGGCGTGGACGACCTGCCCGGCGGGCAGGTCGCGGCCCGCGAGTTCGGTCCCGGCCGCGGCGACGCGGGTCACGACGCGCCCGGGCGGGTCCCAGCGCAGGACCTCGTCGGTGAGCTGCTCGGCGAATCCGGGATCCTGGCGGATCCTTTCGGCAAGCAGCGGCCGGGTGGTCAGTGCCAGGGCCACCGAGGCCAGCAGGGCCGCCGTGGTCGGCACCCCCGCGGAGAACAGCGTGAGCAGCAGGTAGCGGGCCCCGTGCGGATCCTCGGCCGCCCACCGCGACAGCAGGTCGCCGGCGGGGCGCCGGAGGCGTTCGGCCAGGACGCGGTCGTAGCAGGCGAGCAGCGCCACGGCGGCGGCATCGGCGCGCCGCACCACGCTGGGGGGCGCGGCCAGTTCCTCCACGCGCACCATGGCGGCGCTCTCGGCGGCCAGCCAGGCCCGGTCGACCTCGGGCGGCATCCCGGTCAGCCCCGCCAGCACGGCGGTGGGCAGCGGGCGGCACACCTCGGCGACCACGTCGGCGCTGCCGGTGTCCCGCACGGCCGCGGCGAACCGGCCGACGTACCGGGCGACGAGGGGTTCCACGAGGTGCTTCGCGGCCTCGCGCATGGCGCGCGGGGCCAGCGCGGTGTTCAGCGGGCGGCGGCGCGCGGTGTGTTCGGGCGGGTCCTGCTGCAGCGGCGTCTCGCACAGCCCCACCGTGCCGGGGCTGCTCCGCCAGCCCGGGCGGTGGGTGTCGCGCCAGCCGGCGCCGAGGGTGCGCCAGACCCGGTCGGCGAGCACCTGCCGGCAGTCCTCGTGCCCGGTGACCAGAAGGGCGCCCCAGGGGGTCGGCACGAGTGGGCCGGCCTCGGCCAACGCGTCGTAGGCGCAGGCGAGTTCGTCCGGGTCCACCGCCTTGCGCCACCGCCGTACGAGACCCGCCGCGGAGCGCGCGTCGAGGGCGGGGAGGGGCGGGGGCGGGGTCAGCTGGGTCATGGAGGGGGTGGGGACTCCGGCGTCGAGGGCTGGGCTGGGCGGGGCGCGCCGACGGGGGCACCGCGGAAGGCGGGGCGATGGGCACGTGCCCAGCAGAGTGCTCCGCCGGACGGGTCCGGAGCCAGTCGAGTCGCCACATTTCACCCACCCGTGAACGTAATTGGCGCCGGTGCGGGCCGTTCCGCTACGGTCGCCCGTTCACTTGCAACCCCCTCTGCGGTACTTCCACGCGGCCCACGTTTGTAGAACACGCACTGTTCACATTTTCATCACTTGTGAACGCCCCCGACGTCATGCACCCCCCATTGAATCTGCCGGGAACTACGCCCGTAGATGGCGTAATCGAGGGAGGGGCGCAGCAATGTCAACCGCAACGGCGGGAGCGGAGCCGGTCAGACCGGAGCCGGAGAGCGCACCGCCGCGCCCGAAGGACTCGGCCCGCGGGACCGGTGACCGCGTCTTCCGCTGGCAGCTGACCGCGGCCGGCACGACCGTGCTCGCGATCATGGCGGCGGTCGGTCTCTTCCTGCTGCTGAGGGCCGGGTCGGCGCTCAAGGCGACCGGCCTGTCGTTCCTCACGACGGCCGCCTGGCAGCCCGACGTCCACCACTTCGGCATCGCCGCGGTCCTCACCGGAACGCTGCTGATCGCCACCGTGGCCGTGGTCTTCTCCCTGCCCCTGGCCCTCGGCACCGCGCTGTTCATCTCCGATGTCGCGCCGCGCCGGATGCGCCGCACGCTGATCGCGATGGTCGACCTCATGGCCGCCGTGCCGTCCGTGGTCTACGGCCTGTGGGGCCTGTTCTTCCTGCAGGGCCACGTCATTGGCGTGTCGCGCTGGCTGTCGGACTGGTTCGGCTGGATCCCCTTCCTGCACGTGGACGGCACGCAGCCGGGCGAGCCGCTCGCCTCCAGCAGCGTCTACACCGCCTCGTCCTTCGTCGCGGGGCTCGTGGTCGCGCTGATGGTGGCGCCGATCCAGTGCTCCGTGATGCGCGAGGTCTTCGCCCAGGCCCCGGCGGGTGAACGGGAGGGCGCGTACGCGCTCGGCGCGACGCGCTGGGGCGTGATCCGCACCGTCGTCCTGCCGTACGGGCGGGGCGGCATCATCGGCGGCACCATGCTCGGACTCGGCCGGGCGCTCGGCGAGACCATCGCGGTCTACCTGATCATCTCGCCGGTCTTCACCATTCAGCCACACATTCTCCAGACCGGTGCCAACTCGGTCTCGTCGCTGATCGCACTCCACTACGGCGACGCCTCCGACTTCGGCATGTCCGCGCTGATGGCGGCCGGCCTGGCGCTGTTCCTGCTCACGCTGGTGGTCAACTTCACCGCCTCCTCCGTCGTGGCCCGTTCCCGTTCCGGCTCGCAGAGCGAGGCATGACATGACCGTCGTCGAAGAGACCCCCGCGGCCGCCGTGAAGGACGCCGTGACGGCCACTCCCGCTGCCGCCGACGCCGCCGCGCCCGAACTCCCCGACCGGCCGCGCCGGATCGGCGGCGTCGACCGCAACGCGGTGCTGGCGCTCACCGGTGCCGCGGCCTCCGGCCTGTGCCTGGCGGTCCTGCTGTTCGGTGAACTCGCGCCGCTGTCCGGCGCGCTCGGCTTCACCGTGACCGCCTACCTGGCCTTCCTCGCCGCCTACGCCATCCTGACCGGCCTGGAGGACGACGGCCCCGCGATCCGCGACCGGGTGATGACGGTCGTGCTGTGGTCGGCCGCGACCGTGCTGTTCTCCGCGCTCGTCCTCGTCGTCGGCTTCACGCTGTGGCGCGGCCGCACGGCCCTGCCGCACGGCAACTTCTTCACCCAGGACATGCAGGCGGCGGGCCCCCTGGACCCGCTGAGCGCGGGCGGCATCGCGCACGCCATGCTCGGCACCCTGATCATGATCAGCATCGCGCTGGCCATCACCGTGCCGCTCGGCCTGGCCTGCGCGGTCTACCTCAACCAGGTCCCCGGACGCTACTCCCGCTTCGTGCGGACCATCGTCGAGGCCATGACGGCGCTCCCGTCCATCGTGGCCGGCCTGATGGTCTACGCGACCTGGATCCTCGGCCTCGGCATGCAGAAGTCGGGCCTGGCGGCGGCCTTCGCCATCAGCGTGATGATGCTGCCGATCGTGATCCGCGCCTCCGACGTCGTCCTGCGGCTGGTCCCCGGCACCCTGACCGAGGCCTCCGAGGCGCTGGGCGCGCCGCGCTGGCGCACCGTGTGGCACGTGGTGCTGCCCACCGCGCGGTCCGGCCTCGCCACCGCCGTCATCCTCGGCACCGCCCGCGGGGTCGGCGAGACCTCGCCGGTGCTGCTCACCGCGGGCTTCACCGCGGCACTCAACACCGACCCGCTGCAGGGCCCGATGATCTCCCTGCCGCTGGCCGTCTTCAACTTCGTCAAGTCCCCGGAACCCACCATGATCGCCCGGGGCTTCGGCGCGGCCGCCGTGCTGATGGCCCTGGTCCTGGTGCTTTTCGCGATCGCCCGCGTACTGGGCGGCCGGGGACCGGGTCAGCAGACCAAGCGCCAGGCGCGCCGCACGGAGCGTGCCTCCCGCCGCGACGTCGAGCGCTTTGACCAGCTCCACGCCCCCGCCCTTTCCGTGCTCGGTGCAGCCACCGCCACCGCTTCTGGAGACAACGACTGATGCGCAATCCCCTCACCGGACGGCACACGGCCGTCCGGGCCAGATGGCGTGCCCTGAGCGCGCTGGCCGCGCTGTTCGGCGTGCTGGCCGCCGTGGTCGTGCCCGCGGCGCAGCCCGCCGTGGCCGACGCCGGCTACACCCCGATCGCCGGCGCCGGTTCCACCTGGGCCGAGAACGCGGTCGACGAGTGGCGCCGCGGCGTCAACCAGTACGGCATGCGGGTCAGCTACTCCGGTACGGGCAGCTCCGACGGCCGTCGCCAGTTCCTCAACGGCCAGGTCGACTTCGCGGTCTCCGACATCCCGTTCCAGACCAGGCCCACCGACGGCTCCGCGGCCGAGAACCCGGCCAAGGGCACCTACGCGTACATGCCGATCGTGGCCGGCGGCACCGTCTTCATGTACCACCTCACGATCAACGGCAAGCGGGTCGACAACCTGCGGCTGTCCGGCGACGTGGTCACCAAGATCTTCACCCGCGCCGTCAGCTACTGGGACGACAAGGCGATCGCCGCCGACAACCCGGGCGTGAAGCTGCCGCACCGCGCGATCATCCCGGTCGTGCGCTCCGACGGCTCCGGTTCCACCGCGCAGTTCACGATGTGGATGGCCGACCAGCACAAGTCGCTGTGGCAGGCCTACTGCGGCAAGGTCGGACGCTCCGGCGCCTGCGGCCAGACCTCGTACTTCCCGACCCTCCCCGGCATGATCGCCCAGTCCGGCGACCTCGGAGTGGCGGGCTACGTCGCCCAGGGCTACGGCGAGGGCGCGATCGGCTACGTCAACTACTCGTACGCGCTGAACGCGCACTTCCCGGTCGCCAAGGTCCTCAACCACGCGGGCTACTACACCGAGCCCACGGCGCAGAACGTCGCCGTGTCGCTGCTCAAGGCGCGGATCAACACCGACAAGAGCTCCGCCGACTACCTCACCCAGCAGCTCGCGGGCGTCTACAACGACAGCGACCGGCGCAACTACCCGCTGTCCAGCTACTCGTACATGATCCTGCCGCTCAAGGAGCAGGGCACCTTCACCAAGGCCAAGGGCCGGACGCTGGGCGCCTTCTCGTACTACTTCATGTGCCAGGGCCAGCAGCAGGCGCCCCAGCTCGGCTACTCGCCGCTCCCGATCAACCTGGTGCAGGCCGGCTTCGACCAGATCCGCCGCATCCCCGGCGTCAAGACCCAGTCCATCAACATCAAGGGCTGCAACAACCCGACCTTCAGCGCGGACGGCCACAACCGCCTTGCCGAGACCGCCCCGTTCCCGAAGGCCTGCGACAAGAAGGGCGCTGCGCCCTGCACCAACGGGAGCGGCGGCGCCAAGGGCGGCACCGGCTCGTCCTCCGGCGGCTCGGGCAGCTCCGGCGGCGCCGCCACGGGCGGCGGCTCCACCGGCGGCACCGGAACCAGCGGCGCCACGGGCGGCACCGGCGGCACCCCCTCCGTCGACCCCGACACCGGCCAGAACGTCGCCGCCGACGGCGGCGCCACCGGCGGTACCGGTACCTCCGGCGGCGCCACCGGCACGGTCGCGCTGGCCCAGCCGGTCACCGTCGCGGCCCAGAGCGGCTGGGGCGGCGCCCAGACGCTGATGCTGCTCGCCGTGATCACGCTGCTCGGCCTGGTGCTGCTGCCCGCCGCCGTCTCCCAGATCCTGCGAAGGAGATCCCGATGATGCGCCGGAACACCCGGGGGAGCCGCGTGCGGCGGCTCCTGGCGCGCCTCGCCGCCGGTGCGGCCGTCGGCGCCCTGCTGGGCGGCCTGGTCGCCCAGGCCGCGCAGCCGGCCGTCGCGGCGGACCCGGGGAACTCCGCCGTCAGCGTCAAGGGGCGCGGCGAGTTCAAGGACATGACGTTCACGGTCAGCCAGACCAAGCACCTCACCAGCCAGGCCGTCACGGTCTCCTGGAAGGGCGGCACGCCGACCACCTTCGCCGGCACCCAGTTCAACACCGACTTCGTGCAGATCATGCAGTGCTGGGGCGACGACGACGGCACCGTCCCCGGCAACCCCGGCCCGTCGCGCACCCAGTGCCAGTACGGCGCCTCGCCGACCACCGGCCGCGGCACCTGGCCGGGCAACGCCCTGGACGACACGCGCAACGTGTTCTACAGCGCCGACCCCACCAACTACGGCCAGGACAGCCAGTACGGCGCCGCCAACCCCAACGCCCCCGGCGAGGTGCCCTTCAAGGCGGCCGACGGCACGCTGGTCACCAGCAACCTGCAGAACAACCGGCTGTACAACTACAACACCACCAACGAGGTCGACTTCGCCCGCACCAGCGCGGACGGCTCCGGCAAGGAGTTCTTCGAGGTCCAGACCGCCTACGAGGCCCCGCACCTGGGCTGCGGCATGCCGGTCACCAGGAACGGGCACAGCGTGCCGCGGTCCTGCTGGCTGGTCATCGTCCCCCAGGGCCACCTCGACCTGGACGGCAAGCCGTACGCCGACCACACCCAGGTCAACGCCGGCTCGCCGGTCTCCTCCACCAACTGGAAGAACCGGATCGCCGTCAGGCTCGACTTCAACAAGGTCGGCGCCACCTGCCCGCTCGGCTCCGACGAGCGCCCCACCAGCGGCAGCGAGCTGGCCTCCGACGCCATCACCAGCTGGCAGGCGGCCCTCTGCCCCACCGGCAAGGTCTACGGCTACACCGAGCTCGGTGAGCCCGACGCCCGCGCCCGCCTGGAGAACGACGGCAGCAGCGGCCTGGTCTTCACCACCCGGGCGCTGAACGCCACCGACGACGCGTCCTACGCGCCGGTCGCCCTGTCCGGCGTCGTCATCGGCTTCACCATCGAACGCCGCGCCAGGGCGGGCGCCCCGGAGTCGGTGCGCAGACTGACCGGCACGAAGGTGGAGTCCATCGACCTCACCCCGCGCCTGGTGGCCAAGCTGCTCACCGAGTCGTACCGCAACTCCACCTGGGGCTCGGTCACCGGCTCGGCCTCCTCGCCGGTGGCGGCCAAGGGCTACGGGTGGGCCCTGAAGAACCCGGACGGTCTGGCCAGCGACCCCGAATTCCTCAAGTACAACCCGGAGTTCGCGCAGCTGTCGGTCTCCGAGACGCCGGCCACCGACACCGACCTGATCACCGCCCTGGGCCACTCCGACTCCGCCCGCGCGGTGTGGAAGTGGATCGCCTCGGACCGGGACGCCCGCCGTTTCCTGTCGGGTATCCCCGACGACTGGGGCATGACGGTCAACCCGTACTACAGCACCAACCCGGACATGAACACCTCCGGGGTCTTCGACCTCGCCCGGGACGACTTCCCCAAGAGCGACCCCTGGTGCACGGTCCCGCCCGGGGCCAACACCAAGCAACAGCAGTGCATGACCGACTTCCACCCCTATGTGGACGACATGCACTCCGGTGCCGTGCACACCCGCCGCGCCGACACCCTGTGGAAGTCCACCTGGGACGACCTCGCCAGCCCGCCGGCGTACAAGAGCCCGGGCCCGCAGACCGTCGGCTCGCGCTTCGTGCTCACCCTCACCGACGCCGCCTCGGCGGACCGGTACAGCCTGCAGACCGCGCGGCTGCTCAACGCCGCGGGCACCTTCACCGCGCCGACCGCCAAGTCGCTCACCGCGGCCTCCGCGAGCGCGACGGGCGAGGCGGTCCGCGAGATCGACCCGGCCGCGGCCAAGGCCAAGGACGCCTACCCGCTGGCCCAGATCGTCCACGCGGCCGTGCGCCCCGCGGCGCTGGACGCCGACGCCCGCAAGGACTACGCCGGGCTGCTCCGGTTCGCCGCCGGCTCCGGCCAGACCACCGGTACCGGTCCCGGCGAACTCCCGCCCGGCTACGCCCCGCTGCCCGCCGCCCTGCGTGCGCAGGCCGACCAGGCGGCCGACCGGATCGAGGCCTTCAAGCCCGCGCACTCCGCGGGCCACGACGACGGCACGACGGGCGGCGACACCGGCGGCATCGGCGGCACGGGCGGCCTCGGCACGACCGGCGGCACCGGGGACACCCCGGCCCCGCCGTCGGCGAGCCCCGCGCCGAGCGTCAAGCCGTCCTTCGACGGCGGCGACGCGGTCCAGGTCACCGCGGGCGGCACCACCCCCGCCGACCCGGCCGGCACCCTGCGCTGGGCCGTACCCGCCGGAGCGGCGCTCGGCGCCGTCGCCGCGGTGGGCGCGCCCTTCGCGGGCGGGGCCAGGCCCCGGCTGCCGCTGCGCATCCCGCTCCCCGGCGGCCGCGCGGTGACGCTGCTGCCGGAGGAGGCGGTCCTGCGGGAGGTGTTCGGGCGGCTGCGCCGCCGCCTCGGACGGTGACCCGCGCGGGCGGCCGAACTGCCGCCCCCACAAACGGCCGTCCGCCCCGAAAGGCAGTCGGGGCGGACGGTTGGCACCACCCTGCCAGATTCCTGGCAACGACCGGTTTCACGTTCATGAGCAGGAGACCTTTCATGCGCTCTACGCGCCTTACGTCGGTGGCCCTCGTGGCCGCCGTCGTGGCCGGCGGCCTGGCTCTCGCGAGCCCGGCCCAGGCCGACCCGGATGCCGGTGCCTTCCGCCAGCTGGTCGGCGTCGGCTCGGACACCACCCAGGACGTGCTCAACGCGCTCGCGGGCGACACCGTCAACGGCAAGAGCTACGCCGGCACCGCCGTGTCCGCGGGCGGCGCCCGCATCGCGTCCTACGACGCGGTCGGATCCGCCACGATCACCACCCACGACAAGGGCGTCGCGTTCGTCCGGCCCAACGGCTCGGGCAACGGACGCATCGCTCTGAGCGCGTCGCTGTCCGGCAGCAAGTACCCCAACGGCGACGGTGTCGCCATCAAGGGCCAGGTGAGCTTCGCCCGTTCCTCGGGAGGCCCCAGCGCCAGCGGTACCGCCCTCACCTACATCCCGATGGCGCGGGACGCGGTGGGCGTCGCCGCCCGAGGTTCCGCGCTGCAGAACCTGACGGTCGACCAGCTGCACGACATCTACAACGGCACGCTGAAGGTGGTGGACGGTCAGGCCGTCACCCCCTTCATCCCGCAGGCCGGCTCCGGCACCCGGAAGTTCTTCGTCGCCGCGCTCGGCCTCAACGACAACGACGTGGCGAAGGTCGCCACGGTCGTCCAGGAGAACCAGGCGGACGACGCCCTCAAGGCGGACGGCGCCCTGGTGCCGTTCTCCGTCGCCAGCTGGATCGCCCAGAACAACGGCATCGCCCCCGACCACAGCGCCACCGCGCGCGCCGGCGGCGCCTACCTGGCCAACATCCAGTTCGCCAACGAGCAGGGCGCCACCTCGCCGGTGACGAAGGTCAACGGCAAGCTCGCCCCGGTCGCCGGCTACTACGACAACGCGACCTTCGGCCGCGACGTCTACAACGTCGTCCCGACCCGGGCGATCGACCCGACCAGCGTCTTCTTCGACAAGGCGCTGTACGACATCTTCGTCACCAGCGGCAGCCACACCGCGGCCCTGGCCTCGGACACGGCCGAGGACGTCATCGACGACTTCGGCTTCATGAACGAGCCCTACAACGGCTCGGTCAGCCTGGCCCGGCACGCCAAGCAGGGCGGCCTGGAGGACGGCACCCAGGTCCAGCTGCCGGCGACCCCCGTGGTCAAGGCCACCCTCGGCAGCGGCAGCCTGAAGCTCAGCTGGGCGGCCCCCGCGGCCGACGGCGTCCCGGTGACCGACTACCGCGTCCTGATCAGCCGCGCCGACGGCTCGATCGTGGTCAACAAGGACCTGGCGGCGACCACCACCTCGTACACGGCGACCGGCCTGACCGCCGGCACGTACTCCGCCATCCTCGTCGCGAACAACCTCGTGGGCACGAGCGAGAAGGCGGCCACCTGGACCGGCGCGGTCCGGTTCTCCAGCAGGACCACCGCCGCGGCCGCCGCGACGGCCTACGGGCGCACGCCGCGGATCGCCGTCACCGTCACCGGCAGCGGCTCGGCCAAGCCGAGCGGCAAGGTCACGGTGAAGGAGGGCAGCTCCACCCGCGGCACCGCCGTCCTCGACAGCCACGGCAAGGCCTCGGTCGCGCTCTCCAGCCACCTCCCGGTCGGTACGCACACGCTGACGGTGTCCTACGCCGGCAACGGCGGCCTGTACACCTCCACCGCCACCGTGCGGCTGACGGTCACCAAGGCCACCGCCGCGGTGTCCACCTCCCACCCGACCTCGGTCAGCCACACCAAGCAGGCCAAGGTCTCGGTGAAGGTCACCGCCTCGGGCACCGTCCCGAGCGGCAAGGTGCAGGTCTTCGACGGCTCCAAGGTCGTCGCGACCCACACCCTGAGCGGCGGCAAGGCGACCGTCACCCTGCCGAAGCTCAAGAAGGGCACGCACACGCTCCACGTGCGCTACCTGGGCTCCACGACGGTGAACGCCCGCAACGGCGCGAACTTCACCATCAAGTCCACCTGATCCACCTGCCGGGGAGGCCGCGTCCGCGCGGCCTCCCCGGCGCCCCCCGACCGCATCCGCAGGAGGCAGACCGCCGTGACGGTCGTCGCACCGAACCCGCCCCGTATCCGTGAACGGGGCGCCACCGTAACGCTGTCCCTCGCACGGATACCCCCCGCACAGCACCTCGCCCGGGGAGCGCTGCTGACCCTGGCCGCGCTGCTCCTCGGGCTCACCGCGCAGCTGCTGGTCGTGAGCCACCTGGAGTACCGGGCCGCGCAGCACGGGGCGTTCGACGCGCTGCGCGCGAACCTGGCGCTGGGCACCGCGCCCGTCGCGCAGACCGACCAGGACGGCAAGCTGCTCGCCCCGGGGACCCCGCTGGCCCTCATCGACATCCCGTCCCTGGACGTGCGCGAGGTGGTCCTGGAGGGGACCGACTCCCACGTGCTCGCCGACGGCCCCGGCCACCGCCGCGACACCCCGATGCCCGGACAGGCCGGCACGAGCGTGGTGATGGGCCGAGCCGCCGCGTACTCGGGTCCCTTCGGGCACCTCGCGCGGCTGCGGGCCGGCGACCCGCTCACGGTCACCACCGGTCAGGGCAAGGTCTCCTACCGCGTCATCGACGTCCGCCGGGCCGGCGACCCCGCGCCCGCGGCCCTCGCCGCCGGCAAGGGCAGGCTCGTGCTGGTGACCGCCACCGGCCCGTCCTATCTGCCGGCCGGTGTGCTGCGGGTCGACGCCGAGCAGGTGTCCGCCACCGTCGAGAGCCCGGCCGCCGTCATCCAGCCCGGCACCCTGCCCGACTCCGAGCAGCCGATGGCCGCCGGCACGGGCGTGCCGTGGCCGCTGGTGATGTGGCTCCAGGCGCTCGCCCTCGTCTCCATCGCCGCCGTGTGGGCCTGGCACCGCTGGGGCCGCCACCAGACCTGGATCGTCTTCCTGCCGGTGGTGGCCGTCGTCGGCCTGAAGGTCGCCGGTCAGGTCACCCAGCTGCTCCCGAACCTGCTGTAGAGGAAACCCACCATGACCGACATCGCCGCGTCCGCGGGGCCCGTCCCCGCCTCCGACGCCCCCGCAGCCCCCGACGCCTCCGGCGCGCCCGTGGAGCTCGTGAAGACCGCCGCGCCCGCCGAGGGCGCCGGGGTGACCGACACCGCCGTCCTGCCGGCTGTGACCGCAGTGACCGCAGCGACCGGAGCGACCGGCGCCGCCCCGGCCCCGGCCGAGCTGGAGGCGCGTGCCGTCTCCGCCTGGTTCGGCGACCACAAGGTGCTGGAGCGGGTCTCGCTGACCATGCCCGCCGGCGAGGTCACCGCCCTCATCGGCCCGTCCGGCTGCGGCAAGTCGACGTTCCTGCGGACCCTCAACCGGATGCACGAGATGATCCCGTCCGCCGCCCTGTCCGGCGAGGTGCTCTTCGAGGGCGAGGACATCTACTCGCCCGGCCGCCGCCTCACCGACGCGCGCCGCCGGATCGGCATGGTCTTCCAGAAGCCGAACCCGTTCCCGGCGATGTCGATCTACGACAACGTCGTGGCGGGCCTGAAGCTCACCGGCTCCCGCGCCACGCGCCGGGAGAAGGACGAGCTGGTGGAGGAGTGCCTGAGCCGCGCCGGCCTGTGGAAGGAGGTCCGCGACCGGCTGCGCAAGCCCGGTGGCGCCCTGTCCGGCGGTCAGCAGCAGCGTCTGTGCATCGCCCGCTCGCTGGCCGTGCGGCCGCGCGTGCTGCTGATGGACGAGCCGTGCTCCGCCCTGGACCCGACCTCGACCCGGCGCGTCGAGGAGACGATCATGGAGCTGGCCGGCGAGGTCACCGTCGTGATCGTCACGCACAACATGCAGCAGGCCGCGCGCGTCTCCGCGCAGTGCGCGTTCTTCCTCGCCGAGCAGGGCACGCCCGGCCGGATCGTCGAGCACGGTGCCACCGAGGAGATCTTCGGCAACCCCTCCGACCAGCGCACGGCCGACTACGTGGCGGGCCGCTTCGGGTGATCCGGGCCACGGTGCCGGAGCGGAATAGGAGGGTGGGTGGACTCGTTGGGCGGGGTGGTTGAATAATCAACCACATAGATCGAAGCGACGGAGGAGGACGAGGCCGGTGCAGTTCGGGATTTTCTCAGTGGGTGACGTCACCGCCGACCCCACCACGGGCAGGACGCCGAGCGAGCACGAGCGGATCAAGGCGATGACCGCGATCGCGCTCAAGGCCGAGGAGGTGGGGCTGGACGTCTTCGCCACCGGCGAGCACCACAACCCGCCCTTCGTGCCCTCGTCGCCGACGACGATGCTGGGCTGGATCGCGGCCCGCACCGAGCGGCTGATCCTGTCCACCGCCACCACGCTGATCACCACGAACGACCCGGTGAAGATCGCCGAGGACTTCGCGATGCTCCAGCACCTGGCGGGCGGCCGCGTCGACGTGATGATGGGCCGCGGCAACACCGGCCCGGTCTACCCCTGGTTCGGCCAGGACATCCGGCAGGGCATCCCGCTCGCGGTCGAGCACTACGCGCTGCTGCACCGGCTGTGGCGCGAGGACGTGGTGGACTGGGAGGGCCGCCTGCGCACCCCGCTGCAGGGCTTCACCTCCACGCCGCGGCCGCTGGACGGCGTCCCGCCGTTCGTCTGGCACGGCTCCATCCGCTCGCCGGAGATCGCCGAGCAGGCCGCCTACTACGGTGACGGCTTCTTCCACAACAACATCTTCTGGCCGTCCACCCACACCAAGCGGATGGTCGAGCTGTACCGGACGCGGTTCGCGCACTACGGGCACGGCACGCCGGAGCAGGCGATCGTCGGGCTCGGCGGTCAGGTGTTCATGCGGAAGAACTCGCAGGACGCCGTGCGCGAGTTCCGCCCGTACTTCGACAACGCCCCGGTGTACGGCCACGGCCCGTCGCTGGAGGAGTTCACCGAGCAGACCCCGCTGACCGTCGGCTCGCCCCAGCAGGTCATCGAGAAGACGCTGTCCTTCCGCGAGTACGCGGGCGACTACCAGCGCCAGCTGTTCCTGATGGACCACGCGGGACTGCCCCTGAAGACGGTCCTGGAGCAGCTCGACATGCTCGGCGAGCAGGTCGTGCCGGTCCTGCGCGAGGAGTTCGCCAAGGGCCGCCCGGCCGGTGTGCCGGACGCGCCCGACCACGCCTCGCTGGTCGCCCGGCGGGACGCGGAGTCCGCCGCGGCCGCCGCCGCGGCCGAGAAGGAGACGGAGGACGTCCGATGAACCGCGGACCGGTCAGGCTCGTGGTGGTCTCCGCCGGGCTGAGCGTCCCGTCGTCCACCCGGTTGCTCGGCGACCGGCTCGCCGAGGCCGTGCGGCTGTCCGCCGCCGACGCCGGCCGCCCGGTCGAGGTACGCGTGGTCGAACTGCGCGACCTGGCCGTGGACATCGCCAACAACCTCGTCACCGGCTTCGCCGGGCGCGCGCTGGCCGAGGCGATCACCGCGGTCACCGAGGCCGACGGGCTGATCGCCGTCACGCCGGTGTTCAGCGCCTCGTACAGCGGGCTGTTCAAGTCCTTCTTCGACGTGATCGACAACGACGCGCTCGCCGGCAAGCCCGTGCTGATCGCCGCCACCGGCGGCACCGCCCGGCACTCGCTGTCCCTGGAGCACGCACTGCGCCCGCTCTTCGCCTACCTGCGCGCGGTGGTCGTGCCGACCGCCGTCTACGCGGCCTCCGAGGACTGGGGCGGCAGCGGCGACCCGCTGACCGACACCCTGCCGACCCGGATCGGGCGCGCCGCGGGCGAGCTGGCCGGGCTGCTGGTGACGCGGCCGCCCGCGCCCCGTTCGGCGGCCGATACGGTCGTCCCGTTCGAGCAGCAACTGGCCGCCCTGCGGCCCGAGTAGGAAGAAGGGCCGCACCATGGCAGCACGTGTCGCGGACAACCCGGACAAGTCACGCTTCGAGCTCTTCGACGCGGTGGACGAGGGAGGCGAGGAGGAGCTCGCCGGCTTCGCCGAGTACCACCTGTACAGAAACGAGATCGCGTTCATCCACACCGAGGTGGACCCCCGCTTCGGCGGCCGGGGCCTCGGCGGGGTGCTCGCCCGCGCCGCGCTGGACGCGGCGCGCGACCGGGAGCTGCGGGTCCTGCCGTTCTGCCCCTTCATCCGGGCCTGGATCGGCAAGCACCCGGAGTACGTGGAGCTGGTGCCCGAGGGGCAGCGCGCGCGCTTCGGCCTCTGAGCCGCGGTCCCGGGCGGGCGGGCGAACGGGCGGGGAGGGCCGGAATGAAGCAGGTTGGTTGAATGTTAAATCAGCCGACGGAGGTCCGGCCCCGGACCCCGCACCGTTCCAACGAGCGAGGAGCGTCCCATGCCCGCCGTGACCGTGGAGAACACGCTGCTCCTGCCCCGCGTCGCCGAACCCGACCCGGCGGCCGCCCAGCAGCGCCCCGTACGCACCGTCACCACCGCCCCGCGCGGTTACGAGGGCGAGGGCTTCCCCGTGCACCGGGCCTTCGCCGAGGTCTCCCCGCGCATCCTCGACCCGTTCGTCCACATGGACCAGATGGGCGAGGTCGAGTACGCCCCGGGCGAGCCCAAGGGCACCGCCTGGCACCCGCACCGCGGCTTCGAGACCGTCACCTACATGATCGACGGCCGCATGGAGCACCAGGACTCGCACGGCGGCGGGGGCACCATCGCCGACGGCGCCACGCAGTGGATGACGGCCGGCAGCGGCATCCTCCACATCGAGACGCCGCCGGAGGAACTGGTCGTCTCCGGCGGGCTGTTCCACGGCATCCAGCTGTGGGTCAACCTGCCGCGGGCCCACAAGTGGAACCCGCCGCGCTACCAGAGCATCGAGGGACCCGAGGCCGCGCTGCTGTCGTCCCCGGACGGCGGCGCGCTGGTCCGCGTCATCGCCGGCGACGTCGCCGGGCACCACGGACCGGGCAGCACCTTCACCCCGATCACCCTGGTGCACGCGACCCTGAGCCCCGGGGCCCGCCTGGTCCTGCCCTGGCGTTCCGACTTCAACGCCCTGGCGTACGCGCTGTCGGGGCGCGGCACGGCCGGCGCCGAACGGCGCCCGCTGGACGCGCACCAGCTCGCGGTCTTCGGGGCGGGCGACACCCTGACGCTGGAGGCGGCCGCCCACCCGGACAGCCGCACGCCCGACCTGGACGTGCTGCTGCTCGGAGGCCGTCCGATCCGCGAACCGGTCGCGCACTTCGGGCCGTTCGTGATGAACACCAAGGCCGAGGTCCTGCAGGCGATCGAGGACTTCAACAAGGGCCGGCTCGGCTTCGAGCAGGCGCCCCGCATGCCGCACACCGCACCCGGAGAGGAGCTCACGTGAACCCCGTTCGTTTCGAGTCCCACGAACCCTTCGAGTCCTTCGAGTCCTTCGCGGATGCCGAGGAGACCACGGCGGAGCGCTGGGAGCGCGCCGGGCTCTTCTTCGAGGCCAAGGAGTACACGGAGGCCGCCCGCCTGCTGACGGACGTGGTCGAGGAGGTCCCGGAGCAGGTCGCGCCGCGCCTGCTGCTGGCCCGGGCGTACTACCACTCCGCCCAGCTCGGCCGCGCCGAGCAGCAGTTGCGGGCGGTGATCGAGCGCGACCCCGTCGAGCACTACGCGCACCTGATGCTGGGCCGCACCCTCCAGCGGCAGGGGCGCGGCGACGAGGCGACCCCCTGGCTGCGGCTGGCCGCGGCCTTCTCCGGGGAACTGCCGCCGGAGGACTGAGGCCGTCCCCGCGGCGCCGCGCCACCGCCTCAAGGCCGGGCAAAATGCCCGGTCCGGGCGGTGGCGCGGCACATGTGTTCCCCCGGACATCGGTCGGCAACGGGGGAAATCATGTCCGGACCATCACGCGCGTCCTCGGCGCTCGGCTGGGCGCTCACGATCCTGTGCACCATCGTCCTGCCCGTCGTGACCTACGACGTGCTCACCGACGCGGGCCTGCCGGAGTTCTCCGCCCTGCTGATCTCCGGTGTCCGGCCGGTGCTGGAGACGGTCGTGTCGCCGGCCTGGCGGCGCAAGGCGGACGAGTTCGCGATCATGACCTTGATCTTCCTGGCCATCTCCGTGGTGGTCACCGTCGTCGGGCCGCACTCGACGCGGCTGCTCCTGGTCAAGGACTCGGCCGTGACGGGGCTGTTCGGCGTGGTCTGCCCGGGCAGCCTGCTCGCGCCGCGGCCGCTGATGTTCCCGTTCGGCCGGAGGTTCGGCACCGACGGGACCAAGGAGGGCGCCGCGCGCTTCGACGGCCTCCGGCGGTACGCCGGCTTCCGCCGTGTCATGAGCACCGTGACCGTCGTGTGGGGGACGGCGTACGTCCTGGAGGCCCTGACCCGCGTCGGTCTGTCGTACCGGCTGTCCACCGCCACGATGGTGACGCTCAACTCGGTCCTGGCGTACGCCGTCACGGCCCTCCTCGTCGCCTGGACCGTCCTCTACGGCCGCCGATGGCCGCCCGCGGCCAGGAGCGCGCCCGGCAGGCGGCGGCCCCGGAAGCGGAGGGCGGGTCGGCGGCATCGGCCGGGTCCGGCGGGGACGGGGCATTCGGCAGTCCGGGCGTCTTCAGGACCCTCCGGAGGCGCCACGGGGTCCCCCAGCGCGCGCCCGTCATGGCGGGACGGTAGACCAGCAGTCATGGATACCACGCACGAACAGCGCAGGCCGGTGGTGAGCACGGGGAGCGGCTCCGTGCGCGGGGTGGTCGAGGAGGGCGGGGTGACCGCCTTCCGCGGGATCCCCTACGCGGCGTCGCCGGTGGGCGACCTGCGGTTCGGCGCGCCGCGCCCGCACCCCGGCTGGAACGGCGTGCGGGACGCGGCGCGCTCCGGACCCGACGCCCCGCAGCGGCGCAGCCGGATGGAGGCGGTCCTGGGGCCGCACGAGCCCCATGTCGACGAGGCCGGCTGCCTCAATCTCAACGTCTGGGTGCCCGACGGCGCCCTGGACGCCGGCGCGCCGCCCCGGCCGGTGCTGTTCTGGATCCACGGCGGCGGCTTCACCAGCGGTGGGGGCGGCTGGGACCTCTACGACGGCGGCCGGCTGGCGGCGCTCGGCGGGATCGTGGTCGTCACCGTCAACTACCGCCTCGGCCCGCTGGGTTATCTGCACCTGCCGGACATCGGGGCCGACAACCCCGGCAGCCAGGACCAGGCCGCCGCGCTGCGCTGGGTGCGGGACTCCGTCGCGGCCTTCGGCGGCGACCCCGACCGGATCACCGTCGGCGGCCAGTCCGCCGGGGCGTACTCGGCGCTCGGCCTCGCGCTCGACCCGGGGACGCGCGGGATGGTCCGGGGGGTGATCGGCGAGAGCGGCCCGTGGGCGCTGGAACCGCAGGACCCGGCGGAAGCGGCCGACGCCGCCGCGCACTACCTGCGCCTGGCCGGGGTCGCCGCGGCGTCCGAGCTGCGGGCGCTGCCCGTGGAACGCCTGCTGGAGGCGTACGCGCGCCTCGTGGTGGAACGCGCACAGCCGGGCAACACCGCGCCGCCGACCTACCCGGTGCGCGGCGGCGCGCTCGCGGCGACGGGATGGCGGGAGGCGGTGACGGGCGGCGCCCTGCGCGGCACGAACGTCCTGCTGGGCCGTACGCAGGACGAGATGACCGCCTTCTTGTCCATCACGTCCTTCGACGCGCCCCTGGACCTCGTCGCGGACCAGGTCTTCGGCGCGGGCATCGCCGAGATCGCCGGGCAGTGCGCCCGCGACGGGTCCCCCGCGTACGTGTACCGCTTCACCCGGCGGACGCCCGGGGACGGCACCATCGGGGGCACCCCTCTGGGCGCCACGCACTGTGCGGAACTGCCCTTCCTCTTCAACAACTTCCACAGTTTCCGGGACGCGCCCACGCTGGGACGGGTGGACGCGGCCGACCTCGACCTCGGGCGCGCCTTCGCGGGGGCCCTCGCCGCCTTCACGGCGACGGGCAGCCCCAACGGGCCGGGGCTGGAGCCGTGGGGTCCGTGGGAGTCCTCTTCGGCGGGAGCGGAACCGGAGCCGGAGGTCAAGCGGTTCGGTCCCGCTTCCCGATAACCCTTTCGGGGGATCGTACAGATATTCGAACACGGGATACGCTGCTCTGCATGTCGACCTCACACGACGAGCCAGCGCTCTTCTCCGACCCCGACCTCGCGGCTCCCGCCCCGGTCCGGGGACCCGCGCCCTCCCTCGACCCGTTCCACGCCCCCGCCGCCGGTCCCGCGGCCGGCCGGGCGGCGGGGGAGGAGCGGGAGCCGATACGCCCGCGCGCCGCGGTCTCCGGCTGACGGACGGTCCGCGGTTCAGCCGCCGGCGCCGCTGTCGTACCCATCGGGCCGGCCCGGCCCCCGCGGCTGCGGGGACCGGGCCGGGGGCGCCGGTCGCGGGCGGCGGGCTCAGCGGGCCGCGCCGGAGGGTGCCACGGGGAGCGGCACGCCCTCCGGGCGGGCCGGCGGCGGGGCGATCACCGTCTCGTCGTGGGTCATGTCGGGCAGCCAGTTGAGCCACGAGGGCAGGTACCAGTTGCGCTCGCCCAGCAGCGCCATCACCGCGGGGAGCAGGATGCCGCGGATGACGGTGGCGTCGATCAGCACCGCGAACGCCAGCCCCACGCCCATCTGCTTCATGCTCTGCATCGACAGCGTTCCGAAGATCGCGAACACCGCGACCATGATGAGCGCCGCACTGGTCACCACGCCCGCCGTCGTGGTGATGCCGTGCCGGATCGCTTCCTGGGTGCTCAGACCGCGCATACGGGCCTCGCGGATCCGGGAGACCACGAACACGTGGTAGTCCATGCTCAGCCCGAAGAGGATCACGAACAGGAACAGCGGCAGCCAGGCCACGATCGCGCCGACGCCCTCGGCGCCCACCAGGCCCGCGCCCCAGCCGTGCTGGAAGACCACGGTGAGGATGCCGTAGGCGGCGCCCACCGAGAGCAGATTGAGCACGATCGAGGTCAGGGCGATGGTCAGCGACCGGAAGGAGAGCAGCATCAGGAGGAAGGCGAAGACGACGACGAAGGCGAACACCGGGGGCACGGCGGCCCCGATCTTGTCGGTGAAGTCCATCGACGCGGCTGTCGACCCGGCCATGGGCGCGGTGACGCCGGCGAGCTTGCCGAGCGTGTCGGGACGGACCTGGTCCCGCAGGATCCGCAGCGATGACTCGGCCCTGGTCTCGTCCGTGCCGCCGGTCAGCGGCACCTTGAGGACGGCGACGTTCTCCTTGGGGTGCGTCTCGGTCTCCACCGGGCCGGGGCTGGCGCCCTTGGCCACCGCCTCGTGGCTGAAGGCGTCGATGGCCCGGCGCACCTCGGGCGCGGAGATGTCGGAGGCCTTGACGACGACCTGCGCCGGCTCGGGACCACCGGGGAACGCCGCTGAGATGTCCTCGTAGGCGCGGACGACCGGCAGCTTGTCGCCGAGTTCCTGACTGAGGGTCAGATTGGCGGTGTTCAGGCCCACCGCCGGCAGCGCGATGGCGATCAGTGCCCCGCCGGCGATCGCGGCGGACACGGCGGGGCGGCGCAGGACACCGCCGAGCACGGTGCCCCAGAAGCGGGACTCGCCGCTGCGGGCCCGGCCGCGCCGGCGCAGGAAGGGCACCCGGCCCTTCTCGACCCGCTCGCCCAGCAGGGACAGCAGCGCCGGGAGCACGGTGACCGAACCGAACATCGCGACGGCCACCACCATCATCGTGGCCAGGCCCATCGCCTTGAAGTCGCCGATACCCGTGAAGAGGAGGCCCGCCATCGCCACGATCACCGTCACGCCGGAGACCAGGATCGCCCGTCCGCTGGTCGCGGCGGCGATGCGCAGCGCGGTCTGCGGATCGTGCCCGGCCTCCCGCTCCTCCCGTTCACGGCGCAGGTAGAACAGGCAGTAGTCGACACCGACGGCCAGACCGACCAGCAGCATCACGGAGTTGGCGGTGTCGCTCATGTGCACCGCGTGGCTCACGACCGCGACCAGGCCGCTCGTCGCCAGGAAGGCGGTCATGGCGAGCGCGACCGGCAGCAGTGCGGCCACCAGGGCGCCGAAGGCGATCAGCAGGATGCCGAGCGCGACGGGCAGGGCCGAGTACTCGGCCCGCTGGAAGTCGCTGCCGAATGCGTCGTCGAACACCTTCTGCGAGCTGGCCTCGCCGAACTGCTCGACGGTGAAGTCCGCGTGCCGGTCCTGGACGCCGTGCACGGCGTCGACCACCGGCTGCACACGGTCGGGCGCGGTGTCCGGGTCGCCGCGCATGTCGAACTTCACCAGGGCCGAACGGCCGTCCGCGGACACGGCCTTGATGTCGTACGGCGACTGGACGGCGGTGGCCTCACCGGTGCCCTTCACCGCCGTGATGACGTCGTCGACCGTGGCCCGGAAGGCCGGGTCGGTCGCCTTCACGGCCGCCGCCCCCGACGCGGCCCGGACGAGCACCATCTCGCCGGCGGGCCCGTTGCTCAGCCCCGCGTCGTCCAGGATCCGTACGGCCTGGCCGAATTCCCCCGGGACCTCCTCGCTGTCCGTCACGTCGACCCGGCCGGCCATCGAGCCGATGGTCAGCGCGAGGACGACGAAGAGCAGCCAGCCGCCCACCGCCGTCCACCGGTGCCGGGCGCTCCAGCCGCCCATGGCGGCGGCGATCCCTTGCTTGCCGTGTGCCGTACTCGCGGTACGGACGCGGCCGTGTGCGCTTGCCACGGTGTCGAACCCCCTCGGAGCCGGGCCGTGGCACCTCACCACCGCCTCGACCACGACGTTATGGGCCTCCGGATCGACGCCCCATCCGGCTGACCGGTGACTCCGCGGCGGGTTTCTCCTCCCCGGGAAGTGGGGTAAACCCCCGCCCCCAGGTCCCGGTGTCCCCTACACGCACCGCCTGTCCACGGGCCTTCCGGCACGTGGCGGCGGTGGGGTCACCCCCCGGTCGTCCCCCGGTCGCCCACCAGCGCGGCGGGCCCGGATCACTGGCGGTAGCCGGCGAGGAAGCGGCCGATGCGGCTGATCGCCGCGTCGAGGTCGTCGGCGCGGGGGAGGGTGAGGATGCGGAAGTGGTCGGGACGCGGCCAGCTGAAGCCGGTGCCCTGGACCACCTGGATCTTCTCGCGCAGCAGCAGGTCCAGTACGAACTTCTCGTCGTCGTGGATGCGGTGCACCTTCGGGTCCAGACGCGGGAACGCGTAGAGGGCGCCCTTGGGCTTGACGCAGGAGACGCCCGGGATCTCGTTGAGCTTCTCCCACGCGCGGTCGCGCTGCTCGTGCAGCCGCCCGCCGGGCAGCACCAGGTCCTTGATGCTCTGCCGCCCGCCTAGGGCGGCCTGGATCGCCTGCTGGGCGGGCACGTTGGGGCACAGCCGCATGGAGGCCAGCATCGTCAGGCCCTCCAGATAGCTCTTGGCGTGCTGCCGCGGTCCGGTCACGGCCAGCCAGCCCGAGCGGAAGCCGGCGACACGGTAGGCCTTGGACAGCCCGCTGAAGGTCAGGCAGAGCACGTCGGGGGCGAGCTGTGCGGCCGTGTGGTGCACGGCGTCGTCGTAGAGGATCTTGTCGTAGACCTCGTCGGCGAAGACGACCAGGTGGTGCCGGCGGGCCAGGTCGAGCATGCCCTCCAGCAGCTCGCGCGGATACACCGCGCCCGTGGGGTTGTTGGGGTTGATGATCACCAGTGCCCGGGTGCGGCCGGTGATCTTCGAGGCGATGTCGTCGAGGTCGGGGAACCAGTCGGCGGACTCGTCGCAGACGTAGTGCACCGCCTTGCCGCCGGCCAGATGGGTCACGGCCGTCCACAGCGGGAAGTCGGGCGCCGGGATCAGCACCTCGTCGCCGTCGTCCACCAGGGCCTGCACGGCCATCTGCACCAATTCGGAGACGCCGTTGCCCAGGAAGACGTCGTCCACGTCCACCTCGGCGAGGCCGCGCTCCTGGTAGTGCTGGGCGACCGCGCGGCGCGCCGAGAGGATGCCGCGCGAGTCGCTGTAGCCGTGCGAGGCGGGGAGGGTGCGGATGATGTCCTGGAGCAGTTCCTCGGGGGCCTCGAAGCCGAACAGCGCGGGATTGCCGGTGTTGAGCCGCAGGACGCTGTGCCCGGCCTCCTCCAGTGCGTTGGCGTGCTCGATGACCGGACCGCGGATCTCGTAGCAGACCTCGGCCAGCTTGCTCGACTGCTTGTACTCCATGCGACGGCCTCCCGGTCCGGTCCCGCACCCCGCTGTGTCAGGCACAGGCTACTGCTTGGTTTTACCAAGTGCGAGCTTGGAAAGTCCAACTCTTTGTCTACACTGGGATCATGCCGCGCCGAAGTTACGACCAGTACTGCGCCGTCGCCCGTGCCCTCGACACGGTCGGCGAGCGCTGGACGCTCCTGATCGTCCGTGAGCTGCTCGCGGGCCCCCGCCGGTACACCGATCTCCACGCCGACCTGCCCGGCGTGAGCACCGACGTCCTCGCCTCCCGGCTGAAGGAGATGGAGCGCGACGGCCTGGCCACCCGCCGCCGCCTGCCGCCCCCCGGCGCCGCGTACGTCTACGAACTCACCCCGCGCGGCCGGGACCTGCTGTCCGTCCTCGGTGCGCTCGCCGCCTGGGGGGCCGACGACCTGGGCGAGCCCCGCCCCACCGACGCCGTCCGCGCGCACTGGGCCGCCGTGCCCCTGATGCGCCGGCTGGCCGCGCTCCCCGGACTGCCCGGCGGAGTGGTCGAGGTCCGCCTCGACGAGGGCGCCTTTCACATCGAACTCGGCGGCATCACCCCGGCGTACGCGGACGGACCCGCCAAGAGCCCCGACGCGGTCCTCGCCCTGCCGGCCGGCGCCCGCGCCCTGCCCGACGCGCTGGGGGACGGAGCCGTCGAGGTGACCGGGGAGGGCCCCCTCGCGGAGGCCCTGCGCGGGGCCGGGGCCTGAGACCGCGGGGTACCGTGCTCCCATGGGACGCCGCAGCGTGGAACTCGGCCGGGTTCAGGAGACCCTGCTCATACCGCTGTTCGCCCGCGCGGCCGAGACGGCCCGGCGGCGGCCGCTGACGCGCGACCCGAAGGCCGTGGAGCTGGTGGAGTCCCTGGACTACGACTTCTCCCGCGTCGGCGGCGGCCTGAGGCTCCTCGGGGCGGTGTTCCGCGGCGTCATCCTCGACGCCTGGGTCCGCGAGTTCCTGGACGCCCACCCCGCGGGGACGGTCGTCGAGCTGGGCTGCGGCCTCGGCACCCGCTACGAGCGGCTGGACAACGGCACCGCCACCTGGGTCGAAATCGACCTGCCCGATGTCATCGCGCTCCGCCGCGAGCTGCTGGAGGAGAGCGGACGGCGGCGCATGGTGGCCGGCTCCGTCACCGAACCCGGCTGGACCGCGGCCGTCGGGGCCGCGCCCGGACCGTACCTGTTCGTGTCCGAGGCCGTGCTCGTCTACCTCACCGAGGCGGCGGTCAGGACCGCGATCGGGCTGGTCACGACGCATTTCCCCGGCTCCGTCCTGCTCATGGACACCGTCCCCGCCGCCGTCGCCCGCCGCGAGCGCGCCGTCAATGTCGCCTGGAGCTGCGAGGACCCGCGGGAACTCGCCGACTGGGGACTGCGGTTGCGTGACTCGCGCGCCCTGTGGGAGCTGCCGCCGGAGGCCCGCACCCGCCTCACCCCGGGACGCCGGGTACTCAGCGGACTCCTCAACCACCTTTCCGCAAAGGGTGGTTCACGCTTCAGCCGGTTCGACATCGACTGAGCAAAGGCCCTTGGCCCCCGTCGCGGCGCCCCGGTACCGTCGTCGCCGGGGGTGGGGGGATGGCGTCGACGGCTGGGCGGCCGGCAGTGGTGGCGTACGCGACGCGACCGGTCGCGCTGGTGGCCCTGGTGCTCGCGGCGGTCCTGACCGCGCTGTCGGGGCGGTACGGCTTCCACCGCGACGAGCTGTACTTCCTGGTCGCCGGCGACCACCCCGCCTGGGGCTACGTGGACCAGCCCCCGCTGACCCCGCTCGTCGCGCGGCTGTCGACGTCCGCCTTCGGCGACAGCCCGGCCGGGCTGCGCGTCGCGGCGACCGCCGCGTGCGCCGCGATCGTCTTCCTGGCCGCCGCCATCTGCCGCGAACTGGGCGGGAGCCGCCAGGCGCAGGTGCTCGCCGCCGTCTTCACAGGCGTCTCCGGATTCATCCTGGCCGTCGGCCACATGGTCTCCACGGCCACCTTCGACGTGCTCGCCTGGCTCGGGGTCTGCTGGTTCGTGCTGCGGCTGCTGCGCACCGGGGACGGCCGGTGGTGGCTCGGGGTCGGCGCGGCCGTCGGCGTCGGCCTGGAGAACAAGTACCTGGTGGTGCTGCTCGTCCTCGCCCTGTTCTGCGGGCTGCTGCTCACCGGGCCGCGCCGGGTCCTGCGCGGCCCGTGGCCCGCGGCGGGTGCCGCGCTCGCACTGGCGCTGGCCCTGCCCAACCTGTGGTGGCAGGCCCGGAACGGCTGGCCGCAGCTCACCGTCGCGGGCGGCATCAGCGCCGACGACGGCATGGAGAACCGCCTGCTGTTCGTCCCCGAGCAACTCCTCTACCTCTCCCCGGTGTTCGTCCCCGTCTGGATCTCCGGCGGCCTGCGGCTGTGGCGCGACCCGGAGCTGCGCTGGGCCCGCTCCTTCGCACCGGCCTACCTGATCCTGTGCGCCCTGGTGCTCGCGAGCGGCGGCAAGCCCTACTACGCGCTCCCGCTGCTGGTCGTCCTGCTCGCCGCGGGCTGCGAGCGCTACGCCGCGAAACCCCGGGACACGGTTCTGCCGGTCGCGCTGACGGCCGTGCTGACCGCGCTGCTGTCGCTGCCCGTGCTGCCGGCGGGCGCGGTCTCCGTCGTGAACGCCATCAACGCAGAGCAGGGCGAGCAGATCGGCTGGCCCCGCCTCGCGGACGCCACCGCCGAGGCGTGGGCCCGCATCCCCGAGGCGGACCGCGGCCGCGCCGTCCTCCTCGCCCAGAACTACGGCGAGGCAGGTGCCCTCGCCCACTACGGCCCCTCGCGCGGCCTGCCCGCCCCGTACTCCGGCCACATGAGCTTCTACGCCTGGGGCCCGCCCCCGGACTCCGCCGACGGCCCCGTCCTGCTGGTCCGCCAGCGCGACGCCGACGGCATCGAAGCCCACTTCACGGGCTGCCGGCAGGTCGGCACGGTCGACAACGGCCACGGCGTCGACAACGAGGAACAGCAGGCCGCCATCGTCCTCCGCGACGGCCCCGCCGCCCCCTGGTCGACCCTCTGGCCGTCGCTGCGGCACTTCTACTGAGCCCCGCGGCGGCCAAAAGGCGGTGTGACCTGAAACGTCGCGCACCCTCCTTCCATACGGCCGTTCCCATGTCCCGGCCGCTTCTTCACGATCGCCGGTGGCCCGGAACGCCCGCCACCGGCACGCCGCATACCCGTGGAACGCAATAGAATTTCGGTGCCGAATTCCGAATGGCATTGGCGCGGATATCCATCGGGAAATCGTGAAGGTTGGCCCGGCCGGATCCTCAATGTCCGCGGATCGTAACTGCTCATCAGTGGTGCTGTCACGGCGCCATTTCTGGCTGGCGTCGTGCCGGAATGCATTGCCAAAGTGGAGTCCGTGACGGGGAGAAGCCCCGGCACGGAAAAGAAAGCAGGCACGTCATGAAGGTCTCGACCGCACTCCGCGCCATACCCGTTCTCGCTGTGGCGCTCGCCGCCCTCACCGCGTGCGGGCCGGAGACCGGCAAGGCCGCCGGAAGCTCTTCGGATTCCTCTTCGGGGGCGGCCCAGGGGTCCTCGTCGTCGGCGGGTGTTGCTTCGCCCACCTCCCGGGGCGATCGCAGCGGGGAGGACTCACCCTCCGACGGGGCCGTGACGAGGGACCGTTCGGGCGCGCAGGACGCGGACTCCGAGGCGGTTCGCGACGGTGGGCCCCAGCGGTGCACCTCGGAACACCTGCGGGTTTCCGTCGAGAACCAGGACAGTGGCGTGGGCAGCACGCACTTCCAGTTGGTGTTCCGGAACACGGGCACTGCACCGTGCACCCTGGCGGGCTTCCCCGGGGTGTCCTTCCGCGGCCGTGACGGCGCCCAGATCGGCGCGGCCGCCGACCGTGCGCCCGGAATGCGTGCCACGAGTGTCACCTTGATCCCCCGTGCCCACGCGGCCGTCGACGCACAGGCGCTGAACGGGCAGGCCGGACTCTCCGACGCGCAGTGCCAGTTGACGAGCGTGTCCTTCCTGGCCGTTTTCCCGCCGGAGTCGCGGGAGCAGATCGACGTGCCGTGGAAGACCTCGGAGTGCGGCGTCCGTGGCGCACACGGCCTCCAGACCGGCCCGGTCCACCCCGTCCGCTGACCCCCGATACGGGAGCCGCCCCCCCGGCGCCACTGTTCCCGGCCGGCCCCCACGTCGGGGCCGGCCCCGCCTCCTTTGGAGCCCGTCACGGGATACGGCTCAGTCGCCGGCTTCGAAGTCGAGTCGCCGGGCGTCGTCGGGGAGCCGGGGGACCGGGGGTCCGTTGCGCCAGCTGTCGTCGCACGCCGGCACGGCATCGACGAAGGGCCTCGGCGGGCGAGGCCGGGACGCGGATCTCGCTGCTGCCGCGGGGCGCACTTGGTGCGGTGTCGTTCGCGGTGTCGCACAGGTCGCACGGGTGTGTCCCCAGGGCGGCGTTGACGTACTGGCCGTGCAGGATGCGGTCGAGTTGTTCCTCGAAGCCGGCAGGGGGCAAGCCGGCGTCGAAGGGGTGGTCGGCCGCGAGCCAGCCGACGTTGATCCGCGTGCAGCGGGGGGTGAAGGTCACCGCGCGAGTGCCCTCGCCCTCCCGGAAGGTGTCTTCCGGATCGTCGACGTAGGGGCTCAGGTCTACGTGGAAGGTCACCGCTGATCTCCAGCAGGTCCTGTCGCGCCGCCCGCGGCGGCCGCAGGGAAGGCACGATGGGGAACCGCATGGCACCGGGTCGTTTCGGAGCGGTTCGGCCGGCCGCGACGAGTGCGGCGACGCCGTCCCCGGTCGGGGTGGACGACCCGCCGTGTGGTGCAGCGCTGTGTGCCCGCGCCGCCCCCCGCCTCCAGCGGAAGGCCTCAGGCGGCCGACCAGGTGCGGAACACGGCGGCCTGGCCGTGATGGGTTCCGTCGGCGTCCGTCAGATTCCACATGCAGACGTCCTCGATCCGGAAGATCCGGCCGTCCTTGCGCAGCCGCAGCCCCCGGTATCCGTCGGCGTAGCCGAGGGCGTTCACCGACGCGAGCAGCGCGTCCCGGTCCGGCTGTGCCTCGGGCGCTGCCGACCGGCGCGAGGGAAGGCCGATGAACTCCTCCCAGGTGTAGCCGAAGGACCGCTGCGCCGTGCGGTTGGCGTAGACGAACAGCGGGTCGGCCGACGCATCGTGCGCCAGCAGCCCGAAGGGCGCCTTCTCGTACAGCCACCGGGCCGCTTCGGCGTCCGACGCCCACACCGGCGGGCCCAGGCTGACGCCCACCAGGCGGCGGTAGCTGCCCAGGAGGAGGCTGGCGAAGCACGGATCCCCGCGCCGGTCGGACGGCGCGGGGATCCGCGGGGAGGGGTCAGTCACCGTTCTCGACCCAGCTCATGAGCTTGCGGAGCTTCTTGCCGGTGGTCTCCAGCAGGTGGCTCTCGTCGGCCTTCTTGTACTCGTTGTACTTCGGCAGGCCGGC